>JALYIA010000129.1 GCA_030776065.1 Acidobacteriota bacterium
CTCCCCACCGGCGTAACCGTCAACCTGGGCGAGGTGACGGAGCTGCCCGCGGACGGCTGGGGCGCGGCCGCGCGCGGCGCTGGGCTGGTGCCCTCTGCTCGCGCCGTGTCAGCTCCCGCCGCCGCCCCTGCGGAGGAGACGGTCCTCGATGAGCAGGATGCTGCCGCGGAGGCGAGCCCGCGGGACACGGATCCCGCGGAGGCCGGCGCCCGGCTCGACGGCACATCCGCGCAGGAGAGCTTCAGTGCCGCGCCCCTCGGCGCAGGCGTCGAGGAGGATGGCTCTGCCGGCACAGACGAGGAGGCGGAGCGCTCAGCCGGTCCGGGCGGCGGCTGGCGGTCGGTTGAAGACGGAGGCCGCCGCGCCGGCGCGGCGTATACGTTCTCCCACGCGGCGGTGCGGGAGTTTCGAGTTCAGGGCCAGGGGAGCGCCGTCGCCTATGGCTCCGCGGTGTACGGGCATGGCGTCGGCGGGGTGATCACGGAGGTCTCCCGCTCGGGTGGAGGGCAGGTGCACGGGATGCTCTTCTACACCGTGCGGGACAGCGCGTGGGCTGCCGCCGATCCCTTCAACGTCGCCACCCGGTACACCGCCGGCCTCGTGACGAGCGCGGTGGTGAAGCCGCAGGATCTGCGGCAGCAGTTCGGCGGAAGGTTGGGCGGGCCGCTGCGCTGGGAGTGGCCCGGACGGTCCCATGCGGCGGATGCGCTCGGCGGCGGCCGTTCCGGTTCGGCGGCGACCCGGGCGTCCTTTCTGTATGCGTTCGATGCGCAGCGGCGGGCATTTCCGGCGGTGTCGTCCCCGGGATCCGCCGACTTCTACAGGCTGACGGCCACGCAGACCGCGCTGCTGGCGACGCGCGGCGTGTCCCCTGCGAAGACCGCCACGGCGCTCACCTACCTGGACAGCCTGACCGGGACGGTGGACCGGCGTGCGGACCAGACGGTGAACTTCGGCCGGCTGGACTGGGATCCCCGCGACGCGGACCGGCTCTCGTTGGAGTACAACCGGGTGCGTTGGAGCAATCCCGCGGGGGCGCGGAGCACGCCTGTGGTAAGCCGCGGGATCGCGAGTCTGGGGTCCAGCTTCGGCAGCGTGGATATGGGGGTGGGGCGGTGGGTGCACCCGTTCGGGGCGCGCCTCACCAACGAGCTGCGCGTGCAGTATGGCCGCGAGCTGCAGTACGAGACGCCCCAGACTCCCTTGCCGCAGGAGCCGAACATCGGGCCGGGCGGACTTCCGCCGGAGATCTCGATCGGACCGCAGGGCCTGGTCTTCGGAACCCCGGCCGGGCTTGGCAGGCGGGCGTACCCGGACGAGCGGCGCTTCGAGGCGGCCGATGTGCTCGCCTGGACCGGGCGCGGGCACCTGCTGCAGCTTGGGGCAGACTTCAGCGCGATCCATGACACCACCGACTCGCTGACCAATGCCGAGGGGACGTTCAGCTACGACAGCGGCGCCACGAACGGCAAGGCGGGAGGGCTGGTGGACTGGATCACGGACTACACGTTCAACGTCCATGCGTATCCGAACGGCGGCTGTCCTTCGATCGGCGCCGCGGTGCATGACTTCTGCTTCCGCTCCTTTTCACAGAGCTTCGGGCAGGCGGGCGTCGAGTTTGCGCGGCAGGAGTGGGCGGGCTTTGTCCAGGACGATTGGCGCGTCTCGCCCAGGCTGACGGTGCATGCGGGCGTGCGGTACGAGTATGGGTTGCTGCCGCTCCCGCAGCGTCCGAACGCGGCTCTGGACTCGGTGTTTGGCGCGCGTGGGGCGACCAGCGTCTTTCCCGAGGACCGCAACAACTTCGGACCGCTCCTGGGCGTTGCGTGGCGGCCTTTCCGCCATGGGGGCGGCGTGGTGCACGCGGGCTATGGGGTGTACTTCGGGAGCGTACCCGGGATTACGCTGCAGGCTGTGCTGCTCGATACGGCGACGGCAGCTTCGGTCTACAGGGTACGGATCGTGCCGCGGACGGAGACCTCCTGTCCACAGGCGGCCGGGGTGGGGTTCGGGTATGCGTGCTCCTTTCTGTCGGCGCCTGCGGGCGTGGTTGCCTCGACGACATCGGCGGTGGTGTTCGACCGGAGGTATCGTCTGCCCATGGTGCAGCAGGGGACGTTCTCCGTCGAGCAGCCTGTAGGCAGAGGCGTGCTGGCGCGCGTCGCATATGTAACCAATGCGGATCGGCAACTCCCGAACTCGGTGGACATCAATATTGCTCCGGCGACGGGTGTGCGTGTGCTTCAGCTAAGCGGGGGTGCGGGGCGTGCGGGCCTGCGGGATGGCGAGACGTTTGCGGTCCCGGTGTATACGGCCCGGGTAAGCCCAAGCTTCGGCCCTGTTACGGATATTCTTTCGAACTCCAACGCGACGTACCACGGGCTGACGGTGGAGGCGCGGCGTGGAATGGAAGGGCGGGTTGGATTTCGCGCGGCATGGACGTGGTCCAAGGCGATCGACTTCGGGCAGGGTGGAGGCGCGACGCCGCGTTCCAACGCTCAGTTCGATCCGTTCACGGTCCGGTACGACAAGGGGCTGTCGGCGCTGAACTTCCCGCACCGGGTGGAGGGTGCGTTGGTGTGGAGGCCGGGGACGGAAGCCTGGCTCGGACAGGACGCCGGTGCGCGCGCACTGCGTGCGGTGGCGGGCGGATGGGCGCTGTCTGCGGTGGTGTCCGAGACCAGCGGCCGGGGCTACAGCTACCGGATCTTCGGCGGGACGCGCCTTTCCGGAGGGCGCGAGAGCATCAACGGGTCTGGCGGGTCGACCGTGCTGCCGACCGTGGGTCGCAACACGCTGCGGCTGCCGGACTCTGCGCGTGTGGATCTGCATGTGGCGCGCACGCTGGGGTTGCGGGACGGGGTGCGGCTGCGCGCCGCCGTCGACGCGTTGAACGTGGGGAACCATGTCAACGTGACGGGTGTGGAGCAGCGCGCGTTTCTAGTGGGAACGGCGGTGAACGGGGTGACGCCTATGGTGTTCCAGGATGCGGCGGCGGTGGCGGCGGAGGGGCTGAATGTGCAGCCGTTCGGGACGCATACGTCCTCGGGTACGAGCGCGTCGCGGGAACGGCAGATCGAGGTGAGCCTTCGGCTGGAGTTCTGAGACGAGCGGGAGGAACAGAGTTTTAGCCGGGCTCGGGAAGCTTGCCTGCGGCTAGGTCGCAGGCTCGCCAGAGGTACCAGGAGGCGACGGAGCGCCAGGGCCGCCAGCGGAGGGCGCGCTTCTCCATGACGGCGGGGGCGGGGAGGTCGAGGGGCGTGACCTTGTCGGCCGGTTTGAGTTTGCCAAAGGTGAGGGCGAAGCCTTTGCGGACGCCGTAGTCGGAGGTGGGGAGGACGTCGGGACGGCCGAGTCGAAACATAAGAAACATCTCCACCGTCCAGGGTCCTACGCCGCGGACCTGTGTGAGGTGGGTGACGATCTCTTCGTCGGACATGCGGCGGATGCGGGAGAGAGTGGGGACGGTGCCTTCGAGCGTCTTCGCGGCGAGATCGCGGACGGCGAGTGCCTTGTTGTGGGAGAGGCCGGCGGCGCGGAGCTGCTCGTTCGGCGCGTCGAGGAGGTGCTGGGCGGTGAAGTGGATGGTCTCCCGCGTGAGGTGGTGGATGCCGGTGATGGGGGCGAAGGAGTCGAGCAGCCGGCGGTGAATGGTCTCCGCGGCTCGTCCGTTGAGCTGTTGGTACACGATGGCGCGGAGGAGGGCTTCGAACGGGGACTGGGTAGAGCGGAGGGTAAGGGTGAAGGGCCCGGCGCGTTGGATGAGGCGGCCGAGCTTTGGATCGGCTGCGGTGAGGTCGGCGACCGCCTGGGCGATGTTGTAGGAGGGCGGGCGTGGTCTGGGCGTCCGGGACATAGGTGGCTCAGATATACCACGGCTCCTGACGGCGAAGCTGTGCGCGAAGGGCGGCGCGCGGACCCTGATTCGCCAGCGGTGCGCGGCTTCCAGAATAGGGGCGAGTGCGGAGCGGTGCAGCGCCGATGGACATGCGCCACGGAGTGGGTTGTGAGTGCCTGGAGCGAGCGGCGGCACGAAGACGCGATTCGGGCGCATCCGCAGACGGTGGGGGGGTGCGAGGATGGTATGTCGCTGCAGAATATTTGTGCCGGGGTGAATTGTGGTTTCGATAATCGGATATGTCAGATAGAAAACCCTTTTCGCCGGGGTACCCTTAGTTGGCAAACGTTTTTCGGTTGCTATACTCTGGGATTCCAAGCGAGACATTTGTACAGGGCGGACAGGATGTGCGAGCACCGCCGGTGAGCTGACTAGAACGATGCCTTTGGAACGACTTTCCCTCGGCACACCAGACCGAATCTCCGACAGGGATCCATTAAGGAAACAGGAACCGACTCATGGCGCAAGTTTTTGACCGCAGTTCGAACGCGCTGGCCCGTGCAAGCCTGGTATTGTCGGGCTTGATTGTGATTGCGCTGGGGGTGGCCCTGGACCAATTGCAGCGTTCGCCGTGGGTGACGCGGCAGGGACAGCGGCCGGACCAGCCGGTGCCGTTCAGCCACAAGCACCACGTGGAGGGTCTTGGGCTGCAATGTCAGTACTGCCACACGTCTGTGGAGAAGTCGAGCTACGCGGGGATTCCGCCGACGAAGACGTGCATCAACTGCCATGCGCAGATTTGGACGAACGCGGCGTTGCTCGAGCCGGTGCGGCAGAGCTGGGCCAGCGGGGAGTCGATCCAGTGGATCCGGGTGCACGATCTGCCGGATTACGTGTATTTCAATCACGAGATTCACGTGAACAAGGGTTTGGGCTGCGCGAGCTGCCATGGACGCGTGGACCAGATGCCGCTGATGTATCAGCAGAACTCGCTGCAGATGGAGTGGTGTTTGAACTGCCATCGCAACCCTGCGGTCAATCTGCGGCCGACGGCGGAGATCTACAACATGGCGTGGGACGGCCCTTCGGGCGAGCGGCCGGTGTGGTGCGCGGCGACGGGCAAGGGTGCTTCGGGCACGGGTCCCACGGCACAGAGCGTGGCGTGTACGACGAAGGATCCGAAGCAGGGCGGGAACCCGGAGCTGGCGATGCTGCAGGCGAGCGGGCCACTGGGCAGGTCTCAGGCGGGTCCGCAGTCGGGCACGTCGCTTGAACCGAAATCGGAGATTCATGAGGGCGCGACGGTGAGCGACGGAACCCCGGGCGGGCTGATGCTGCCTGCCAGCTTCCAGAGGTTTACGCGGCAGGAGGATCTGGGGCACTACCTGATGGCGCAGTACCACATCCGCACGGCGAACGAGCTTTCGAGCTGCGAGGTGTGCCACCGATGAACGAGATCACAGGCGAGACGCCGAGCGGAACACGCAGGGAACCAATGACACACGCAGAGAACGGGACAGCACAGGTCGTGACCTCCATTGCGCCGGCGAAGCTGACGCTGGCCGAGGTGCGGGCGAAGCTTGACGGGCAGAAGGGCAAGCGCTACTGGCAGAGCCTGGACGAGCTGGCGGCGACGCCTGCGTTCCAGGAGATGGTCACGGAGGAGTTTCCGCGGCAGGCCGGCACGTCGGCCAGCGAGTGGACGGACGCGGTCAGCCGGCGCGGATTCCTGAAGGTGATGAGCGCCTCGCTTGCGCTTGCCGGGATGACGGGCTGCACAAAGCAGCCGGACGAGCCGATCTTCCCGTACGTGAAGCAGCCCGAGGACCTGGTGCTGGGCAAGCCGATGTACTTCGCGACTGCGCATCCGTTTCCTACGGGCGCGATCCCGGTGCTGGTGAAGTCGGACGCGTTTCGCCCGATCAAGCTTGAAGGCAATCCCGAGCACCCGATGTCGAAGGGCAAGTCGGACGCGATCACCCAGGGCACGCTGCTGGATCTGTACGATCCGGATCGTTCGAAAGAGGTGCTCTTCCGCGGGATGACGAGCGAGTGGTCGCGGTTCCGGGAGGCGCTTGCGGGTGCGGCGCGCGGGAGCTCCGGTGGGCAGGGAATCTATTTTCTGAGCGAAACGATTACGTCGCCCACGCTGGCGGCGCAGTGGAAGCAGGTGCAGGCGAAGTATCCGCAGGCGAAGCTGGTGCAGTGGGATCCGGTGAACCGCGATGGCGCGATGGCGGCGTCAAAGGCGGCGTTCGGCGGCTACGCGGATGCACAGTACAAGCTGGAGAATGCGGATGTGATTCTTTCGCTGGATGCGGATTTTCTGGGGGGCATCCACTTTCCGGGACATCTGCCGATGGCGGCGGCGTATGCGGAGCGGCACCGGTATGAGCCGGAGGACGCGGCAAAGACGCTGAACCGGATGTATGTGATCGAGACGATGCCTTCGGTGACGGGCTTCAAGGCGGAGCACAGGCTGGCGGCGAAGCCGAGCGACATCGTGGCGATTGCGAATGTGCTTGCCGGGGGTGGTGGTTCGTTCGCGGATGCGGCGCAGCAGAAGTTCGTGACCGCGGTGCTGAACGACCTGAAGAAGGCCGGCGGCAGGTGCGTGGTGATTCCGGGCGAGCAGGCCCCGGCGGCGGTGCATGCGGCGGCGTTTGCGCTGAACCAGGCGATGGGCGCGGTGGGCAAGACGGTGGTGTACACCGACACGGTGGCTCCCCTGCCGACGGAGCAGACGGCCGATCTGAAGGCGCTGGTCGGCGAGATGAATGCGGGCAAGGTGCAGTGGCTGGTGATGCTTGGGGCGAACCCGATCTATGCCGCGCCTGCGGATCTGGAGTTCGCCTCCGCGTTTGCGAAGGTTCCGAATACGGCGCACCTGGGTTCCCATGTGGATGAGACCGCGAAGATCTCGGTGTGGCATGTGAATCGGAGCCACTATCTCGAGAGCTGGTCGGATGCACGTGCGTACGACGGGACGTTGACGGTGCTCCAGCCGATGATCGATCCGATGTATGGGGGGCACTCGGCGCATGACGTGCTGCAGGCGCTTCTGGACCCCTCGGTCTCGGCCTATGACGCGGTTCTGGCAAACGCAAAGACGTATATCAAGGGTGATTTTGCCGCAGGCTGGCGCAAAGCGCTGCACGACGGCTGGGTCGAGGGAACCGCCTTTGCGCCGAGAGGCGGAGGGGTTTCGGGCAAGGCTGCCCCAGCGGCGACGCCTCTCCCTGCGGCCGGTCCGGGAATGCTGGAGATCAACTTCCGCCCCGACCCCTCGCTCTATGACGGGCGCTTCGCAAATGTGGGCTGGCTCCAGGAGCTTCCGAAGCAGGTGACTAAACTGAGCTGGGACAACGCTGCGCTGATGAGTCTCGCGACGGCCGAGTCGATGAATCTGGAGCAGAGCGACGCGGTGAAGATCGAGGTGAACGGCCGGTCGATCATCGCTCCGGTGCTGGTGGCTCCCGGTCATGCAGACGGCGCAGTGACGGTGCATGTGGGCCTGGGACGTTCGGAGTCCGGGCGTGTGGGTTCGGGTGTGGGCTTCAACGCGTACCTGGTTCGGCCGGCAGACTCACCCTATGCGGCTGCCGGCAAGCTGAGCAAGACGGGCGAGGTCTATGACATCTGCGTCACGCAGGTGCAGACCATCGAGCACCGCGGCGCCTTTGCGCAGCAGGACCTCAATCGGAAGCAATACGACACGCAAGGCACATACTCGCTGCCTGGGCACGAGGCGATGGAGCGAGCGGTCATCCGCTACGCGACGCTCGAGGAGGCGAAGGCCCATCCTGACTTCGCGCACGAGGGCGGCGCCGAATCGCTGACCAACAAGGTTGGCTACGGGCCGCTGGGCGAGGCGCCGAAGAAGGAAGACAGCCTCTCGGGCGACAAGTGGGACTACAACCACGTGGACGTCTCCTCGCAGGCGCTGCAGAACGCCTGGGGGATGGCGATCGACCTGAACAGCTGCATCGGGTGCAACGCCTGCGTGGTCGCGTGCTACGCGGAGAATAATATCCCGGTGGTTGGGCGCGAGCAGGTGAAGGTCGGACGCATCATGCAGTGGCTGCGGATCGACACGTACTTCGAGGGCGATCTCCATTCCCCGCGGGCGCATTTTCAGCCGATGGGCTGCCAGCACTGCGAGAACGCCGGCTGCGAGCTGGTGTGCCCGGTGGGCGCGACGGTGCATACGCCGGAGGGTCTGAACACGATGGTCTACAACCGGTGTGTCGGCACGCGGTATTGCTCGAACAACTGCGTGTACAAGGTTCGCCGGTTCAACTTCCTGCTGTACTCGGACTACGACACGGAGAGCCTGAAGTTCATGCGGAACCCCGATGTGACGGTGCGTTCGCGCGGCGTGATGGAGAAGTGCACGTACTGCGTCCAGCGTATCGAGTCCGCGAAGATCGAGGCCGACAAGGAGAACCGGCCGATCCGCGACGGCGAAGTCGTGACCGCGTGCCAGCAGGCCTGCCCGACGGACGCGATTCTGTTCGGGAATCAGAACGACCCTGGAGCCAGGGTAACGAAGCGCAAGGCGACCGAGCGCAGCTACCAGGTGCTGGCCGATCTGAACTACAAGCCGCGCACGACCTATACGGCCGGCGTGATCAACCCGAATCCGGAGCTTGCATAGTATGGCGACCAAATCCCCCATGCACGACCCGCGCGATCCGGTGCTCGACCCGATGATCGATCCGCGCACGGGCGAGTACGCCGTGATTGCGCCGGGCCACAACTTCAAGTCGGTGACGCAGAAGATCGCGGGCATCGTGCTGACGGGCAACACACCCCTGGCGTGGTTCGGCGGGCTGACGTTTGCGTCCGGCGTGTTCACGCTGTTTGTGGCGGCGGTGACGTGGCTTGTACTGAAGGGCACGGGAATCTGGGGCGTAACGATTCCGGGTGCCTGGGGCTTCGCCATCATCAACTTCGTGTGGTGGATCGGCATCGGACATGCCGGTACGCTGATCTCGGCGATTCTGCTGCTGTTCAAGCAGACCTGGCGCAACTCAATCAACCGCTTTGCCGAAGCGATGACGATCTTTGCGGTGGTGTGCGCGGGCATGTTTCCGCTGCTGCACGTCGGGCGGCCGTGGCTCGGGTACTGGCTATTTCCGTATCCGAACACGATGAACGTGTGGCCGCAGTTCCGCAGCCCGCTGGCGTGGGACGTGTTTGCGGTCTCCACGTACGCGACGATCTCGATCGTGTTCTGGTATGTGGGCATGATCCCGGATTTCGGCACGCTGCGCGATCGCGCGGTGCTGCCGGCGGCGAAGTACTTCTACGGCATCCTGTCGCTGGGCTGGCGAGGGTCGACGCGACACTGGATCCGGTACGAATCGGCTTCCCTGCTGCTGGCCGGGCTTTCGACGCCTCTGGTGCTCTCGGTCCACACCGTCATCTCCTTCGACTTCGCGGTGGCGGCGATGGCGGGCTGGCATACGACCATCTTTCCGCCGTACTTTGTGGCGGGCGCGGTGTATTCGGGCTTTGCGATGGTGATTACGCTGGCGGTACCGATTCGCAAGTTTTACCACCTGGAGGACCTGGTCACGCTGCGCCACCTGGACAACATGGCCAAGGTGATGCTGGCGACGGGCTCGATTGTGGCGTACGGGTATGGCATGGAGGTCTTCATGAGCTGGTATTCGGCCAGCCATTGGGAGTTCTTCATGATGTGGAACCGGATGTTCGGGCCGATGGGCTGGGCGTACT
>JALYIA010000130.1 GCA_030776065.1 Acidobacteriota bacterium
GGTGCGCTCTCCCGTGCGCGGGCGGCGGCGGCCGCGCGGCTGGGCAGCCAGGCCGCGGCGCAGATCAACGACCTGGCCATGGCCGTGCGGTTCGAGGTCGGAGTCACGCCGGAGGAGGGGGCGGAGAGCGGGTGGACGGTCCACGGCTGGGACCGCATCGAGTACAGGCTGGCCACCAATGCGGGCGAGCCGCTGAAGCCGCTCGATGAGATTGCGTCGGGCGGGGAGATGTCGCGTGTGATGCTTGCGCTGAAGGTGACGGTGGAGGAGAGCTTTGCGGCGGCGGCGGGTGGGGCGCCCGGGGGAGGGAAGAGGCGCGGCAAGGGGTCGTCCGCGGCGCGTGCGGAGCTGCCTGCCCCGCGGATGCTGGTGTTCGACGAGATCGACATCGGGATCGGCGGGCGCGCGGCGGAGGCGGTGGGCAGAAAGCTGAAGGCGCTCTCCCGGCGGCAGCAGGTGGTGTGCATCACGCACCTGCCGCAGATCGCGGCCTTTGCGGACCAGCATTTTCTGATCGAGAAGGCGGAGCGCGGCGGCCGCACCCGCACCTCCATCCGCCGCATGGACGACAGCGAGCGCGCGCAGGAGATCGCCCGGATGCTCTCGGGCGCAACCGTGACCGGCAGCAGCCTGGAGCATGCCCGGCAACTGCTGGCCATGAGCCGTTGACGCCGGGGGCAAGGTACGTTGCCCGGGCGTCGCGCCAGTGGGAGTACGGCGTCGCGCCTCTGGGAGTACGGCGTCGCGCCAGTGGGAGTACACTGTTGCCGCTCCGGCTTCCGGGGCCAGCGTAGGGCCCGCGCGTAGGCCCAGGAGGAACCATGGCGACCACACCAGCGAAATGCGCCCACATGGCGTGCACCTGCACCGTGCCCGCGGGAAAGAAGTACTGCTCCATGCACTGCGAGGACTCCAAGAGCATGACCACGCTGAGCTGCCACTGCGGCCACCCGGGATGTGACGAGAAGGCCTGAGCCCGGGCTGCGGCTGGCCCGCCCAAGCGCATTGCGGGAAGACCGGCCCGGCGCACTGCGGAAGACCCGCACGGCGCATTGCGGAAGGCCGATACGCCTGGTTCGGGCGGTACCCACAAAGGCTACCGGGCGCCGCCGCAAGGTGCTTCCGCGGGCGAGAAGCGGTATACTGTTTCGTGTGACCACGACCGCTCTTGAACCCGTAGACATCCTCCGGAACAGCCAGACCGCCGCCGCCAAACGTGTGCTTCTGCTCAAGCCGCGGGGCTTTTGCGCGGGTGTGGTGCGCGCGATCGACATTGTGCAGATCGCGCTCGACACCTTCGGCGCGCCGATCTACGTGCGCAAGGAGATCGTCCATAACAGCTATGTTGTCAACGACCTGGCCAAGAAGGGCGCGATCTTCGTCAACGAGCTGGACGAGGTGCCGGAGGGCGCGCGCGTGATCTACTCCGCGCATGGCGTCTCCCCCGCGGTGCGCCAGCGCGCCAAAGAGCGCAAGCTCAAGGTGATCGACGCGACGTGTCCGCTGGTGACCAAGGTCCACATGGAGGCGATCAAGTTCTCCCGCCAGGGCTACTCGCTGGTGCTGGTGGGACATCGCGATCACGAAGAGGTGGAGGGCACCCAGGGCGAGGCTCCGGATGCGACCCAGGTGGTGTCGACGCTTGAGGAGGTCGAGGCGCTCGTGGTGCCCGACCCGAACAAGGTCGCCTACCTGACCCAGACGACGCTCTCGCTCGACGAAGCCCGGTACATGATCGAGGCTCTCCGCAAGAAGTTTCCGAACATCGCAGGACCGCATGCGCAGGACATCTGCTATGCCACGGAGAATCGCCAGGTGGCGGTGAAGAATGTGGCGGATGGAGCGGACCTGGTGCTGGTGGTGGGGTCGAGGAACAGCTCGAACTCGAACCGGCTGGTCGAGGTGTCGAAGAATCTGGGAACCAACTCGTACCTGATCGACTCCGCCGGCTCCATTCAGCCGGAGTGGCTGGAGGGTGTCGGCACGGTGGCCGTGACGGCCGGCGCGTCCGCTCCGGAGGTGCTGGTGCAAGAGGTGATCGAGTACCTGCAGGGCGCCGGGTACGGATCCGTGGACGAGGTGGAAGTGATGCCGGAGAATGTGCGGTTCGGGCTGCCTCCGGAGATTGTGAAGGCGATTGCTTCGGCTCCGCCGGTCCAGCAGGCGGCACAGTAGGCCTGTGTCGAGGCCGAACGGGCGGCGACGGGAGAGCTTGAACCCAGATGAGCACAACGCAACCTAATTCGAAGGCGGGTCCCGACGGATCCGCGCAGCCGCGCTATGGCCGGCTCGATCTCGGCCTGGAGCAGGTCACCGCGGGCATCGAGCGGGCGACGGAGTGGCTGCTTGGACTGCAGCATCCGGACGGCTTCTGGTGCGGCGAGCTCGAGGCCGACACCATGCTCGAGTCCGACTACATCTTCGTCCATACGCTTCTCGGTACGGGTGACCGCGGCAAGATGGAACGTGCGGTGAACGAGATCGTACGGCACCAGAACGCGGATGGCGGCTGGAGCATCTATCCCAACGGGCCGTCCAACATCTCGCTCGGGGTGAAGGCGTACTTCGCGCTGAAGCTGATGGGCTGGTCCGCGGAGCACACGGTGCTGGTGCGCGCGCGCGAGTGGATTCTGGCGCACGGCGGCGTCGTCGAGTGCAACACCTTCACCAAGATCTACCTGTGCTTCCTCGGCCAATACGAGTACGACGCGGTGCCCGCGGTGCCGCCCGAGATCGTCCTGTTCCCGAACTGGTGCTACTTCAACATCTACGAGATCTCCTCCTGGTCGCGCGCCATCCTGGTCCCGCTGTCGATCGCCTACGCCAAGAAGCCGTTCAAGAAGATTCCCGCGGGGCAGGGCATCGATGAGCTGTTCGTGGGCGGGCGCCAGAAGGCGGACATGCGCCTGAAGTGGGACCGCAAGCGCATCTTCGGCTGGAGGAACTTCTTTCTCGCCGCGGATCGGCTGGCACACTGGGCGGAGCGGGTGCATATTCGTCCCCTGCGCAAGATGGCGCTGAAGAAGGCGGAGAAGTGGCTGCTGGCGCGGTTCGAGATGTCCGATGGACTGGGCGCGATCTACCCCGCGATGCTGAACGCCATCATCGCGCTCCGCTGCCTCGGGTATTCGGTGGACGACCCGCAGTTCATCCGCGCGATGGATGAGTTCGAAAAACTGGGCATCGACAAGCCGGAGGGAGAGCCCGGGTATCCCACGCCCACCTTCCGCATGCAGCCCTGCGTCTCGCCTGTGTGGGACACGGCGCAGGCGGTCTATGCCCTGGGCGAGGCCGGCGTGCCGAAGGACGATCCCCGGCTGCTGAAGGCCGCGGACTGGCTGCTCTCGAAGGAGGTGCGGCACAAGGGCGACTGGGCGGAGAAGGTGCCCGACGTGGAGCCCGGCGGCTGGTACTTCGAGTACAACAACGAGTTCTACCCCGACGTAGACGACTCCGCGCAGGTGCTGCTGGCGTTGAACTGCGTGAGCAATCCGCGGGAGCGGTACCAGCACGAGGTGTCGCAGAGGGCCATGGACTGGATCTTCGCGATGCAGTGCAGAAACGGCGGCTGGGCGAGCTTCGACCGCGACAACACGAAGATGATCTTCCAGTACATCCCGTTCGCCGATCACAACGCGATGCTCGATCCGCCGACCGTGGACATCACCGGCCGGATCCTCGAGATGCTGGCGGTCTACGGCTACGATCGCCGCGATCCGCGCGTCGAGAAGGCAATCCAGTTCGTGCTGCGCGAGCAGGAGCCGGATGGAAGCTGGTTTGGCCGCTGGGGCGTGAACTACCTGTACGGCACGTTTCTTGTGCTGCGCGGCCTGGAGGCGATCGGCTTCTGGAACCATGAGCCCGCGATCCAGCAGGCGGCGGAGTGGATCCGCATGGTGCAGAACGCGGACGGCGGATGGGGCGAGACCTGCGGCAGCTACGACGATCCGGGCGAACGCGGCATCGGGCCGAGCACGCCGTCGCAGACCGCCTGGGCCGTGCTCGGGCTGCTCGCCGCCGGCGACACCCGGTCCGACTCCGTGGCCAAGGGCATCCGCTGGCTGATCTCCCGGCAGACCCCGGCGGGTACCTGGGATGAGTCCGCCGAGGGCAGAAACGGCGAGGCGACCTATACCGGAACCGGGTTCCCGCGCGTCTTTTATCTCGCGTACCACCTCTACCGGGATTACTTCCCGCTGCTCGCATTGACCACCTACCGGCGCGTGATGGCGAAGGAAGCCGCCTAGGCGGGCTTCAAGTTTTTTCGAACGAGTGCGGCTTTTTTTTGAGGAGAGACACCCATGGCAGTCCCCGTATCGCAGGCTTTGACGGTCGCAAGCTACGTCTTGAAGCAAAAGATCAAGGGCAGGAAGAAGTATCCGCTGGTGCTTATGCTGGAGCCGCTGTTCCGCTGCAACCTGGCGTGCGCCGGCTGCGGCAAGATCCAGTACCCCGCGCACATCCTGAAGGCTGAGCTCTCGCCCGAGGAGTGCTTCAAGGCGGTGGAGGAGTGCGGCACGCCCATGGTGGCGATCCCCGGCGGCGAACCCCTGCTGCACCCGAGGATGCCGGAGATCGTGGCCGGCCTGGTCGCGCGCAGGAAGTACGTCTACATGTGCACCAACGCGCTTCTGCTGAAAGAGAAGCTGCACCTGTTCAAGCCGTCGAAGTACCTCTCGTTCTCCGTCCACGTGGACGGCCAGAGGGAGCATCACGACTTCTCCGTCTGCCGCGAGGGCGGATACGACATCGCGATGGAGGGCGTGCGCGCCGCGGTGGCCGCGGGCTTCCGCGTCACGACCAACACCACGCTGTTCGATGGAGCGGACCCGAACTCGGTGCGCGCGCACTTCGACGAGCTGATGACGGTGGGGGTCGAGAGCATGATGGTCTCGCCGGGCTACACGTACGACAAGGCTCCGGACCAGAAGCACTTCCTCGGGCGTGCGCGGTCGAAAAAGCTCTTCCGGTCGATCCTCTCCAATCGCAAGAAGACCTGGCGCTTCAATGCGTCGCCCATGTTCATGGAGTTTCTGATGGGCAGGAAGAGTCTGACCTGCACGCCGTGGGGGATGCCGACGTTCTCCATCTTCGGCTGGCAGAAGCCCTGCTACCTGCTGCAGGATGGATACGCGGACACCTTCCAGGAGCTGATGGAGACCGTGGAGTGGCAGAACTACGGCACCGAGAGCGGCAATCCGCGGTGCGCGAACTGCATGGTGCACTCCGGATATGAGGCTTCCGGCGTGAACTATACCTTCGGCTCGCTGAAGGGTCTGCTCGAGACGGCGCGCGCGATGTTCTTCGACACGTATGAGGACGAGGGCGCGATGAAGCTGCTGAACGAGTGGAAGCCCGCGTCGCACGCTCCCCTGGTGCAGATCGCGGCAGGCACGCAGGCAACGCAGCCGACCTCGGCGCTGCAAGAGGTCTCGGGAGACTGACGATGGCGACAGAGATGCAGGAATCCACCAAGATCGATCAGCTGGCGCATGCGAATCCGGACGAACTGGAGGTTGCGGCGGGGCGCGAACGCGAGAATCTCGAGGGCTGGGTGCCCGAGCTGGCGACCGAGGCCGAGGTGCGCGAGGTGCTCGAGAAGGCGTTCGACTACCGCGGCGACATCACCGTAACCCGCAAGGACGGCAGCAAGGTCGAAGGGTATCTGTTCGATCGGCGCCAGGGGCCCACCCTCCAGTCCTCCATCATCCGGATCATCCCCGCACACTCCGAGAACAAGCAGCATCCGGCGAAGTTGAACATCGCCTACTCGGAGATCGCCGCGCTCGCCTTCTCCGGCCGTGACACCGCGGCAGGGAAGACGTTCGACGCGTGGGTGAAGAAGTACTGGGAGAAGAAGGCCGCGGGCGAGACCAACATCCAGATCGAGCCGGAGCGGCTGGATTGAGCGGAGGGCACGAGGGATGCTGCTGAGTCCGCACTGCGCCGAACCGCCGAGCCTCTCCTGCCTGTCTCCGTTCCGATGAAGGTCTTCCTCACAGGCGCGACCGGCTTTGTGGGCAGCCACGTCGCGCGCGCGTATGCGGCGCACGGAGCGGAGCTTCGTCTGCTCACGCGGAGCGGAAGCCGCCTGGCCGCGCTCGAAGGCCTGGCCGCGGAGCGGGTCACAGGGGATCTGCGCGCGCCCGAGGGGCTTCGCAGCGCGCTGCGCGGATGCGACGCGCTGGTGCATGTCGCGGCCGACTACCGGCTGTGGGTGCGCGATCCGCGCGAGATGTATGCGGCCAACGTCGACGGCACGCGGGAGCTGCTGCGGATCGCGCGCGAAGAGGGCGTGCCCAAGGTCGTCTACACCTCCTCCGTTGCGACCATGGGCTTCCTCTCGGACGGCACCATCGTGGACGAGCGGACGCCCGTTTCGCTCAAGCACATGATCGGGCACTACAAGCGCTCGAAGTTCCTCGCCGAGCGGGAGGCGATCGCCGCGGCCCGCGCGGGCCAGCACGTGATGATCCTGAATCCCACCACGCCCATCGGCCCCGGCGATGCGAAGCCTACGCCCACCGGACGCATCGTCGTCGACTTCCTGAACCGCAGGTTTCCCGCCTACGTCGACACCGGGCTGAACCTTGTGGACGTGGCGGAGGTGGCGCGGATGCACGTGGCTGCGCTGGGGCAGGGAACGCCCGGTGAGCGTTACATACTGGGTGGCGAGAACCTGACGCTGAAGCAGATCCTCGACCGCATGTCCGCGATTACCGGGCTGCCCTCGCCCACGATGAGAGTGCCGCACGCCGTCGCGCTGGCCTTCGCGTTCTTCGACGAGACCGTCACCGGCAAGCTGCGCGGCAAGGAGCCACGCGCCACGGTGGAGGCGGTGCGGATGGGACGCAAGTTCATGTTCGCCTCCTCCGCGAGGGCGGAGCGCGAGCTTGGGTTTCAGGTGCTGCCCATCTACAACGCACTGCGCGCGGCCATCGAGTGGTTTGTGGCGAATGGGTATGCGCCTGATTTTGGTACTCCGCGCGCATGAGGATAGGGATCATTGCAGCCATGCCCATGGAGTTGAAGCACCTTGTACGCGGATGGACTGCTGTGCGCCGCCTCGGGCCGAACGTACGGGCGTGGACCTCGGTGGATGCGGCTGGTGATGAGCTGGTCGCGGTCTGCGCGGGGATGGGGGCTGATGCCGCGCGTCGGGCGTTTGCCGTGGCCGAGACGGACGGAGACCTGGATCTGGTCCTGTCCATTGGACTGGCGGGCGCGTTGCATTCGGAGTTATCGGTCGGGCAGTGTTCGGTACTCTCCGAGGTGATCGACGCGAAGACGGGAGAGAGGTTCACCTTGACGGAAGGAAAACGCAGGCTGCGGATAGCGAGTACCGATGCCGTCGCCGGCCCGCGCGAAAAGCAAAGACTATGGGCGACCTACGGGGCCGTGATGGTGGATATGGAGTCCGCCACCGTGGCGCGGATGGCGCTGCAGCGCGGGATTCCGATGTGCTGCATCAAGGCGGTGTCGGACGAGGCCGATGCGGTGCTGCCCGACGTAACGCCGTTTCTGCGCGATGGGCAGCTGCGGATGCTTCCGTTCCTCGCAAGCATGGCGATTCGGCCGGGCGCATGGGGTCCGCTGCTGCGGCTTGGCCGGAACAGCGCGGGGGCGGCAAAGAGCCTCGCGGCCGCCGTCGATCGTCTTCTGTTACACAAAGACTGGGCGCGGGTGAACCGCACAGGCAAGATCGAGGAGTGACGTTGAGCGAAGGCGCTGTGGACCACATCCCGAACACCATCGGTGCGATACCGGAGACGATGCGTGCCGCAGTCTACCGCGGCGTGGACGATGTGCGGGTGGAGACGGTGCCCGTGCCGCTGAACCCGGACGGCGCGCTCGACCCCGGCGAGGTGCTGGTGCGGATCGACACGTGCGGGATCTGCGGGACGGACCTCAAGAAGATCCACACCGGCTCGCACGCGCCGCCGCGCATCTTCGGGCACGAGATGGCGGGCACCGTCGCGATGGTCGGCCCCGGCGTCCCGCACTTCGCCGCCGGCGATCGCGTGATGGCCTATCACCACATCCCGTGCGGCCGCTGCTACTACTGCAGCAAGCGGACGTTTGCCCAGTGCGAGACCTACAAGAAGGTGGGCACGACCGCGGGATTCGCGCCCGCGGGCGGCGGCTTCGCAGAGTACATCCGCGTCTCCCGGTGGATCGTGGGCGAGCCGGGAAGGACGGCGGGACTGATCCGCATCCCGGACGATATTCCGTTCGAGCAGGCGGCGTTCCTCGAACCCGTCAACACCTGCTTCAAGGCCGTTCGGCTGCTTGCGCTCGAACCCGATGAGACCGTGCTGGTGATGGGCCAGGGCCCCATCGGTATCCTGCTGGCTGCGCTCGCGCGGCGCACGGGCGCGACGGTGCTGACGAGCGATCTGTACGCCGAGCGGCACGCCGTGGCGCGCGGCTTCGGCCTCGATCATCCGCTCGATGCGCGCGGCGACGT
>JALYIA010000131.1 GCA_030776065.1 Acidobacteriota bacterium
GTCTGCGGCTGTGGCAGAGGCAGCGTCGAGGCAACCGCGGCCGCGCTGTTCCCCGCCCACGGCAAGGGCGGTGCCGCCGGGGGGGCCACCGCGGCTGCTATCTGAGGCAGCGTGCATGTGCCCTTCAGCGCCTGGGGAAGAATGCGATCGAACGGCGCCGGAAGCACAGTCGCCGGGGTGATCTTGCGCTCAAGCGTCAAGGCGCGCAGAAGCACCTCCGCCAGGTCGCGGATGTCCTGCTGCACCAGCCGGGCGTGATCCTGAGCCGTCACGAACTCATGGTCCACCACGATCTCGCGCGCGCAGTCCGCACGAAGTTTTATGGCCTCCCCGACGGCAAACACGTTCACCGCGTCCACATGCTCGTGGACGAAGCCGCTGCCGTGCAGCGCCGAGAGCGCCGCAGTCAGGCTCGCCGCAAGCTCCAGGGCCTCCGCCTGCGTGAGCGCGCGTTGCTGGATCAGCTCATCGAGGTTGGCCTCCGTCGCCTCGAGCACGGCGTACGTAATGGGTGTGCCCTCGAACACGGTCTCCCCGAAGTGTCGGACGGCCAGCAGATTTTCCTGCTTCACTTCGGCGATCCGCCGCCAGCACGCAAGCATCTGCCCTTCGTCGTTCAGAGACTCCGTGATCCGGATAATCGCCGGTCCGTCCGGGCCGCCGGGCAGCGTAAACAAAGCGCTGCGGCCCTCCGGGCGTATCAGCGTGCCGAGCGTGTAGCCGCCCGCGATGGTCTTGCCTTCATAGTCATTCCAGAGGTGCATGGGTACGTCCGATCCGGTATGGAAACCTGGGGAGTTGTGGGTCGGAGGCCAACGCGAACCGTGCCTGCGCTAAGCCCTCACACCGTTCAGTGTGATCCTCCCAGCCTGTGGATGCGAGAGGGAAGCAACCGATTTGTCCCGCAGGGGAACCCACCCTGATTCCCCCCCCCACGATCCTGCATCTTGCCTTGTCACCGCCAACTAAATCCGCATCTTCCTCCGTCATTCCCCAACCGAATCCGCATCCTCTTTGTCATTCCCGAAGGGAATCTGCTGTTCCCGACGAGCCTATTCGGCCGAAGTTGAAGGTCCCGGAACTGTTGCTGGAATCGACAAGGACGACCACGCGGCCCAGGTATCTTCTCCGCGGCACCGTTCGATTCGTCTTGTCGGGCGTCACACGACGGAGTGTAGTAGACGATTCGCCTCCGGTGCTGTTTGCCGCCGAGACAATCCGCCCGCACCCTTACGACCCCATGAGAATGACTCGTCGGAGGTACCTCGATCGACCACATCACAGGTGTCGTCAATCTCCGCTCATCGCCCTGAAGGAACCTGTCCCCGACGATGTGCGATTCAAACAAGCAAGCACGAAGCGTTGTCCCGGCAGCCGCGAGCCCACCGCGGTGATCGCTCGCATGCCCGCGCGCGTCGGCCCGCTTAGGTTCCGCAGAAGGTCTGTGTAACGCACTGCTCCGGCAGCGCGGGCGTCGCGTAGTGTTCCGCGCCCGGCTGATCCTTGTACGGATCGGCAGTCACCTTCAGCAGATCCGCAAACGGCTGCAGGTCGTCCCGCTCAACCGCAGCCACGATCACCTCCTCCACCCGATGGTTCCGTGGAATGAACGCAGGGTTCGCCGCTCGCATCGCGGCGGCGCGGTCTTCGGGCGAGCCCGGTTCGTCCTCTAAACGCCGCCGCCACTCTACGGCCCACACGTCGTACGCGGCAGGGTCCGCGAACAGCGCGCGGACGCCCGCATCCGCGCCCTCGCTCGCCGCCGCCTCCGCAAGCCCGCGAAACGTCAGCGTAAGATCGGCGCGGTTTGCATGCATCCGCGTCAGCAGATCTTCGGCCAGCACACCGTCCCCCGCGCGTTCCGTCCTCAGGCCAAGCTTCCGGCGCAGGCCAGCCATACGTGCACGCTCGAACTGCGGCCCGAACCCCGCCAGGGCCTCGGTCGCCGACGCCACAGCATCCCCCTCCTCCGCCGCCAGCAGAGGAAGCAGCGACTCCGCCAGCCGTGCCAGGTTCCAATGCGCAGCGTGCGGCTGGTTCGAGTACGCATACCGCCCCCGTGCATCGATCGAGCTGAACACCGCCGCCGGATCGTACGCCTCGAGAAACGCACACGGACCGTAATCCAGCGTCTCGCCCGAGATCGACGTGTTGTCCGTGTTCATCACGCCATGGACAAATCCCAGCAGGAGCCATTGCGCCACAAGCGCCGCATGCCGGGCGATCACGCCGTCCAGCAGTGCGCGCGCCTGGTTCGGGGTCCCCAGCGCCCTAGGATAGTGCCGCCGGATCGCATAGTCGGTCAGCGTCCGCAGCGCCTCCTTGTCCCCGTGCCGCGCTATGTACTGAAACGTCCCCACACGCAGATGGCTCGCCGCCACACGCGTGAAGATCGCGCCCGGCACCGCGCCTTCCCGAAACACCGGCTCCCCGCTCAGCACCGCCGCCAGAGCACGTGTGGTGGGCACGCCCAGCGCGGCCATCGCCTCGCTCAGGAGGTACTCCCGCAGCACAGGCCCCAGCGCCGCACGCCCGTCTCCCCGGCGCGAGAACGGCGTCGGCCCCGACCCCTTCAGCTGAATGTCATAGCGCGCCCCGTCCCGGCCGATCACCTCCCCCAGCAGAATGGCGCGGCCGTCTCCAAGCTGCGGCACGAAGTACCCGAACTGGTGGCCCGCATACGCCAGCGCGATCGGCTCCGAGCCATCCGCCACCGCGTTGCCCGCCAGCACCGCCGTCCCTTCCGCCGAGGCCAGAGCCTTGGCATCGAGCCCCAGCGCCGTCGCCAGCGCCACGTTCAACTGCAACAGCCGCGGCGCAGCCACCGGCGTCGGATTCACCGGAACCTGAAACAGCGACGGCAGACGGGCGTAGCTGTTGTCGAACTCGATGTGCAAGGACTGCAGCGCGCGTGCGGCGGGAGGATTCATAGCGATTGGATGTCCGCCGGGCGCCGTTC
This sequence comes from Acidobacteriota bacterium, assembly GCA_030776065.1. Lineage (GTDB taxonomy): Bacteria > Acidobacteriota > Terriglobia > Terriglobales > Acidobacteriaceae > Edaphobacter. The sequence continues at coordinate 2,960 of JALYIA010000131.1, forward strand.
GATGGACCCCCCGAGCCGTCCTCAGCGTGCGAACCGCACCACCACCTCGGTCCCGACCGGAACCAGCGTCCCCGCCACGGGCGCCTGCTCCCGGGCCACTCCGCTGCCCACCGGCTCCACCCGCAACCCGACGCCGGAGGCCTTCTCCACCACACTCCGCAGCGCGCCGCCCGCGAACTCCGGCACCGCTACTCTTCGCCCCGCGTCCACCACCACGCCGTCCCTGTGCGTCTGCCCCGGTGCCGGGCGATCCTGCGGCCGCAGCGCCCCCGTCTTCGCTCCCGTGTCGCTCAGCGCCAGATCCTCGCCCGCCTTCGCCGCAAACTCCCGCAGCGCCCTTGCAGGAAGCGAGTTCAGCAGCTTCGAAGCCACCGCCGGAGCCGCCCGGGCCGGGCCCGCACTCCGAGCCGTCTGGGCCGCCAACCCGTCCCCCGCAGGAGAGCTCACCGCCTGCACGCTGCGCAGCGGATCGTCCGCCGGCAGGCTGTTCACCTCGGCAAACATCGCATTCAGATCCCCGATCGCCTCCGGCATCTCCTCCCGCACCGGCCGCTGCGCCTCCGCAAGCTGCTGCTTCGTCTTCAACCCCTGATCGTGCGGCACGCCCAGGTACTCCAGCACCTGCTGCGCCACCTCCGCAAACACCGGCGCACTCGCCGCGCCGCCATAGTGCATCGCCTCCCCGCCAGCCGTCGGTGTATCGATCACCACGGCAACCGAGATCGCAGGATTATTCACCGGCGCAAACCCCGCAAAGCTCGCCACCAGCTTCGTATGCGAGTACGTCCGTGTCGCCGGGTCGATCTTCTCCGCCGTGCCTGTCTTGCCCGCCGAGCTGTAGCCGTTCAACTGCGCCTGCTTGCCCGTGCCCTCCACCACAATGCCCTGCATCATCGCGCGCATCTTGGCCGCCGTCAGCTCCCGGATCACGCGGTGCGACCCGTCCGGCAGCTTCGCCGGCAGCTCCGTCCCAGGACGATACGCCGCCGCCTTCAACCGGGCATCCCCCTTCATCTCGTCCGTGGACTCCAGCAGAATGCGCGGAGGAAGATACGTCCCCCCGTTCGCAATCGCCGACACCATCGTCACCAGCTGCACCGGCGTCACCCCAATCTCCTGCCCGATCGCCAGCGACAGAATGCTCGTCGATCCCCACTTCCGCGGAGCCCGCAGAATCCCGCGCGTCTCGCTCGGAAGCTCGATCCCCGACCGATCCCCAAACCCGAACGCCCGCATGTAGTCGTAAAACTTCTGCGGCCCCAGCTTCAACGCCATCTTCGCCGCGCCCACATCGCTCGAGTGCTCGAGCGCCTGCTGCACCGTGATCACGCCGTAGTGGTCGCTCTTGTCGTCGTGCAGCGTCCGCCCGTACATCGTCATCTGCCCGCCCTGGCAGTCCACCAGGTCGGTCGGCTGCACCCCCGCGCCATCCAGCGCCGCCGAGTACGTCACCAGCTTGAACGTCGACCCCGGCTCGTAGATATCGCTCACCGCCAGGTTCTTCAGTGACCCCGGCTCGATATGCCGCGAGTCGTTCGGATTGAACCGCGGACTCACCGCCAGCGCCAGCACCTGCCCCGTATGCGGATCCTGCACCACCACCGTGCCGTGCAGCGCCTTCGTCTTCTCCATCTGCGCATCCAGCGCGCGCTCCGCCATATGCTGGATGTTCGCGTCCACCGTCAGAACAAGATTCTCGCCCGGCAGCGGCTCGTTCTCCACGCTGCCCATCACGTGGCTCTTCGCATCCACCGCGGTCAGCTTGTGCCCCGGCGCCCCGTGCATCTCGTCGTCGAACTCCTGCTCCAGCCCGCCCAGCCCCGTATCGTCCGTGCCCACATACCCCAGCACCTGCGCCGCAAGATCCCCATCCGGATAGAACCGCTTGAACTCCTTCTGCAGATACACGCCCTTCAGATTCAGCTCGCGCACCCGGTCCGCCGTCGCCGCATCCACACGCCGCGCCACCCACGCAAAGTTCCTCGACGCATTGAACCGTGCCAGCATCTGCCCGTTCGTCGTAAACGTATCCAGAGGATCGGCATGCACCACCTTGGCCAGCATCTCCGCCACAGCCGAACGGTTCTCCCCCAGCTCCGACGGCACCGCATACACCGAATCCACCAGCACCGTCATCGCCAGCTCGCGTAGGTTGCGGTCATACAGCACACCCCGCCGCGGAGCCACCGCAAACGTCCTCTGCTGCTGACGCGCGGCCTTGTCCTCCCACTCCGCGTGCTGCACCACCTGCAGCCACACCAGCCGAACACCGATCAGCCCCACCCAGCAACAGAACACAATCGCCACCCACGCGAAGCGCACCCGGCGTACCGGAGAGGTCAGCGGCTGACGCGTCGGCTTATTCATCCCCACACCCCAAAACGGACACACCTCAAACCAGGAAACGAGCGGCAACCCACGCGGGCCTCCGCTCCCTTCTGCGCATACGACCCCAAACCCACACCACGCCCTCCCCTACTGGGCGGAGATCGCCGGCAGCGCTGCCTGGGCCAGCACCGCGCCGCCCGCCGTGCTTCCATCCGGACGGATCACCTGCCCCGGCTGCGGCGCGTTCATCCCAAGCTGGCGCGCAATCTCGTCGATTCGCGCAGGGTCCGTCAGCTGCGCCTCCGTCAGACGAAGCTGCCGGTTCTGCTCCCGCATCTGCTCCACCTGCTGCTTCTGCGCCTCGATCTTGTACCCCACCTCGATCGCAGAAAGATGCTGCCACACATACACCATCACCAGCGCAAACAGAACACTCATCACCGCCGAAAACGTCCGCATCTCCCGCCGGCGCTCCGGGTCGTCCGCCTTCACCAGACGCGTGTTGTCGATGTGCTTGGCGAAGAACACCTCCGGAGTCGGTCCCCGCCGAGCCCGCCGCTGCAGCTCAAACAACTCGCGATTGCGCGCCGCACGCGTCTGCGCAGGGTTCGTGCCCGCATATCCATGAAACATCGCCGCCGTCGCCATCTCTGCACCTCATCCCAACCGTCGTTTATCCCGGTACTTGCTCGGTCTTGCTGATTCCTGATCCCTGTTCCCTGATCCCTGCCGTTCCGCCGCTCTCAACTTCGCGCTCCGCGACCGGGGATTCCGCAGCTGCTCCTGCTCGCTCGCAGTCACCGGCTTCTTCGTCAAAACCTCGTAGATCCCAACCCGTCCGCCATCGCGAAACGCATCCTTTACCAGCCGGTCCTCCAGCGAGTGGAAGCTGATCAACACCAGCCTTCCCCCCGGCTTCAGCAGAGACGGCGCGCTCTCAAGCAGCGTCCGGATCTCCCCCAGCTCATCATTCACTCGAATCCGAAGCGCCTGAAAGGTCCTGGTCGCCGGGTGAATCTTGTCGCCTTTCATTGATCGGGCCGCGGCCGATATCACTCGAGCAAGTTCCGCTGTCGTCGATATCGGCCGGGCCCGCACAATGGCTCTGGCGATTCTCCGCGACCTCCTTTCCTCTCCGAATTCGTAAATCAGGTTGGCGAGTTCGTCTTCGTCCGCCTGATTTACCACTTGTTCGGCCGTCTCGCCTCTGCGCGGATCCATCCGCATGTCCAAAGGTCCGTCCGACCGGAAACTGAATCCTCTCCGTGCCTCGTCCAGCTGCAGGCTGCTGACGCCGAAGTCCGCAATCAGCCCGTCCAGACTCCCCGGCGCAATCGCATCCTTCGCCTCAGAGAACGCCCGCGGCTCATACACCACCTCCGGCATCCCCCCGCCAAGCTCCGCCGAGACCGCATCCAGCCTCGCCTTCGCCAGCGCCATAGCCTCCAGATCGCGATCGAAGCAGATCAGCCTGCCCGACCCGCCCAGCCTCTTCGCAATTCCCGAAGAGTGCCCGCCTAAGCCAAGCGTGGCATCCGCCACCACGCCCCCAGGCCGCACCGCGAGGTACTCCAAAACTTCGTCAAAAAGAACCGGCACATGCTGCGGCTTGTCCATCTATCCCGCCTCTGTGCTGCCCCTGGGGGCCAAAACTCAAACCTTGCCTTACAGCCCCGGAATCGCCAGCGAATCCAGATCCTCGCCCGTCAGCGGGTTGTCGGCCAGCTTCGCCTGCACCCGCTCGTCGTTGATCACCACCAGCTTCTTCTGCTGGCCCAGTACCGCAACGTCGCCCTTCAGCGCCGCCTTGTCCCGCAACATCTGGGGCATCAGCAGCCGCCCCTGTGAGTCCATCTCTACCTGCTGGCCGTAGTAATTCGTCGCATCCAGAAACTTCTGCTTCGCCGCACTCGAAGGAGAGCTCGCCAGCGTCTCTTCAATCCGCTCCCACTCCTTCAACGGCCAGATCTCAGCCCGCTCCCCATCCTTGCTCGTGATAAAAAACTGCGGCCCGTACACCTCATCCACACGCCGCTTGAACTCGGCCGGCAGCTTCAGCCGGCCCTTCTCGTCCACGCGCGCTGGGTGATTGCCTCGAAACATGCCGCCCTCAAACTCCGTCCCGAACCAGCTTCGCTAGCCCGGAACCCCGGGGAAGTTGCCCCCGAAACCGCTACAATTCACCAGAACCACACTGCAACAGGCCCTCATACTCCACTTTCGGCCACTTTGTTCCACTCCGTGATACTGACCGAGCGGATTCCGATTGGCAAGCACCAAATTGGAATCCGAAGCGCCATTTGTGGAAGTGGCTGTGGAAAACTCAGCCAATAGAGGTATCCCGGCGAATACCCCCAAAATCTAGGGGTATTCAGGTTGATTCTCCCGCTTGCCCAGTCGAACCTTCTCTGATAGCGACGAAAAAGCGAAAATCGCCCTCAGCAGTCGCGGATCTTGCCTCCCTGCCCTCATCCTCCCAACCGGAATCAGCCCCGCGCCGCTCCAGCCCCACGCCGCTCCCGATGCTTCAGAGACCACACCAGGTACACCAGCACCGCGACGTTCACCACAAACAGCCCCACGCGAAAGTAGTCCGGCCGCTTGGCGATCTCGTACATCTCCCACGGCAGAAACGCCGCCGTCACCCCGATCGTCAGGTACTCCGCCCAAAGCTTCTCGAGCAGCAGACCCACACCCTCCGTCACCCGCACCAGCGCATACAGAAACGTCACAATCCCGATCTGACGCAGCCGGTGCGCCGTCAGCGCGTCCAGGTGGTCCAGCACAAACGAGACCAGCCGGCCCTCCGGATCCACCCGCAGCTTGGTCGCCAGCCGCAAGGCCGCGTCCCCCAGGTCGCTGTGCAGAAAGTGCAGCGCGCCCATGCCCACCGCGACGAAGAACACCGCCTCCACCAGCTTGAAGCCGCCGATCAGCAGCAGGCCGCGGTCGTGATGCCCCGCACCCCGCACCGCACCGCCCTTCTCGCGATCCTTCTCGACCTCCGTCACCATCTTCTCCATCCCCACTCTGCCCATTTCACCAGATGATGTGCCATCGGTCGAACCGCCACCCCGACCGCCAGAGCCGAAGCCCCACACCGCACCAACCCGGCCTGCGAATCGCTGCCCTGCTTTGTTGATTTCATCAACTTCGTTCCAATCCGGTACGCCACCCTCTCCGTTGTTGGATGTGAGCGCTCAGATATACGGTCACCAATCTCACTACGATTCAGATCCCGAAAGGCAAATCCGCCATGAAGAAGACCCTTTTCGCCGCCGTCTCCGCCGCGGCCCTCGCCCTCTGTTCCTTCAGCGCACTCCCGGCAAACGCCCAGACCGACCCCAAGGTCGGTGGCGCCGACATGTTCCCCTCGAAGACCATCGTCGAGAACGCCGTCAACTCCCCGATCCACAAGACCCTCGTCGCCGCCGTCAAGGCCGCCGGCCTGGTCGATACCCTGAACTCCCCCGGCCCCTTCACCGTCTTCGCCCCCACCGACGACGCCTTCGCCAAGCTCCCCGCCGGCACCGTCGACACGCTCGTGAAGCCCGAGAACAAGGCCACCCTCACCAAGATCCTCACATACCACGTCGTCTCCGGCAAGATCAGCGCGAAGGACATCGCAGCCGGAATCAAGGCAGGACACGGCAAGTATGAGATGACCACCGTCCAGGGCGGCAAACTCACCGCCTCCAGAATGGGCAAGAAGATCATGCTCACCGACGAAAAGGGCGGCATGGCAACCATCACCACCGCGAACGTATTTCAATCCAACGGCGTCATCCATGTCATCGACACAGTGCTCATGCCTAACTAAGCGCCTCCGCAAGGTGCTCTCACGGCGAGGTGTCCGGTTCCCGGGCACCTCGCCTTTTCTCTGTAACAAATCTGCCCCGGTCGTCGCGCCGCAACGTAAGATGGACGACATACCATGCGCCACTCGTATCACACGGAGCAATGGCTGGCCAGACCCATCGACCAGGTCTTCGCCTTCTTCGCTGATCCTGCGAACCTTCCTCGCCTCATGCGCCCCTGGCAGATGGCACGTATCGACACGTCCAGCATCGTTCCGCCCCCGGAAGCCGCCCCCGGAACACCCATCGCAAGCACAGGCTCGCGCCTCACCCTCAGCTTCCGCCCCATCAAGCGACTCCCCTTCCGTATGCGCTGGCAGGCCGAAATATCCGAGTTCGTCTGGAACGGCCACTTCTGCGATCGCCAACTCA
>JALYIA010000132.1 GCA_030776065.1 Acidobacteriota bacterium
CTGTGCTCGTCCCGCTGATCTGGAAGACCGTCTCCTGTAAGCCAACCCGGGCCACCTTCTCCCCGTTCGCGTACACGTAGTTCTTCCAACTGCCGTTCTGGTCCTTTTCGGCCAGCAGTCGCCCGCTGAAGCTGGCGTATTCGGTCCATGTGCCGTCGGCCTTGTCCTTGCGCACACGTGTGCCGCCGGCATCGTAGGTGTACTTCACGAACGGATTCGCCTCGTTGCCAAGCACGGCGATTTTACTAAGGCGATTCTCACCATCGTATTGGAAATGGTCGACGGCTCCATAAGGGTCGCTGGTGCATAGCTGATTGCCGGAGGCGTCATACGGAGTGACCGCAGACGCGCACGGAAGATTCGAGAGCCGATTCGTCGCGTCGAAGCTGTAGACCGGAGCGCCATTCGTAAGGGGGCTCATGTTGCCGAACGAGTCGTACCCAAACGCCTGTCCCGGCATTGAGGCCGTGTTCCAACCGGTAAGCCGGTTTAAGGGGTCATAGCCAAAGTGCTGGCTATACTGCGAACTGCCTTGGGCGATGTTCGTGTTATCCAGGATGTGCCAGATGTTGCCGTTGTTTCCCGAAGCCTGACCGCACGGCGTCTCGCCGCCCTGTGAATAGAGCATCTGCCGATCCATGAACATAGCCCCGCCGAGCACCGGTGACATGAAGGCATTGATCTCGCACGGCTGCAGTCGGTTGTTCTGCGCCATATGCTCGACCACGGAGTTCCCATAGGCGATCGTAGTGGGCGCGCCGCTTGCCGAGTACGTGAGCGATGAGATATAGGCCGGCCCGGGACTTTGCGACGTGCCTTGGCGCACCGAAGCAAGCCTGCCGGCGCCGTCGTACCCGCTCACAACCTGCGTCCCATCCGGATACGTCAGATCGGTCTGGTTCCCAGCGAGATCATAGCCTGCCTGCACTCTATAGACTCCCCATCCCCACTCCGACGGATGGGCTCCCGTCAAATGATCCTGCCTCCCCATCGCGTCATAGCCAAAGTACTGATCGTCGCACATCCTTGTCCCATTGAAATCGCAGGCAGCGCCAACCAGATCGGGATTAAACGAGCGAGTGAAACTGAGCCGGCCGATAAGATTCGAGCCCAGAAAGCTTGGATTAGCCCACTGGCCAACGTGCCCATCGTAATAATACTGGTCGGTCGACCCGCCAGAGCGTGATTAGCTAGTAAGCCTGTTGAGTTCGTCGTAGCTGTACGAGGTTGTGGTTCCGCGTGCATCAGTCTTATATTGAAGGTTGCCATTGGCATCGTACTTCGGGGTGCAGTTGCTTCCGTTTGGACCACTTCCAGCGGTGGTACCGTAGCACGTATAACCTGCCTCTGGATTGTACGATTGCACTAGCCGCGAGAGGGAGTCGTAGGTGAAGTTGCGGGTTCGAGGAGTCTCTCCGGAAACACCGCTTTGTGTCACATTGGTCAGATTACCGAGAGTATCGTAGGAGTACGCGGTTGGAAGATTGCCCGGTTCTGTAATATTTGTCAGGCGCCGCAGCCCATCCGAGGTCCGCCGCCAGGAGTTGCGCGCTTCATCATATGAAGTAGTGATGTTGCCACTGTATGTCCATTGCAGATAACTTGTGCCAGCAGCGCATGATGCCGCCGCAGTGCCGTTATCGGGTTGACACTGCAATCGGTGCCGCCCAATAGCGTCATAGCTGTACGCCGTAATACCGTCTGAAGCGCTTGAAGCGTTGCCATGTTGATTCGACACGGACTGTACTCTGCCCAAGCCGTCATAGACGGTATCTACAATCATGGCCTGTGCGGGGTCCAATCCAACTTGGCTGCGGATCACGCGTCCGAATCCGTCCATGATACTAACGTCCGTCTTCCATTGATTGGAGGTGTTCAGCAGTTGCGAGGCGGTAATGCTCGGCACCGCGTCGTTATAGCAATATTGCGTTTTGCCTCCATCGGGATAGTCGACCTCGCTGAGGCGATTCATCCCGTCCGGGGTCGCGCAATTCGATGGCGGAGTGTTATAGGTGTAGTTCGTCAGGTTGCCATTTTCATCCGTGGAACTGGCGAGCTGGCCCGTCGTGTAGTTGAATGAGAACTTAGCCAGGTGGGCCACTCCATTCGTGACCGGATATGTAATTTGGGTCAGGTAGGCATTCGAATTTCCCGTTGGATTGCTTCCCGATGGACTATCCGCATAGGTGTAGGTTGTCAGGTAGTTTTTCCCGTCTGTCGCGGACACAACCTGGCCCGTCTCGTCGTAGCTGTATGTCGCCGTCGAGTTGGTGCAGTTCTGCAGGCATTTCTTTGTTACCGAGGTTGCGTTGCCTCGTGGGAACGTCGAGCCCGTACCATAGTTTGTTTCGTCGTGGGTGTTTGGGGACATACCACCCACCGGGCTAACGGCCGGGGTGCCGGGGGAACCGCAAGTGGTTATCCCTCCATCGTAGAGGGTATCGGTTTCGGCGAGAGGATTGCTGCTTCCATCCTGCACAACAACCTTACAGGGACGATCGGTAATTGCCCCCCCGAACCACGTAGCGGAAAACGGCGCATAGCTGGTGAGAGTTTTGCGTAGAACCGGACCCGGAGAACCAGCACCAAAGTCGGTTTCGTCCGTTTCAACTACGTTGCTGTTGCTGTCATAGGTGTAGGACAAACTGGATGTCAGGCCGTTATCCAGGGTCGTCGTTGTTCCGAGGGGCAATGAGCCATTTACTCCCGTCCAGGTCTTACTCACAGTGTTCAATATGGCTCCACTGAAATCCTCATTCGCAATGGTCTTCTCGACCGGTAACAGATGCACTCCGAAGGATGAAGGGTAATACTGGCTAAGAATGTACGGAATTTCCACGGGATACTTGGAGTAGGAGTACACAGTTCTAATACTTGGCTGCCCGGCTGTTACAAGGTCTCGGGTAATGACCGTCGTTTGCTTCCACGGGTCGCCCCCCGACCAATCGGTAGAGTAGGCGAACGTCCGGATCTGGGTGTCCCGAATACCGTCATTTACGGTACGCTGAGTAATTACGTATCCGTTGTAATGCGCATTGCAGTGATATTGCGGATTTCCGCTGCCGTAGTACACCAGGTTTCCGTCGTTGGTGCTATGTCCCCAAGTATATCTAACCGAAGCCTTTGATGGATAAGTGATTTTGTCCAGCAATCCGGTTATAGGATCATAGTCAAACACGTATGAAGTTCCATTGGGCAAAGCGATGCTGGTGACTACAGTATACGACCCCTGTCCAGTGGGCGCATAAACGGTTACGCAATCGGGGTAGTCGTATTGGGTTGTTACAGGTATAGTATAGTTATACGGCTTGCTGCCCCATTGAATGGTGTAGGGTTGGCTCAGTCCGGACACTGAGATAGTGTCTCCGGCCGCGGATGCAAAGCTGGATATCGAAAGGGAAGTCCTTCCGGCGGTGTCTTGAACTGTGATGGGAAACCGATCGTCGTTAGTGCTGATCGAGATCGTGTTGCCATTGCGATCTTCAATAAAATCTGGAGTTGAACAATTGGTCGAAGAGCCGGGGGAACCGGAACAACTCGAAAGATTGGGAAAATGATATAGCGTGCCATCCTTGTCCCATATCTTAATCGGCGCCGTACCTACGTTTGTGGTTCCATTCGGAATGGAGATGTTATAGAACCCGTCGTCATCGCTGTAAGTACCCCTCAGAGAGACAAGCGCCTTATTGCATTGTTCGGTATCGGGCAATCCGAGCTGGAACGAATGGCGGGAGCCCGATGCATCTCTGAACATGAAATTGGTCGTCACGGGACAGAAGTTTCCTTGGAGAAGTCCCTGATTGTACCCAGGCAATAGGGAATAGATAGCGCCCACTTGCGGCAGGGTGTAGCTCCACCCATTCAACTCGGCAAAGTTCACGTCACCCCATCCCGCGATTAATCGGCCCTGCTCTCCAGACACCCCAATGAGTCCGTTGGAGTCGTACGCGAACTGAATGGGCAGCGTAAAACCTCTCCCAGGTGGCGTAGCAAGCGGGATGCGGATGCTGACGGAACCGCTGCTGGGATCGACCACTTCATTCAGCATGCCGATGTAATCATGTCCCGGCATCGGGGTCCTCAGATCGCTGGTTACACTAGGAAGCTGGCCATGAGCAACCGGCTGGAACGCACAGAAAGAGAGTAGGGCCGCCCCACGCAAGAGAATCGTTGCCATCCCTCTATTTCGATCACGAACTCCGTTTTGCGCTATCATCGATTTGTCCGTCCATTTCGACATCATTTAGTTCTCCATGCGCAAGACTTTCGCAAAGTGCTTTTGCCCCTTCAGGCTCGGCGAAGTTGCATTTCGCTACTCTCGTCCGGCGATCTGGAATGGAAAGCTGGCACCGATCGAGGACAGTGAAGCCGCGATTGTTGTTCAGCACGCGCCTTGCATTTGACTGCAAGAGGACTGAAATACGAGGACTGGAGCCGCCGGGAACCGTAGCTACCCAGATCGCCGCACAGCGTTCACCGAGGTGATTTGAGGCGGTGATTATGCATAGTCCGTAGATTGTGCGAGTGATAGAGGCTGAAGCAGGGAAGCACTTGCGATACGTATAAAACTCGACCGATATTCGCCGGCTTCTTCAGGTGAGATAACCTGCTGGAGTGGACGAAACAAGAATATGTGAAGTTATTTCACACGAAGCCAACTTTTGCAAATGAAATTTTAGCGACACAGGAGGTAATCATGTATAGATTGCAAAGTGATCAATACTGCGAGTCTTTCACTTTAGCTAGAGCGAGCTAAATCCATCCATGTGGATTGACACATGTCGCCGCCGAAGAATCCATTCCAAATACAGTCGATCCATAGCCCCTCGAACCCTCCTTGGTGGCGCGTCAACGGCCCAACATTGGCGTGGGTGAACGCGCTCTCATAGAAACCCCGCTCCCAGTCGGGCATGGAGGCAGCCGTCGCATGATTGGGACGGCGCATCGTGGCGGTGCAGACGCGGCCGTCATCCGAGAGGTTCCAGAAGGGAGCAACCACCAGAGTCGTCCCTGCGGCCGGCCGCTTTTTCTCGGCGAGCGCTCGAATCCTCAAGTCCCCGTTGTCGACTCTCCAGACGAGAGGAGGCTGCGAAAAGGTGGGGCCGTTCAACTTCGCTGCCTTTTGTTCGGAGTTCTCGTAGAACATCTGGCGCCGGCAGGCCGGCGTCCACCACGCGATCATGCGATCGCCTTTGGCGAGCACGTTCTCTGGCAAAACCTCGGCCGTGGAGCTGCCGCCGATGGAACGCGCCAGCGACTGCAGAAATCCAAGCTTCCTCTTCGAGAGCGGCTATCGGCGGACCGATCTTGAGAAACCCGCTTCCGCCGCTGCACTCGATGGTCACAGCCAGTCGCCCATCGCCGAGTACCGCGTCCTCGCCACTCCGTTCGGCGATGTCACTCACGCTAACGTGATACTCAACGTTGCGCTGAAGCAGGTTCCGACGCTCCTCACCGATGCTCTCGATAATCGCGCGTTGAGCGGAGACAACGGCGCTCTCCTCGCACTTTCGCCATGTCTCCGGACCTCCCAACCCCTCTCGCACCAAGGCTGCAGAGAGATCGTAAAGCAACTCGGCATGGAACTCGTGGCTATAGGCCGTTGGCACCGTATTGAGCGTAGGAAGTAACTGCGTAAAACTGTAGTTATGAAAGCGGCTCATCGCGTCCAGATAGGCGGTGAGTGCGTCCGAATGTTCGGCCTCTAGCTGCTCGATAAGGCTCTTCACATTGGTGGCGAGGATCTCTTTGGCTGTCTGCCTTTGCTGCTCCTGTTTGGGGTTTTCGTTGATGGTAGTAACAGTGCTAATTGTGTTCATGGGTGCTTCCTCCTTGGGTTCTGGCTCTTGCACGTCCGCGTTGAAACGCGGCATGTACATGCCGAACGCCACTTGGCGAAGGGGGGGTAGCAAGGCGCGAGGGGTCTCGCCAGCATTCGGAAACCGACGAGGAAAACCGTCACGCAGACAAACACGATGGCCAGCCGCATCACTCTCGACGTTTACACGCAGGCAGTGAACTCTAAGCGAGCCGCACAGAGCAAGGTTGTAAGGATGATGATTCCAGGCGCGGGCACAATTTCAACGCCCGTGGGCACAACCAAATCTGGAGCTATTGCAGTTAACGCACGATAGGCGGTTAGTGTGCCCATATCGTGCCCAGATTTCGTTATCACTTGAGTTCCATACATCCTGTAAGTCCTTTGGAATGTAAGGCGAGGACGACGGGGCTCGAACCCCGCGACCTCTGCCGTGACAGTGAACCGGAAAACTGGAACTTGTTGAAACAATGCGCAACGGATGGCCTCTTTTAGCGCTATTGGGACCACAAAGTAACAGTTATTGGACCCTTATCGGACCCTCGATAGCAGACCCTCGACCTCTGCCCAAAACCACGGCAGAGGTAACGCGAAAAAAGCTTTACGAATGCTTCGATTGGTTGCGTTTGCTGCGAATAAGTGACACAATTAGGTGAGGTAAAAACCGTGCCTGAGGCCCTTCTGACCCACACTTTACCCACGCAGACCGAGGCCAAGCAGGCCGAGGAAACGAGCCGCGTTCTGACGTCCCGGCTGCGCTCGAAGACTCCCCTCCGGCTCCGGGTGGTCGGCGCCCCGGACGATGAGACAGTCGTTCTCCCTGCTTCTGCCGTAAAGATGCTGGTCGGAATCCTGGACGAGATGGGACGCGGGAACACTGTGACCGTGATTCCCGTTCACGCAGAATTGACCACACAGGAAGCAGCTGAGATGCTGAGCATCTCGCGGCCTTCTGTGATTCAACTACTTGACGAAGGCAAGATCGAATACAGGAAGGTCGGAACCCACCGCCGGGTGCGCTTCGAGTCCCTGATTGCCTACAAGCGGCGGGCTCATGCGGAACGCCTCGCGGCGCTCAACGAACTGGCCGCCTACGATCAGGAGATCGGGATCTAATTCGTGGCGACATTCGGGGCCTTCTACGACGCAAATGTTCTCTACCCTTCCGGGCTGCGGAACTTCCTCATGCACCTCGCATTGACCGGCCTGTTCCGTGCGCATTGGTCTGCCGAAGTCCACGATGAATGGACACGGAGTCTGCTCAAGAATCGGCCCGATCTCACAAGCGAGAAGCTGATACGAACCCGGCAGCTCATGGATAAGGCATCGCCAGACTCCTTAGTGACCGGATACGAGCATCTGATCGACTCAATTGAGTTGCCTGATCCTGATGATCGTCACGTCCTGGCCGCTGCCATCCAATGCGGGGCGAGCGTGATCGTCACCCTTAATTTGGCAGACTTTCCTCCTCAAATACTCGGTCGATTCAACCTTGAAGCACAGCGTCCCGACGACTTCGTTATTGGACTGCTGGAGACCTTCCCGAAGCTTGTGGCGGAAGCGGCCGAGCATCATCGCGCCAGTCTGAAGAATCCGCCAAAGACATCCGGCGAATACTTCGCCGAACTAAAAGCTCAGGGGCTCCGCAAGTCAGTAAAGGTTCTACGTCAGCTCGTGATCGATGGGCTTTCCATGATCTAGAGCGGGGCCCGGCCTTTTGAAAACACCGTTCGTAGGCTTGTCTGATGGCTCGCCGAGTGCGGCACCGAAGTCAGCGAGATGATCCAACATCGACTGAAGCGCAGGCCGGAGCTCTTCCCTGAAGTCGTACTCGACGTGCCGAACGGAGCCGCCCAAGTCTCTACGGATGAGGAGCCCCGCGTTTTCCAGCTCTCGAAGGTTCTCCGTAAGCACCTTTTTGGACGCGACCGGCAAGTCTCGTGCGAGTTGTCCGAGTCGAACGGGTTTGGCCCGAATAGCGCAGAGGATGCCTTACTGCTCTTCCCAGCCATCGGCTGGTGGCTGCATCTGAGCCAGAACCAGTTTGGCCTATGGGCAGCTCTGGCCATTCACGATACGTCATCCGTCGTCGGAGCGGCGGCCAAGTATGGTCCTGAGGCGCTGGCGATCGGTACGACCGTAAAGCTTGCGAGAGCGCTCTGGATCGTTCCGGTTTCGCTCATCACAGCGACGTATATGAGCCGAGTGGCTAAGCGTGACGGAACCTCACAACATCAAGCGAAGGTGAAGGTTCCCTGGTTCATCTTCCTCTTTGTCGGAGCCTCGATGCTCAGTACGTATCTGCCGCGCTTCATGGGCACATATCTCGATCTCAACCGGCTGGGTAAAGCGGGGTTGACCGCGACGCTCTTCCTGATCGGAACCTCGCTCTCGAAGAAGACTCTTCAGGCCGTCGGGATCAAGCCTTTCCTTCAAGGGGTCATCCTATGGATCATCGTTGGTACAGCGTCACTCGTAGCGCTTTACATGGGATTGATCTCGATCTAATTGGATCGGTACCTATGAACGCTCTTATCTTCACCTATCTGCGACTGGAGGCGACCGCTTCGACTTCTCAATGTTTGCGAAATCGCCAATGCGCGTTTTGAGCGAGACCTGATCTGGAAACATGCATTGGCCTGTTGGCAACAATCAACATTCATGCTGAAGAAACCCACGGGCCAACGTTTCGGTAGCGGCGAGAACGAACGCCACCGCGGCGCTGATATCAGTAGAGGAAGTTGGTCACGGCACCTCCAAGGCGTAGGGAGGCAACCTCAAGCATAGTGGGCGCGATGATCGGGCTGAGTTGGTGGGCCTGGGTCTCGAGGATCTTGTCATAGGTGATGATCTCCACGTCGGGCACATACTGGCGGCGCTTATCCAGGATCTCCATTTTCTCCTTGTCATCGGAATCGCGACCGAGGACGACGGCAAGCTTCGAGGTTGTCGGAATGTATCCAAACTGCCGCATGATCTTGCGGTAATTCTCCGGGTGGCTTATGTACTCTCCATAGTCGCGGACCTGGTTGATGGCCGACTGCAGAATCGATGTGAAACCTGGGTGGTGTTTGTGGTTATTCAGCAGATCCTCCGCAGGACCCTTCAGCTCCAGCAGATCGATGTCTTCGATGTCAGATGCCCCGAGGATGGATGTGAAAGCGAAATCCGGTGACCAGCGATGGGTCCGATAGGACGGGTGAGGCACCTGGACGCCGAGCCGCAGCTGAGAGAGGAAGAAGGGATTCTCCTCGAAAAAACACTGCATCTGCCGCTCGCTTACCTTCATGTCGATAAGCCGCTGGAAAATCTCGACGTCTGTGGAGATGGCCTCCTGATCACGCATAACCGCGACCCATCCCCGGTTATTGCGGCGGTCGGCAGGTGCGTAATAATAGGCACTCTCCATCTCAGGGGCCTTTTTCTTGAGAGCCGGGCCGATCCTGGCGCGGCCTTTCTCGAACGTGAACATGATGCCGAGCTGACGGTAGTCCTCAAGTATGCGCTTGAGGTAGTCGTCCACCGTCTCTTTCACCTTGGAAAGGATCTGCTGCGGGTATGGCGTGGAATGGATGAGCGTGACGTTCAGCCTTCTGATCTCATCGGGATAGCCAAAAAAATAAGGTTGCTCCGAAATCACGATGAACGGGATGGACTTCCACTTGCGTCCGTCGCGCATGGCGCATGACTCAGGCAACTGTCGGAAGTCAGCGGCTAGCTTCAGTGCGCGCGGGAGAGTGTAGGTGGCGACACCGTCCGGGTCCGTGTCCGCTTTGCAGAGGAGTGCATCGACGGCGGCGCGCTGGCTCACCGCGTCAAACTTGAGATAGCCCATAAGCCGCTCTATCGGCATCGTCTCGACGATTTGCTTCTGGTCTCTGAGCGTCTTGATGAGCAGTTTATGGTCAGGGTCTTCGAATTGCCCTGTCGTTGTGAATACAATGTTCATGGAACATGACAATTATCAGGCAGCGGGCTCGCGTGTGTTGGCTCCCCGAAGCCGGAGTCACGGCGCTAGCGGGCTTCTAGACCAGGCACTCATATGGAGATCGGAAATTTCAACGCGTGGAAGCGTGCAGGGAAGACGTTTCCGAAGAGTGGACAGGGCGATACCCGATTGGTGTCGCGTGCCGGCGATGTCAATGGTGCGCTGTACGTCCTGAAAACGATGCCTCCTGCGCAGGCGAGCAAATCCGAGCGTCAGGAGGGTTCAAGCGCGAGATAGAGGCGTTGCGGCAGTTCGATGACCCGCATGTGCTGAAGATAGTCGATTACGGCACGGACGAGCGTGGCGCACCTTACTTGGTGACGCCGTATTGCGAGAACGGAAGTCTCGAAAATGCGCCCGAGGGGACCGTGATCGAGACGCGCGCAGATTCCTCGGCATCTGCCAGGGTGTGGCGCATGCACTGCGAAGAATGTGGTGCACCGGGACATCAAGCCAAGAAATATTTTCTTGAATATCAAGCATGAGCCAATCGTCGGGGATTTCGGGCTCTGTTTTCTACTGGATGACGATAGCGCCGATAGTGAACGAATCACAGAAACGATGGAGGTCGCCGGACCTCGGTGGTTCGGCGCGCCAGAATCCCGCGATGGTCGTCTGGAAGACGTGAAGCTCACAGGGGACGTGTATTCGTTGGGAAAGGTGCTCCATTGGATGTTCAGCCGCAGGCCGTTCGACCGGGAGGACCATCGCTCGGAGCGCAACTCGCTTGGTAAAGGTCTGGCGGATCGGCGCGAGTATGAACTGGTGCACCAACTGCTAGACAGGATGATCGTTCACGAACCGTTGAGTCGATACGCGAATGCGGAAGTCGCTGCTCTAGCCGTAACGGGACTGATTCAGGTTCTTGAAGCGAACGGGAGGCCAATTTTGATCAAATTCGCGCACAGGTGCGGTTTCTGCGGACAGGGAGAGTATGAGTTCGTGAATGGCCCTGAAGATGAATATAAGAATGTTGCCGGAGCCCAAGCGCTAGGGCTAACCGCACCGCAATATCGATCGCCCGCTCAATACGGCCACAACTTCTTCATGATGGCAGTGTGCAACATCTGCAGCCATGTGCAGTTTTTTAGGCCGGATCTCGTCAAAGGCGCGCGGGAGCTGTGGACGCGGAAGTCGCAGTAGCTTACGGCTGGTCGGGTGAAGCTCTCAGTAGTCAAAGTAGGCTTGAGATTGCTCGACGAACGCCAAATCGCCAATGGATTCATTGATAAGCGCCGAGTGCGGCCGGTCCGTGGGTGGAGCGTCTCGCTTTACGCCTGCAGCTCCGTTAGAGGCCGCACTTTCATGGAACGGAGCCACATGTAAAACGACACGTCACAGGCAAGATTTTCACTAATCGCGCGGGCTCGTGTGGCAGGAGCGGTTGCTCAACACTGCTCACCCTCACCCACAGTTTTGATATGCAGTACCCACAAAAACCCCCATAGCGGGTTGATTTTCGGGGTTTTGGAGGCTGCCTTGCGGCCTGTATCTTATTCATTCTAAATGGCTCCTGAGGTAGGACTCGAACCTACAACCCTTCGGTTAACAGCCGAATGCTCTGCCATTGAGCTACTCAGGAATAATCAGTGCCGCGTCGCCAGCGCTTCGCCGCACACTGTCTGAAGTTTACCATTGCACCAGCGCACGGGCAACACCGGATGTTTGGAATCACACGTCCAGCCGCGCGATCTCTGCGTGGACCTTTCCCTCGGCAATCGTCACAAATCCCATCGTCACTGGCAGGTTGAACCGCCGCGGTCCCACGCTTCCCGGGTTTAGATACACCACTCCATTCTTCCCTCGGATCTCTGCCCGGTGGGTGTGCCCGCTCACCACCATCGTGACGTCTGCCGCCCTTGGCTCGATATCGAGATCCGTCACCGAATGCACCAGGTAGAACAGCTTGCCCCCAACCTCCACCGCCTCTGTCGCAGGCAGACACGCACACGCGCCCGAGACGTCCACATTGCCCCGAATCGCCGTAAGCGGAGCTACAGCGCGGAGTGCGTCCAGGATGGAACAACTTCCAACATCCCCTGCATGCAGGATGTGATCCACACCACGAAGACGTCCCAGCATCTCCGGCCGCAGCAGCCCGTGCGTATCCGAGATCACCCCTACGCGCACCACGCCGGTCACCCATCGACCCCGGCGCGCAGTCTGGGATCCAGCAGATCGCGCAACGCGTCTCCAACAAAGTTAAAGGACAACACCGCCAGCATTACAGCGATGGCCGGAAATAACGCCAGGTGCGGAGAGTCGAAGAGGTGAGAGCGCGCGTCATTCAGCATCGCGCCCCAGCTCGCCGCTGGCGGAGGTACACCCAACCCAAGAAAGCTCAGCGTGGCCTCTGACAGCACAGCGCCCGCCAATCCCACTGCGGCCTGCACAAGGAGTGGCTGCAGAATATTGGGCAGTATATGCCGTACCATCAAACGCATATCGGACGCCCCAAGCGCACGGGCCGCCTCCACGAACTCGCGCTCCCGGATGGCCAACACCTGCGCGCGCACCAGCCGTGCATATCCCACCCAGCCGGAGATCGAGAGGGCGAGAATCAAATTGAACAGTCCCGGCCCAAGGAATGCCACAAACGCGATCGCCAGCAGAATCCCCGGCAACGCGAGAAACGCGTTCGTCACATAAACGTTCAGCACTGTGTCCGTCCAACCGCCATAAAAGCCGGCGGCAGCGCCGGCGATCAGTCCGAGAGACAGCGATATGGCAACCACGGAGAGTGCCACGACCAACGAGATCCGCGCTCCATAGATGGTGCGCGACAAGATATCTCTCCCGAGTTCGTCGGTCCCAAACCAATGTCCGTGCCCTGGACCGAGCAGTCTCCCACTCAGATTGAGCCCTCCCGGATCGTCTGGAGCAAGCCACGGCGCAAAGAGAGCGCACGCCACGAACAGCAGCAGCAGTGTGCAGCCTGCAACTGCAAGCGGCTGCGCCTTCCATTGCGCTATGACGTTTGCTCTCCTCGGCATCTCCATGGTCGGTCCGATCTGTTTATCATACGTTCTATGCGCGTATCCTACCCGTGCCAAGGGCCTGCTTGCGAATCCTGATCTATGGTTTGAACTACACTCCGGAACTCACAGGCATCGGCAAGTACACCGGGGAGATGGCCGCATGGCTCGCGAGTCGCGGCCACCAGGTACGCGTCGTTACTGCGCCTCCCTACTACCCTGCCTGGCGCGTGCGGGAGGACTACCGCGGTGCGCTCTACCGTACGGAGCGGACTCCTGGCGGACCTGTCGTACGCCGTACGCCGCTGTATGTTCCGCAAGAACCCAGCGGCATCAAGCGGGTGGCCCACCTCGTCTCATTTATGATCGGCAGCATCCCGGTCCTGCTCGGTGAACTCTTCCATCAGCCCGACCTTATTCTTACGGTGGAGCCGACCTTTTTCGGAGCACCCCTCGCTCTCCTATTCGCCAGAGCCGCAGGTATCCCCGCGTGGCTCCACGTGCAGGATTTTGAAATTGACGCCGCGTTCGACCTTGGCCTGCTGCCCGCTAAAGGGTTCGTGCATCAGGTGGCACTCTCTCTCGAACGTGTGTTCGCCTGTGCCTTCGACCGCGTGTCCACCATTTCGACCAAGATGCGCGAACGCGCCCATGCGAAGGGCGTTCCCCCCGAGCACACCACGCTCTTCCCCAACTGGGTGGACATTGACCTCATCCGTCCTCTGCCGGAGGAGGCGCGCTCGCGCAATCCGTACCGTTGCAAACTCGCGCTTACCAGTCCCGGCACAGTCGTCGTGCTCTACTCCGGCAACATGGGCGCGAAACAGGGCTTGGAACTCCTCGCTCCTGTCGCGGAGTCCTTCGAGTCCGATCTCCGTGTCCACTTCCTTGTTTGCGGAGATGGCGCCTTCCGCTCGCAGCTTGAAACGCTGCTCGCCGGCCGTTCGAACGTGACCCTTCTGCCGCTGCAGCCTCTTGAACAACTGAATGACCTGCTGAATGCGGCGGACATCCATCTCCTCCCGCAGCGGGCGGGGGCCGCGGACATCGTCATGCCGTCGCGACTTACCGGCATGCTCTCCAGCGGGCGCCCCGTCGTCGCCACTGCGGATGCAGGAACACAGGTAGCCCAGGTCGTTGGAGGTAGCTCTCCCGAGCGCGCCTGCGGCATCGTCGTCGCCGCCGAAGATCCAGCCGCGCTCTACCAGGCGGTCTCACGACTCGTCGACGACCCGGAGTTCCGCCTTGGCCTGGGACGCTCCGCACGCGAGTATGCGGTCGAGCATCTTGGAAAGCAGCAGGTCCTCGAGCGGTTCGAGGTTGATCTCAAACGGCTGCTTCAGGAACGCTGAGGGTCAGCCGCCCAGCGCGTCCAGTGCGCGATCGAGCCGCACCCCTCGCGAACCCTTCAGCAACACCAGGTCACCCTCTCGCAAAGTATCCCGCATCCACCTACCAGCCTCCTCCGAAGTCTCGAGAAACAGGGCTGGGCCGCCGGCCCCCTCGACCAGCGCCCTCGCCAACCCTTGCACCCCCACCACCACGTCAACACCGGCGTTCCGCATCCGCTCGCCACACCCGCGATGCAGCGCCTCGCCCGCAACGCCAAGCTCGAGCATCTCACCCGCGACCACGATCCGCCGTCCACGATCCGCAACCGGCGTCGACATCAGCGCACTCACCATGGCGTCCAGAGCCGCCGGATTGGAGTTGTAGCTGTCGTTCACAATCTTTGCTCCGAGCCACTCCACCACCTCGCCCCGCTTGTTTCCTGCACGAAGCTCCCCCACTGCCGCCGCACATTCGGTCAACGTCATGCCGGATCGCACACCCACAGCAATCGCGGCGAGCACATTCATCACGTTGTGCCGTCCCATCAGCCTCAGCCGGACTGTGACCGTCTCCCCGTACGCCACCGCCGTGAAGGTCACTCCGTCCAGTCCTTCCTCCGCGATCTCTACCGCACGTACCGCTGCGCACTTCCCCACCCCGTAGTACACGGCCGAATCCCCGAAATCCCGGCCGAACCGCCCATCCCCGAACTGCGCGACCCAGTCGTCATCGCAGTTCAGCACGGCCACCCCATCCTCCGGCAGCGCCTCTATCAACTCATACTTCGCGCGCGCAATTCCTTCCAGCCCGCCTGGAAAGAACTCCAGATGCACAGGCCCGACATTCGACACCACACCCCAGTTCGGCTCCGCGATCTTCGCCAGCGCCGCAATCTCACCGGCATGGTTCATCCCCATTTCGATCACCGCGACCTCATGCTCCGGCTCCAGCTTCAGCAACTGTAGCGGCAGACCAAATCCGTTGTTCAGATTTCCCTGCGACTTGAGCACCCGGCGCCGCACAGCCAGAACCTGGGCTACCGCTTCCTTGGTGGTCGTCTTCCCTGCCGAGCCCGTCACACCGATCACACACCCGCCCCAACTCCGCCGCACCTCGCGAGCCAGCCGCTGTAGACTCGCCAGCACTCCATCCGTACCCCCATCTTCGCCCGATCCGTCCGGCACACGCAGCAGCTTGCAGGGATCCATCTGCTCGGGCGCGAGCCACCGCATACTTACCACAGCCGCGACAGCACCATTCGCCAGTGCCGCCTCCACGAAGTCGTGCCCGTCGAATCTCTCACCCCGCACCGCGAAGAACAGCTCTCCCGCACTCACCGTCCGCGAGTCGATGGAGTAGCCGACCGACACCGTGTTCGTGGTGAAGTCGCCCTCTGCATGAATCCAGTCCGCCACTTGCCCCAACGTCAACTTCATCCCATCTCCTCACTCCAGAATCATCGCGCCATCAGACCGGGTGGGTTAGCGCGCGAAAAGCGCGACCGCCTTGCTCAAATACGCGGCAACACCTCAGCCGCCACGGCGACATCGTCAAACGGCATCTTCTCTCCCGCAATCTCCTGCACCCTCTCATGACCCTTGCCGGCCAACAGAACAATATCGCCACGCCTGGCCGCGCGGATCGCCAACTCAATTGCCGCCGCCCGATCCGGCTCCACTACGCACTCCGTCCTGGTCTCCCGCACACCCGCCAGGGCCTCGGCGATGATGGCCTGCGGATCTTCGCTCCGCGGATTGTCGCTGGTCAGTACCACCAGGTCACTCGCCTCTCCTGCGGCTCGCCCCATCTTCGGACGTTTCGTCCGGTCGCGATCCCCGCCACACCCGAATAGCGTAATCACCCGCCCTCCACCTCGGATCGCGAGCTCCCTGGCCAGTGCGATCAGATTCCGCAGCGCATCGTCGGTGTGCGCATAGTCCACAACAACGGTGAATCCCAATCCTACCGACCCGGGTACTACCTGAAACCGGCCCGGAACCTGCCCCAGCTTCGGCACTCCAGCAGCGATCTGCTCAAGCGTCATCCCGCGCCCCAGTGCCGCGCACAAGGCGGCAAGCAGATTGTGCACATTGACTCCACCCATAAGCGGCGAGTCGATAGTACAGCTCCCAGAGGGCGTTACGATGCGGAAACGTGTTCCCCCAACCCCCATTCGAACATCCTCTGCCCTGTACGCCCCGGCATGCAAACCGTACAGCATGGAGTGAGAGCGCCCGGCCGCCTCCTCAATCCGCGGAGTAGTCGGGTCGTCCGCGTTCAGCACAGCGATGCGCGGTGCGGGCGCTCCCACACCCTCGAACAGCCGAACCTTTGCCGCCGCATACCGTTCCATCGTGCCGTGATAGTCGAGATGATCCTGGGTCAAGTTCGTAAACATGGCGACATCGACGGGCAGCCCCCACACCCTCTCCTGATCGAGCGCATGGCTCGACATCTCCATCACCGCCTCTGTCGCTCCCGCGGCGACCCCATCCGCGAACACGCGCAGCACATCGGAGATCTCGGGTGTCGTGCGCGTGCTCTCCCGCACCTCATCCCCGACGTGCGTCTCAATTGTCCCGATCAGCACGGTCTTCCGCCCCACACTCCGCAGCATCTGCTCCAGCAGCCACGCCGTCGTCGTCTTCCCATTCGTCCCCGTCACCGCACTCAGCTTCAGCTTCCGCTCCGGATGCCCCAGGATTGCCGCACCTAAGACTGCCAGCGCACGGCGTCCATGCTCCACCTGCGCCACTGGAAGACCGGGCCGTTCCCGCCGCAGCCGCGCATACACTTCACTGGAATCTGTCACCACCGCTGCCGCGCCCTGCGAGACTGCTGCATCTATGAAGCGGTTCCCGTCAGTCGTTGCGCCACGCATAGCCACAAACACCGCACCGGCACCTGTACGCCGCGAATCGTACTCGACCCCGGCGAGCTCCACTTCCCCATCTGAGTACGCCTTCGGAGATAGCTCCTGGACAGCCTCGTTCCATCTCATGCTGCGATTCTAAGGTCAGACACAAGGCTACGCACGCATGCAGGCGAGACTCCAGTGGGACAAAAACCTCGCTCCCGCCTGGAGCCGCCCAACGCTGCCTAGCTGTACTTGAGCCAGCGGAGGATCTCCGGAAGATTGGGCCGCTTGCCGTACATCAGTACGCCGACGCGGTAGATGCGGCTCGCGACCCAGAGAATCCCATAGATTGTGATCAGCATGATCCCGATCGACAGCGCGATCTGCCATGCTGGCGGCATCGCGAGCGAGATTCGCAGGTACATGATCAAGGGTGTGCAGAACGGGATCAGCGAAAGTACAACCGCGGTGTGTCCGCTGGGATTGTTGATGACGATGCCCAGCGCAAACATGCATGCGGCCAGCGGCATCACCAGAAACATGTTCAATTGCTGGAGCTCCTGCTCAGAGTTCGTCATCGCACCGAGCGCAGCTGCAATCGAGGAGTACAACAGAAAGCCGAGGAGGAAATATAGAACAAAGAACACAACCTGCACCGCCGAAAGCGAGACGTGCGAGGAGCCTCCAACAACGGAACTAACCAGCGACGTCGAAGTGAGCAGCACTGCCGTTGTCAACCAGATACCCACCTGCGTCAGGCCGACCGAACCCACACCTATCACCTTGCCAGCCATCATCTCCTCAGGTCGAATCGTGGCAAGCATCACTTCAAAGACCCGGGACGTCTTCTCTTCGATGATCGAGCGCGCGACATTCATCCCGTACAGCATGATCACGAAGTACATCAGAAAGAACAGGACGTACGCGCCAAAAAAGGCCGAGGTCGTGTCCTCGTTCTTGCCGGCCTGCGTGGTATCGACTCGCACTGGCTGCATGAGAGCGTCGACGTCTGACGCCACCATTCCCTGGTGCTGAAGGCGTTCCCGCATCAACACAGTTCGAAGGGCTCCCGTAATGTTGCCCTTGGTCGCGATGTCGCCCGTTGAGCGAGGTGTATAGGCGAACGCCGGGCGTTCGTTCGACGTAGCGCCGGGCGTTATCCAGAGGTATCCGTCCAGCTGCTTGTCGGCCAGTTCACTATCCAGTGTCGCGCGAGTGTCGGCGCCCGGGGGCGAGATCACATCCACCGTCATCCGCGAATCTCTGCCTGTAGTCAGCTCGTGTTCAAGATCTGTTGCAAGCTGCTGATCACGCGAGACGATCGCGATGTGCGAAGTAGATTTCGACTTCGTTGTCATCATGATCGAGCCGATGATGCCTCCTCCCATAAGCAGAGGAATCAGAACGGTGGTGAGGAGGAACGCCTTGGTGCGGATCCGCTCAAGGTACTCACGGCGCGCGATAAGAAACACGTTATGCATGGGCGAGAGCTCCGCGGTCGGTCGACGACCCAGGGATTTGAGGGGGAAGGGTCGCACCGGTGGACTGTTGGACCTTCTCGATGAATATCTCTTCGAGCGTGGGCTCCATCACTTCGAACCGAGTAATGCGCGCCCCTGATGCGACCGCAGCCGCCAGCAGTGACTGCGCTTCGTCTGCCAGTGCTGGCGTGGTGCGGAGCCGGATCTCAGCCTGGCCCTGGTAGCGCTTCACATCCTCAATTGCGGGGTGCGAGAGAAAGCTGTCTGCACCTTCGTAGAAAATAACCACGCGGTTTCGCGGGTAGACCGACTTTACGTCCCGCATGGTGCCCGAGAGGATGAGCTCGGAGTTGTGGATCAGGGCAATGGAGTCGCAAAGTTTCTCCACCTGGTCCATGCGGTGTGTGGAGAAGAGGATCGCCTTGCCCTGGCGCCGCAGATCGATCAGCGTCTCCATCAGCAGGACCGCGTTCACAGGATCCAGACCCGAGAAAGGCTCGTCCATGATGATCAGTTCAGGGTCGTGCAGAAGCGTCGAGATGAACTGGATCTTCTGTTGCATTCCCTTGGAAAGCTCTTCCGTCTTCTTGGGCAGTGACTCGGCAATCTCCATCCGCTCAGCCCACGTGCGGGCCCGCTGCGCAGCAACATTCTTAGTCAAGCCGTGGAGCTGACCGAGAAAGACGAGCTGATCCAGCACGTTCATCTTCTTGTAAAGCCCCCGCTCCTCCGGCAGATACCCCACGCGCTTCAGCGCTTCCCGCTTGAAGGGCTGATCGAATAGCCTCACGGTGCCCGAATCTGGCACCGTAATACCGATCATCATCCGTATGGACGACGTTTTACCAGAGCCGTTTGGACCAAGGAGGCCGAACATCGTGCCACGTTCAATGTTGAAGGAGAGGTCGGCCACGGCAACTTTGGTGTCGTAGACCTTGCGGACGTGGGAGAGTTCGACGATGGGCATGTGTGGGCCGGATCAGTTTAGCAGGGACGGCTGCGCACGCCCGGCAAAGTTTCGCCTCGCACGCAGTTGCGACTAAAGCATGAAGAGCATCCCACTCAGCCGTTCGGTTCCCGCGAGGAATTCCTCACAGGACCGCGCAGGTCAATGCGCAGAAACTCTGGTTCGCTGGCCGCGGGTTTCCCCTGCAGAACACGGATTAACGCTCTGCCTCCGCCGAAGAATAGACCGAGGATAACAGCCGCCAGAGCACCGATACCGCAGAACATTGCGATGGATTGCAACAGGCTATAGGTCTTCTGGACCTCTGCATGGAACTCATGCGGCATGGGTTTGTCGAAGCTGAGTTCCTGCCGAAGATGAATGCTTTCCACCATGGCTTTCGCGGTCTCCTGCGTCCAGCCTCCATTGGTGAAGACCACGAGGGGCCCTTCGCGACGGAGGAGAACTGTCCCTGCCCGTGCACCGAGCGCCTTGAGTTCGCTCTCAGCCTGCCGCGCGTGATCCGCTGCGATCTGCGGAGTCGGGTAGAGGGCCAGGGTCAACGAGCCTTGGCTTTTGTATACCGCGGTAACCGTCTCGGCGGATTTGTCGAATCCCACGCCCTCCGGCGGCAGCAGGCCCCCTGTTGCCGCATATCCGCGAGGACCAAGGGCATAGCGAATGGAGGCCGTATCTAGCCCTTTGGCAGGCAGCATGGCAGGCAGCAAAGGAGCTATGCCTGCGGTGCCTCCGACCTTTGGCAGCGTCCCGATCAGCTCGTTCGTTACGGCGAGGGTCTCCGTTCGGTCCAGCTTCAGGCTTTCGCGTACGACGTTTACACCGCTGTGGAGCAGCAGCTCCGATCCGCTCGATACAGCGCCGTCGGCAAGCTTTTCCGGGCGCATCCCGGCATGGCGCAGGAAGTCATACGCCGCCACCGCACCGCTCGCATCGGTAAAGGTGTACACCGTAATTGACCCGGTGGGCGCTCCTGCGATACCGCTCCGGACTTCGTGCACATAGTCGGAGGAGGCAAACCGCTTCAAGCCGTCCTCGATCAGCACGGCACGCATGTTCGGGTCGAACGACGGGGCACTGAGCGCCCCGAGTCCATCCCCAGCGTCGCCCTGCGACGCACGCGTCAGCTTGCCTAACTTCGGGGGCAGCAGGGGTGATGGAGGCATGGCGAGCATCGTCTTTGGGGCGGACAACTCCTGTGCCACGCCGCCGTGGCACAATGCAAGCCACAGAGACAAACCTGTCAGCAGAGCGGCGCCGGGACGCTGCACCGGCCATCGCTCCCACTTCTGGACAAACCGTCGCATAACAAATTGAGACTACCACCCGGGGAGCTTAGCAGTTGGACCGGCTTTTACGGAGGCGCAACGCTGCATTCGTGGGCCCATATTGCGTTCTCTGTGCAACTCACCCGTAGGACTGTTCCTTTTGGCTCGACGGCCTACCGTTCATGGGCGTCGATCGGGCCTACCGTTCACCGGGTGCGAAGGCGCATCTAATGTACCGGCGGGCAAGACGTTGAACCCGCTTGTTTGAGCCAGGAGGAAGTCCATGAAGAACACGATCCGCATGATTGCTGCAGCAGCCGCACTTTCGCTGTGCGTTCCTGCTTTGCCTGCTTTTGCAGTGCCTGACGCACAGGAACAGGAGCACCGCAACGGCGGCGATCCACAACAACAACATCCGGACTACTCAAACAACAGCTACTACCGCACGGGCAATCGCGAAGGCTACCAGGATTATCAGAAAAAGCAGCAGCGCAAGAACCACAACCACAAGTACCGCAGCAACGAGGACCGATCCGCGCACGACTATGGATATCAGCAGGGATGGCAGGGCCAGCGCGAAAACGACAATCGCAATAACAGCAACCGGGCAAACGACAATCGCAATAGCAACCGCCCAAACAACGACGACCGCCGGAGCAACGACAACGGCAATGGTCACTAATTGCGCGGGCCGAGAAGAGGCCGCCGTGGGGCGGCCTCTCGGGTGCGGGTTGGCGACGAGTGCTGGGATGTACGGGACAAACGAGCGCGCTACAGGTTGCGGACTACGGTGAACACCGCGGCCACCCCGAGCAGAGCGACACGCACTTCATGCGGGGCCGCGAGCCAGCCGGACTCAGTCCGATTGAACGCTCGCAGCCACCATCGCAGCGCGTTGGCGAACAGAAGGGGAGAGACGACGACGAACAGCGGATTCCACGCCCACGCTTCGCGTAGATGACCGCGAAGCAGAGCCGACAGCGCGCGGGTTGCGCCGCAGCCCGGGCACAGCAGGTGCAGGTACTGGGCAAAAGGACAGACCGGATACCAAAGCGAGCTGCCGGGCGGCCAGCGGATGAGGCTGGCGGCCGCGAGCAGGCATAGCAGAGGCGCGAGGCAGACAAGGACCCCGTGAGTGTGCCGCACGGGCCTTGATGACATAGCTAGAGAACGCCCGCGCGATATCGCGCCATCCGCTTCATGTCATTTATGCGGGTCATATGGTACTGGAAGTAGAGGCTGCCGAAGAAGAACGTCATGATAGGGCCAAGCATAAGTCCGACGGGCTCCGGGCCGTTGTAATGCTCCTGGAGATCCCGCCTCATGTCGAAGCGGGCGAGCTCGATCAGCGTGAAGGTGATCAGGCCGACAGGTAGCGCCAGTCCAACGTACTGCTGGTGTACGAGGCTGCCTGCGATGAGCATCATGCGGGCAAACGTCCCGCCGAAATTCACCACGTCAGCCGCCAGGTAGAGAAAAAGCGCATGGCTGCGCCGATTCACCCTGCGCATCCAGACTGCCTGGACGATATCCCACGCGAGCAGAAACAGCCCGCAGGTGAACAGTCCGATGACGAGCACGAGGGCCCAGTGGAGATTGGGAGGGTCCGGGCACGGCGCGATCGTGGCGTACATCTGCGGAACAGGCGCGACTCCCGCAGATGGCTGCGATACTGGCGGTACGAGGCCGAGCACCTCGAAGATGGGAGCCCACTCCGACCGGTCTTCGCCGCGTGTGAGATCGGTGGGGAGGATGTTGCCGCTCGCGACATACCGTTCGAGGTCTTCCCGTGTGTATGGGCCGTACGTCTGGCCATTACGTGAGACGTGGTAGAGCATCTTGCCTCTCTTTATTCAGCGCAGGACTCGTCCGGGCGCTTGGGTCTGGCGGGCCGATTCGTTGAATGAGAACACGAGGGAGTGCCGCGACACAACCGCAAGGTGATGCGGCCCGGTGGTCAGCCGGCCTGGACGAGGCGTCCGCCGCGGCTCACGATGCGCAACCGTTCTCCCCCGAGGATCTTTCGGGCTTGAGCCCTCGCGTGGGTCGACCAGGGGCCCACGGGGTCGAGCTTGACGTAGCACAGCCAGTGTCGGAGAGCCCGGCGGCGCAGCCCCTGGCGCTCGTAGGCCAGCGCTAGGTTGTAGTGGGCATCGGCGTACTGCGGCACGAGTTTGATGGCACGCTGATACGCCTCGACCGCATCGGGCAGGCGCCTCAGCTCGTCGAGCACATTTCCGAGATCGAAGAATGCGAGCGCGTATTCGGGGTCTGCTTCTGTAGCGTGACGGTAGAACTGTTCCGCGAGGGCGAATTCGCGCAAATTGTAGTGGATCGTGCCGAGGTTGATGGCAGAGGGTGCGTGGTTCGGGTAACAGGTCAGGAGCTTGCGGTAAAGCTCGATCGCCTGGGGAATGGTGGCCCGGTCTTCTTCGAACTGGACGGCACGCAAAAACATCGACTGAATGCCCTGCTGGCCGCCCGGCCCGTGAACCCCCTCACTGCGGGCACACCCCACGACGCTCAACTGGCGGCCGGCGATCAGGTCGAAATCGAAGGCGAGCTGCTGGGTGACCGGATCGACCAGCGAGCCGCCGTGACGGAAGCTGAGCCGGGAGCCGCGCCGTACGGCGGTGGCTTCGATCAGCGGGTTGCCCATACCCGCGGCCCTGCGCATCGCGTCCACCGACTCCCGGATGCTCTTCGCTGTGATCCGCGTGGCCTTGAGCGCCCGAAGGGTCCGCAGCTGGGACAGGTCCTCGAAGGTGTATTCCTGGGCTGGGGAGATAAGTCCTGCCTGCTCCCACGCGCTCAGCTGGCGGGGCCGGAGATGCAGTATACGAAGGACATCCTGGCGGCTGTATCGGGTCACGGCTCGGGTCTCGTCGGAATCCGTTCAGCGTTGCTCTTGCCACGAGTATGGGGGCGAATCGGCCGCCAATCAAGGTGCAGCCTGCCGCGCACGGAAGAAATCCGTGGATATCACGTACCTAATAGGGTTCCACGGCGTGCGTGGCTAGCGGGACCGGCTGTCCGGCGGCGGGCAGTCTCGATGCAGCGGCAAAGTTACCTGGACGCGGGTTCCCGCACCGGCCGCACTGCGGATCGTTATCGTGCCATTGCTCCGGTCGACGATCGCCTTGCAGATGGCGAGCCCGAGGCCTGCACCTCCGCTGTGGCGACTGCGGGAGGCATCGGCGCGGTAGAAGCGCTCAAACACGCGGGGGAGCGCCTCGCTCGAGATGCCCGGGCCCGCGTCCTGCACGTGCAACTCTGCGACCCCGCCGCGGGTGGTGACGGAGACCGAGACCTCGCCACCTGCGGGGCTATGCTGAATCGCGTTGAGGATCAGATTCGAGCTGAGCACGTGGGCATCGTCGCCCAGGACGGCTACGGAAGCGGGGTACGACTCGGCCTCGACCGTAATTTTGACCTGCTTTGCCCGCGCGAGCGGCTCCAGCCGCTGTGCGACGTTGGTCACTACTTGCCGAAGATCCAGCGGCTGCGGCTCTCCCATCGAATCTGCTTCTTCCAGACGCGCGAGGGCGAGCATCTGTTCCACGAGCTCTTCCATGCGGCGAAGGTCGACACTCAGGCCGGAGAGGCCACGCTGATACTGATCGGCCGCGCGCGGGCGCATGGTGAGCAGTTGAAGGCTGGACTTCAGCACCGCAATCGAGGTCTTGAGCTCGTGAGCAGCATCTCCCGTGAATCGGCGCTGACGCTCAAAGGCGAACTGCAGCCCCGCGAGCAGATCCCGAATGGAAGCGGCGATGGGCTGTAGCTCGCGGGCCTGCAGGACGGCCTCAGGGGGCTGGAACTCCCAGTGATGGACTGTAACCCTGGCCGCCGCGTCCGCCAGGAAATGCAGCGGGTCCAGACTGCGGCGGAGAAACCAGGCCAGGACAACCGCCGTAAGGGCGAGCGTGAGTGCGCTGGCGACCACCGAATACCTGGCGGCTGCGACGGCTGAGACCCATAGCTGCCGGGAGGGGCTTGCGTAGAGCACCACTACCGCCCGCCGGACTCCCGGCTGCCCTTGTTCGCGATCGATGATGCGGGCTCCGATGAAGCGCACCGCGCGGAGTCGTTCGTGTCCTGCACGGATCTGGTAATAGCCCTCCTGGTGTGGCCGTTCGAGCGCACGGATAACATCGTCGGGTGTCCCCGGTGAGCGGCTCAGCTCCTGCCCCTGTGGAGTAAGCACCGCATAGGCGTCCTGTGCCGGAACGCTAAGCTCAGCAGGATCAACAGCTACGCTGTCCTCAATATCCTCCGCATCGCGTATGGCTCCAAGAACCGAGTCTGCCCGCCCTCGCAACATGATGTCGAAGGCGCTCCGCATGCCCTGCTCCTCGTGCCACACGGCGAGCCAGGAGAGCCCGGCGGCACACGTGAGTTCCGCAAGAAGAACGCCGGTCACGAGCCTGCGGGTGAGCGAATGGGATGTCATCCTGCCTCCTCCGGTGCCTGCAGGCGGTACCCTCGTCCACGCAGCGTCTCCAGCGTCTCTTCCTCGCCCATGGCGCGAAGCTTCTTGCGGAGGTTGGAGATATGGGCCTCGATGACGTTGGAGTGGTGCTCCCACGTGAAGTCATACAGATGTCCCAGAAGCTGGCGCTTCGAGACCACCGCGCGAGGCCGGTACATCAGGTATTCAAGAATGCGGTACTCGGTGGGAGAGAGCTCGACCAGCTTGTCTCCGCACCGCATCGTCTGCTCGTTGGAGTTCATCGTCAGCCGGCCAACCCGAATGACCGGGCTTGCAGCACCTTTACCGCGCCGGATCAGGGCTTTGGCACGGGCGACGAGCTCACCCAGGTCGAAGGGCTTCGTCAAATAGTCGTCCGCACCGCTGTTCAGCAGCTGGATGACCAGCTCGCGCTCGTCGCGTGCTGTAAGAACAAGAATCGGTGTACGATTGCCTCCCGCCCGTATGCGGCGCACGACGGCCATCCCGTCCATTCCGGGAAGCATCAGGTCCAGAATCATAAGGTCATAGTGGCCGCACTCGGCGAGGTTCACGCCGTCCAGGCCGTCGTTGGCGCAGTCCACCGCGAAGTTGGCGCCTTCGCGCAGGGCCTCTGCCACGTTGTGGGCTATCCGCACCTCGTCTTCGACGATCAGAACCCTCATCGCTCTATTCTCTCCCGCGCTGCCTGAAACCTGGCTGAATGCGCGGTTCGGTTGCGTGCTGTGGCGCCATGCTGCGCGTAGCGTAACGTTTTTGACGGGCCAGCAGCGATCGCCGCCAGCCCCGCACGATGAGCAAACGCCCGGTCCAGCTCTACTATGGCAACTGCACCGCGCCAACCGGCGTCGTACCCAGAACTCCCAGCAGGAGTGTTCGTATCCGAACGACTCCAGGACCCCGGCCTTGACTCACAACCTCCCCCTGATTGAAGTAGCCCCAGCCCAGATTGTCTCCTCCTATACGTCGTGTTCCGGCGCGGCCCGAGGGCCTGGCGGACCGACTGCTCTCCTGGCGTCGCGCACCTGGGTTTGGGCGACTGGAGGCGGTGTTGCTTGCGCTCTACTGTGGCGTGCTTGCGTTTGTCCTCCCGCACCACGAGCCCTGGGGAGATGAAGCGCAGGCCTGGCTGCTGGCCAGCAACAACTCTGCGTGGCAGATCGTGCGCCACTCTCTGCACTACGAAGGCGCTCCTGCGATGTGGCATCTGCTGCTGCATGCGCTGGCCGTATGCCATGGCGGCTTCGCAGGCGTGGGCTGGATGGGCGCGAGCTTTGCGGTGCTGGGGAGGTATGTGCTGCTGCGCTGGTCCCCGTTTCCTCTGATCGTCCGTGTGCTCCTGCCGTTTACCTTCTTTCTTCAATATCAGTACGCCGTGATCGCGCGCAGTTACACGTTGTTCGCCCTGCTTCTGTTTTCGGCGTGCGCACTGTACCGCCGGCGCCGAACCGTGCGATTCGCAATTGCCGCCGGTCTGCTCGCCAACCTTTCCGTGCAGGGGATGATCGTCGCTTCGCTGATCGCAGCGCTCTACGCGTGGGATCTCTATCAGGATTACACCCATGGATTCCACACCCGGCGTGCCCGCCTCGGGGCCGCCGTCCTCACGTATGCGGCGCTGGCAGGGTTCGCCTGTTTTGTAGCCATACCCGCACCTGACGTCAACTTTGCCGTGAGCGACACCGTCTCAGGCGGCACCCTCCACAAGATGCTGGTTCGTTTCTGCGGAGAGACGGAAAACTTCTTCCCGGAGCCTCCGGCGGCCCGCCCCTATCTTCCTCCAGCGCCCGACCCGCCGAAACCGCGCGTGCTTCCATCTCCTGCGGCATGGGCTGCGTGGGAGCTGAACCACCGGGAGCGGGATGCGAATGGATTCCAACGGCCCGAGACCCCGGTGCAGTCCGCAGCGGAGTTCGTGCTCAGCATCGCGTCCCAGGCAACGTGGCCTGTGTTGACATCGAACCTTCTGGCGTGTGCGCTACTCGGGCTGATGTTCCTCTGGCTCCGGCGCAAGCGTTCGCTGCGTGTACTGCTGCCCTGGTTCGCCATCATGCTGTTCGGGCAGGTAGTGTGGGTGGCGGATCATCACGTGGGGATGATCTTCATCGTCATGATCGCCGGCATCTGGATCGCCGCAGAACGAAGGCCTGCGCCGCGCAGCAGGCTCGACACCGCATTCATCAACACGCTTGCGGTCGTGCTGGCGCTTCAGGTCGTCTGGTCGGCCGTATGTATCCGCAGAGACATAAAAGGTTCGTACGATCCAGGCCGCGAGACGGCAAAGTACATGCTCCAACATCTCGGGCAGAGCACTGCCGCGTTTCACTACTTGTCGGTCTCGATACAGCCGTACTTCGACCACATCCCTTCATCAACATCCCCGCCCGGTACTGGATCTGGTCGTGGAAGGCCAATCCCGATGCGTACTATCAGGAGATCGTGGACCTCCATCCAGACCGGATCGTAGACAGCATCGAAGTGCCGACTGCGGGTCAGATGCGCGATCAGTGGCTCCCCATGAACCGCCTGCCCACCGAAGACGAGCGACGGCGGCTTCCGTGGGACTACGGCATCCAGTACTTCCACGCAAACGGCTACGTCGAGACACATCGCTTCTGTGGAACGCGGTTTGAGCGCCTGGGCACCAGCTTCATGGACTGCAACCTCATCCTTGAGCCTGCGCGGACGGCCGTGTATACAGCCAGCCGCGAGCGTTAGGGCCCGTGAGCTCCTGCTCTCATCCACTATGTCGTCGCCGGCACATCTAGGGGATCACAATTGGCCGCTCGCATGGCGTGACGGTCGTGATCTGCGATGGAGAGGTCGTCTCGACTGGTGAACGGATTGGATGCGCCCGGATGCAGTACTGATGCGGCCGGATGCAGTAGTATGGCTTCGCTTCTTGAAGTCCAAATCCAGAGGTATCCCGAAAGGCCGGCATGCAGCATTTCAAATCGCATATACGTCCGATCCGCACCACCCCGAGCTTCGCAGCAATCCTTGTGTGGCTTGTGCTCTGCGTCTCCGCGTCCGCGCAGGCCCAGGCCGACCTTTCGGGATACTGGGATCTGCAAGTTGAGAACGGCGACGGAAGCCTGCGTGAAACCTACTTCCAGCTTCAGCAGGCTATACCGGCGGGTGCAAACCCTTACACACCGACCGTCCCTCCGCATGGGGTGGTCCTCCTGCGGCTCTACACTGCGCAGTAGCAGCAGCGCTGGAGACTTTCCCCTCCAGGAGCCAACAAAAGGAAATGGAGCCGATGAGCGGAGTTGAACCGCTGACCTACTGATTACGAATCAGTTGCTCTACCAACTGAGCTACATCGGCCTATTGTTGAGACAAGGGGGAGACGGCTGTGTGCTGGCCTGCACCCCTCGCTTTTTGAATTCTACCGGCTTGTCCGCCTCACGCCAAGCGCCCCCGGTTCCCCGGCGCAACGACGACAGCAGGAATCAACGGATCTCCCCGAAGTGCACATCCTCTGCGGGTGGAGCGCCCTGGTCGAGGAAGTCAATCGACGTCGCGGGACCCAGGTTAACGCCCTCCGAACCCCAGGCCCGCAGTGCCCACACCACTCTCTTGTCCGCAGTGACCTCGATGGCCTGCACAGAACCCGGTGCGTCACGCGGCGTCTTGTTCCATTCGTTCACCCAGTTGTTGATGACGGTATCCCCATTAGCCAGGCGCCAGGCCTGCTGCAGGCTCGCAAACTTATACTCGGGAGTGTCCGCTGGGCTCCAGCTCCAGACCGCATCGCCACGCCGCGTAACCTCTCGCACCCCCTCCCGATCCGTGATCAGAACGTCTCCGTTGGCAAGCGGATTGGCGCTCCAGGGTGCGAGAGCCGGAAAGGACCACACCACGCTCCCGTGCGAGTCGTACTCCACAACCTTATCCTGGCTCATGTGGGCGACCAGCAGGGTGCCCTGCGGCGTAAGCCGCGCATGGCGGAATTGCCCGTGGACAGAGACAGGCTTCTTCACCTCCAGAGGGAGCTCTTTCTCCACCACATGGGTACGGATATTGACCACCCGGATAATCGCATTCGGGTCTGCGTTTTCTATGTAAAGAACGCGATCCGCGCCAATCGGAACAGCCGTATGCACCTCATGCCCAGGCGGAGGTACGTAGTTCCAGACCACGCTCTTGTCCGGTGCAATCTCCGTCACCCCGAACTGGTGCGCCAGCAGTATAGTGCCATTCGAGAGCACCACCATGTCGCTGATCTCGCCCCTGCCCGCCGGGTCGTCCCAGCTCCAGACCACCTTGCCGCCACGCACGATGAAGACACGCCGCTCGTGGGATTCGCCCGAGTACACAAAGTCATGCTGCGCCAGTCCGCGTCCCGGCAGCACCGCAGGCGCACGCGGGTCCGCTCCGCCGTTTGACCCGGTCTGGCCCTGCGTAGACGCAGCCAGCAACAATATGCCGAAGATCATCCCAACTGCTGTTCGTCCCATCCGTCGCTCCCGCACAACAGTCTACCTCCGCGGGCGTCGCGCGGGTGTAGGCCGGATGCGGCCCCAAGGCAAAGGGGAGCGCGGTTCGACAAATCGAGTCCCGCAGCGTGCCGCTCCTGCCGAACGGCTCTGCTCTACCTGGTCCCCTTGGCGTTTGTCGTCATCGCCGCCACACACGGAGCCATAACCAGGG
This sequence comes from Acidobacteriota bacterium, assembly GCA_030776065.1. Taxonomy (GTDB): domain Bacteria; phylum Acidobacteriota; class Terriglobia; order Terriglobales; family Acidobacteriaceae; genus Edaphobacter. Next base: position 29,811 of record JALYIA010000132.1, read on the forward strand.
CAAGAAAGGTAAGGGCAGCCAATAGATCGTGCATCCGGAGTGCCTCCGCTGAGCCCCTCAGGGGCTGAAGGTTCTATCGGCAGAGGAGCGCGGACAGGTGAGCCGCGTCGTTCGCAATCTTTGGCCGCTACAACGCGAAGAGGCCGCCCGGCAACAGGGCGGCCTCTCCATAGGGAGAATAGTTCCAACGGAGGCAAAGCCATCAGAACTTTCTGGCTGCATACTATGTTTGGGCAAAACCGGTGTCAAGGCAAATCCTCGATGGCTGCAAACGCTTGAAACATCGTCGCTTAGAAAACTTGCGAAACGGTCTTTATTTCGCTGTTTATTCGCATCTCAAGCCTGCCTAACCGCGCCAACCGGACCTTTATGAGCCAGTTAGCCACCTTCGTGCACCCTACATGGTGCACGTCTGCACACCCATCGCACCTCACCAGCGTGCAACATCCACCACCCGGCCATCCACCACCGGCCTGCTATCCTTGGTGCATCATGCGACGGTTCGGATCGCTGGTCCTCTCGCTGATCGTCTCCCTCGCCGCCACGGCGCAGACGCCCTCCACAACGCCACCCGCAGCCCCGCCCAGCACAACTCCCGCCGTACCAGCCAACTCGGCCACCCTCGCCGAGCCCGGCGCCCCACGCACCACCGTCCCCAGCGACTCCAATGAGCGCGCCCGTCCCAAAAACTATCAGGACTGCCGCGACCGCGTCGCCGCAGCCAAAGGCCATCCGGTCGACATCCTGTTCGTCGGCGACTCCATCACCGAAGCCTGGTCCGGTCCGGCCTGGGGAGGATACGAACACGGCGCCGCCGTCTGGGCCACGAGATACGCGCCGCGCAACGCGCTCAACTTCGGCGTCGGCGCAGACAAGACGGAAAACGTCCTCTACCGCCTCGACACCATGGGCGTGCACGTCCTCTCGCCCAAGGTCACCGTACTCATGATAGGCACCAACAACACGCAGGACACCCCGCCCGATATCGCCGCAGGCGTCCGCGCCGTGCTCGACAAGCTCGAAGCTCTCTACCCCAGCACCCGCGTCATCCTCGTCTCCATCCTGCCGAACGCCCGCGCCACGCAGCTGATGGCCGACACCAACGACATCATCCGCACCTTCGCCGACGACCGCACCGTCTTCTTCCTCGACCTCGCCGCAAAGATGCCGCCCACCGGAGACAACTGGCAAGGCCTGAGCGCCGACAAGCTCCACCCCAATCGCAGTGGCTACCAGATCTGGGCAGACGCGATGGAGCCCCTGCTCACCCGCCTCCTCGCCTCCGGACCGGCCCCCGCGGCAACGCCGTAGGAATCGGCTGCTTGCGCATGAATGGGGAAGTACAAACCCACACCCGCCACCTTACGACCCCACCACCATCCTCCGACAACCCACCCAACGCAATACAACCGAGGAATCGGGCAGGCGTCCGCGAACCGCAACGTCAGCATCGGGAGCGAGCCTGTGCTCATCCCTCCGTCCGTCAGCAGGAAGTAGCGAGCAACAAGGAGTCAGGCGGGCACCTGCACCTGACTTTCCCCGCCGCACTGCTCAGAATCAGGCAAGTTCGGGTCCCTGGCACTCCCAAGGAGAACCGTATGCGCAGTGGTACAGCTGCTCTTCTGCTTTGCCTCCCGTTGACTGCCCACGCCCTGTCCACCGACGACTTCACGCTCGTTGGCGAAGGCCACACCATTACCTATTCGCTGCCGAGCACCACGCTGGTCATGGACCACCCCGCACGGAGTCACCTTCACCGAGACGGTGCCCACAACCATCGACGGCGTCACCGGATACTCCGAAGCCGGCACCTACTACGTGCCCTTCCCCGGACTGCCCACCACGGTGCTCTACGTCCCTGCGTCATACGACCATGGCGTGCTGGTCATGTACGACTCGGGCGCTCCGTTCGTCAGCTACTACGTCGTCCCTACAAGCAATCCCATGCCTGGCGTTCACCCGGACGACCTGGTCGTCAGCTTTGTCCCCGGAACGTACGCGCTCACTGAAGTTGATGCCTTTGCCGGAAACCCCCTGGCCAACTACACCCTCACCATCACAGCGGAAGCCGTTTCGCAGACACCCGAGCCTTCGAGCCTCCTCCTGCTCACGACCGGTGCGCTTGGCCTGCTCGGTGCTGGACGACGCCGGAGCGCCGTCCAGCCATCCGCTTACGGCTGTCCGCTGCCGCCCGCCGAGCCGTAGACCTGCCCGTTCGCGTAGCTCGCATCCTCCGCCGCAAGCTGCACGTAGATCGATGCCAGCTCCACAGGCTGTCCAGGCCGCCCCATCGGAGTCTGCCCCCCGAACCTCTCCAGCTTCTCCTGCGTCGCCCCACCCGACACCTGCAGCGGGGTCCATATAGGACCCGGAGCCACGCCGTTCACCCGGATGCCCTTCGGCCCAAGCTGTTTGGCCAGCGACTTCACATAATTCATCGTCGCCGCCTTCGTCTGCGCGTAGTCGTACAAGTCCGCAGAAGGGTCATACGCCTGCTCGGACGTCGTCCCGAGAATCACCGACCCCGGCCTCAAATGCGGCAACGCAGCCTTGATGATCCAGAACGGCGCGTAAATGTTCGTCTTCATCGTCCAGTCGAACTGTTCGGTCGAAATATCGAGAATCGACGCATGCGCCTGCTGGCGCCCGGCGTTGCTCACCACGATGTCCAGCCCGCCCAGCCCCTCCACCGCCCGCCGCACCAGCTCCACGCAGAACGCCTCCTGCCGCAGATCGCCCGGAATCGCCAGACCCTTCCGCCCTTCCGCCTTGATCAGCGCGATCACCTCCTGCGCATCCGGCTCCTCCGTAGGGAAGTAGTTGATCGCCACATCCGCGCCCTCCCGTGCATACGCGATCGCCGCCGCACGTCCCATCCCCGAATCCCCGCCGGTGATCAGCGCCTTGCGCCCCGCCAGCCGGCCTGAGCCCTTGTAGCTCGTCTCCCCATGGTCCGGCCGCGGAACCATCTTCCCGGCAAGACCGGGCCAGGGTTGAGACTGCCGCTGAAACGGAGGCTTCGGATACTTCTCCGTCGGGTTCGTCATCGGCTGGCCCGTACTCGCGCCCAGGCTGCCGCCCTGCATCTGTTCCCCTTCGGCGGAACCGCTCACCATCGAAGCGGCCGCTAGACTGGCCCCAATGCCGCCCACCACATCACGCCGCGAAAAAAAACGCTCGCTCATAGAAAACTCTGCTCCCTGATCGTTAGAAAAACGTTGGCAAGAAGCCCGCCTGCTCCCACGCTCAACAGGTCAGGACTCGCAGCACACCGGTCGCGCCGTGCCTCAGTGACTTCGTTGCCCGCATCGGCTGCAGGGTTGCGTTCCCACCCACGCGGACCTTGAAGCCGAACAGAAATTCCCCCGATTTCGTGGATGCGGCATCACAATACAGCAAGCTCCACAGTCTGTCTCAGCACGTCCGCGGCAAACCGCAGAAGGTCCGCATGGTCATCATCCGTCTGATCCTCACCCTGATCAACGCCGTCCTCCGGGTCGCCGTCGCCGCCATCCAGGCAGGCATCTCCCTCCTCGGACTTGGCCTGCTGGCCGTCGTCGCCGTCGGCGGCATCCTGTTCGGTCTGTCCAGCCTCGGCGTGTTCGGAGTCGCCATCAGACGCAGAGCACGGCGCGGGAAGGATTAGACTCAGCTTCCCTCCGGATCACAGAAGAGCAGTCACCCTCGTCGGATCTGTCGGATGTATCGGATCCACCACTGAGTCAAAGACCGCCCTATCCGGCGAAGCGAACCCGTCGTCACCCTTCGCTAACTCCATTTATTGCAACAACAAATCGTTCTATCCCCCAATGCATACCACGGGCCGCCGCATGATTTGCTCAATCTCCATTCGAGAGAGAGTGCAAGAGAGTGGAAGCGTCGACCGCCCGTCGAGTCTGGAACGGCTACCACCCTGCCGGGTGGCCGGGTACGCTAGCGGAAGCCCCACGGCGGATCGGAGGGCTGCTCATTCTCATAGCCTTCAATGGCCTGCAGGATCTGTGCGTTGATCTCGTCCGCCACCGTCATCACCGCCCCGGGAAGTTCCGCCATGCCGATGTGCTCGCGCTGCTCCATCAGCGTCCGAAAGATCGCCACCTGCAACGCCCGGCCCTCTTCGACCAGCGTACGGGCGCCCACGCCCTGCCTGCGCCGCCGTGCTCCGTGCTGCAGGGCAGACATCGAAAACAGCGACGAGGCCCCGGCCGGCTGCGGATAGCGAAGCCTGAACACGATGTCCCGGAGCGCCTGGGGCAAGTGCTCCGTCCGTTCCTCGGCCGTAAGGTCGACCGGGACCGACGTCCGGCCCGACGGACGACTCAGTTCCTCGAGCCACGTTCCTGTTATGGTGTCGGACTCGCTCTCGAGCAGGGCGGCGATGTCGTCTCCCGCACCCGCAGCTACGCTCCTCGCGCCCGGATGATGCGTCAGCCGTTCGCGGATCCGCTCCACGATAAATGTTGGCTTCGCCGGCTTCAGGATGACTTCATCCACCTGGTTCAGAATCGCCGCAGTAGCCTTCGCCAGGTTAGGATCGGCGCTCAACAGCAGAGTCACCGCCTGCGGATTGATATGCCGCATGGCGCTGATCACCGTCAGCCCGTCACCGGCGCCAGGCATGTGTAGGTCCGTCAGCAGAACGTCGTACCCGCGAGAGGCGATCAGGCGCAGCGCCTCAGCGGCGCCAGGAGCTGTACTGACCTCGAATCCGCTGGCCTCGAGCACGAGCCCCAGCCCGGAGCGCACAGTCTCGTCGTCGTCCACCAGAAGGACTCGTTCCGAAGGCAAGGAGAAACCCCTTGTGCAGGTTGCACACAGATAAAACGGCCTCCGCTTGGAGCAGAAGCGCGAAATGTAGCTGCAAGTTGCTGCAATGGTTCGACTGCAGTAGCTTGCAGACTACACGGCGGAACTCGTGCCAGCCGTAGGAAAGTGGTAATCAGTCGCGAACTTTGGTAACCATTTTCGGCCGGCTCCAAAGGCTCCCGGCCCTCTGGGCCGTACCCCGTTCCTCACCCCGGCCGCATGCTAAACTCGGCTTTCGTCTCGCGGCGCGCCATCGCTCCAGCCGCAGGAAGGTATGCCGATGCATCCCGATCTCGAAAAGATGATCCCGCTGCAGGCCCTCGACATCGAGGCCCGCCGCCTGAGGGATGAGATCGAGGCCCTCCCACGCCACCTGGCAAAGACGGCCGCAATCGCGCACGAGGCCGCAGCACGCCAGGCCGCACTCGCCGCCGAGCTCGCCACCGAGGATGCCCTTCGAAGACGCCTTCAGTCCGACGTCCAGGATCTCCTCGTCAAATCCGAGCGCACCCGGAAGAAGATCGACGCCGCCACAACCACCGTTCAGGTCACCGCGCTCGAACACGAAGCGCAGTTCGCGCGCGGGGAGATCGCCCGGCTCGAAGACGCCGAGCTCGAGAGCATGGAACGCTCCGAGAGACTGGATGCGCAGACCGCCTCGGCAAAGCAGGAGCTCGCCCTCGCGGAGCTAACCCTGAGCCGCGAACGCGAACGTTCCGCGCAGAGCCTCGCCCAGGATCGCGCCGCCCTCGTCGAACTCGGCCTGGAACGGCAGGCTCTCCGTACGCAGATACTCCAGAGCGAGACCGGCGAGGCATCGCTTGCCGTCTACGACCGCATCGCCAAAGCCCGCGGCACCGCGGTCTCCGAGGCTCTTCTCGGCAAGTGCTCCGCCTGTGGCATGATGCTGCGCCCCCAGCTCTGGCAGGATCTCCGCGACAACAGCCCCGACTCGCCCTCCCGCCATACCCTCAGCACCTGCGAGAACTGCGGCCGCCTGCTCTTCTACGACCCCGCTCGCGACGCTCCCCAGCGCAAGCAGGTGCAGGGCGAGAGCATCGCCGCCGCCATCGTTCGCTCTGCTCTCTAGGGCTCGAGCGCAGCCTGGAATTTAGCCGCCTCGAAGCGGGCAAATGCCTCTTCGGACCAGGCATGCGTGTCGCGCCGCCATACGCCGCCCCGCGTCGCCAGAAAGTTGGGGAAGTCCATCCGGCAGAAGCCCCGGCCCGCTTCGAAGTCGAACAGAGCCTGGGGACGGCCGTCCAGATAGAGCACCGCCTGCAGCCCGTTCGGCGACCATTCGATCGAGGCCAGACGCTCCGCCAACTCCCCGGCCGACGCAGCCAGCGAAGCCCGGTTGTAGATCAGCATCGCATCCACAATGCTCGCGTCCTCTGTAGGCTTCGACCGATCCCGCGCGTAGGCGTACCCGCCGGGGCCTTCGTCTTCAAACACCACCGCCCACGGGTACACCGGCGAGTTCGAAGTCAGGATGGCTTGTCCCGGAGTGAAGGAGAGTGAATCCATAGCGTCCGCTATTAACGATACAGCAGGCACCCGACAAACTTCCGCCGGTACGGCCAGCGCCTCGCGATACACTCTCGAAGTGGCTAGCCGTCGCCGCCAGCCCAGGGATCTCCCTCGCACCTGCCGCACGCCACTCGATGACTCTGCCACGCATTGATATAGGACGCCCCCAGCGCCTCGCTGCCCTTCTTCTGCTTGTCTTCTTCGGCGAGTGCGTCTCCGTCATTCACCGACAGACCCTGACCACCGAAGACTATCGCTACGCACGCTGCGGGCGCGAGATGTGGGAGCGCCCCAGCCCGCTCGCAGGCTACTTCACCACGTGTGGCAACCTGAACGGTGATGGGACCTTCGCCTATCGCGCCGCCGGGCTCCCGCTTAGCCTCCAACGGCTTGCGCTGATCACCGCCGATACGCTGCGCAGACCCGAAAACAGGCTCTACGCCGGGGGCTCCCTCAATGGCTCCACGTGGGAGTCGCGCCATCAGGTCTCGAGCGTCAAGTGGCTGATGCATCTGCCCTTCGCGTTCTTTGCCGTATGGCTCGGCGGCGCGCTCTGGTGGGTCGCGCGCAGGCTGTTCGGCAACGAAGGCGGCTTCCTCGCACTCGGGCTCTACTGCTTCTGCCCTGAGGTGGTGCAGCTCGCGGTCCGCCCGAACAACGAAATCCTTGCCATGTGGGGCCTCTATGGACTCGTCTACACCGCCATCGGAGTCTCCCACGCGCTCCAGGGTCCGCGCCAGAAGTGGAAGCCGCGCATCGCGCTGCTCGCCACAGCACTCGGCCTCACTGCCGCAGCCCATCTTCTCGCCGCACTCTTCGGCTTCATGGCCGCAGTCGCCTTAATGTTCTACCTGGCCGAGTATCGCCGCAGTCACGTGTTGCAGATCCTCATCTTCTCTGCAATGGGTGCCATCGCTCTGGTCTTCGCCTCCTTCAGCTTTCACCTTGCGGCGTTCACCTATGTGTTCAGCGGAGGAGCCGCGCGGGCCTGGTTCTCGCTCCATGCTCTCCGCGCCTTCACCGCAAGTCCCGTCAACGCTCCCATCATGAACGCCGCGGCCGTCTCCATGCTTCTGTTTCTCGGTGTTCGGCGGAGCCGCTACTTCGGCAACGCTGCGCCGCTCGCCATCTTCCTTGCCGTGTGTACCGTGTACACCACGCAGATCGTCTCCGCCCCGCTGCTTTGGGTGCTGCCGTTTCTGTTCACGTTCATCGGCGGCGTCTTCGCGGACGCGCTCGAGACCCGCTACCGCAAGCTCTTCCTCCTGCTCAGCGGAAGCGTACTCGCAGCCCAGGCCGCGATGTGTATCGCCACCCTGCCATCACTCGCCCGATAGCCCCTGCCCCCGCGCTGCCGCACAGCTCAACCCCGTTGCGGGGTGTGGGTCAGCAGCCAGCGCTCTGCCTCCTCAAGCACCGCAATATCCACATGAGGGCTGCCGCAGGGGGCATCCTCCGTCCCGGAGATCAGGAATGCCTGCCGTAGACTTGCCGCCTGTGCCGCGGCGATGTCGGTGCACCGGTCACCGATCAGAACCGACCGGGAGAGGTCCAGGTGCAGATCGTGTGCCGCCCGGCGGAGCATCCCCGCTCCAGGCTTGCGGTCTTCGCTCTCCTCCTTCCAACGCCCCAGACCATGCACCGGGTGGTACGGACAGTGGTACACACCGTCGAACACAATTCCCTCCAGGCGGAACTCCACACGCATCCACGTCATCAGCGCATGGTACTGCTCTTCGGTATACAAACCCCGCGCGATGCCGGCCTGGTTCGTGACGATCACCAATCGATACCCGAGACTCTTCGCCGTGCGGCAGAGCTGAAAGATGCCCGGGACCCACACCACGTCGTTTGGGTCGACCAGGTACCCGATCTCGCGGTTCACCACCCCGTCCCGGTCCAGAAACAGCGCGGGATCCTTCATCGCGAAGGCTCCGCTTCGCATTCAAGGAAGACGTGCCGCTGCCGCACCACAGACTTCGCACCCCGTGGAATCTCGATCAGCTCGATCATGAATCGCAGCGGCGAGATGAAGAACTGCACCCGCTGTCCGCCGTAAGCCACCGCCGGATGAGCCGCACCCGTAGCGACGCAGCTCTCCGCCGCAAGGTGTGCGGCTGAGGATTCCAGGTCCTCGGTCGTGTACGCCAGATGATTCAGAATACGTGTGCCCTTGCGAAGAGCGTTCGCAATCGGACTCCGCTGCCCGAGCGGCGCAATCAACTCGATGGCAGGGTTTGCCTCCCCTTGGCCCGCATCGACTTGCACGCCGAACTGCACCGAAACCCCGATGCCTTGGTCGTCGTACGGCGGGGTCCACCGTGCAATCCCCAGTGTGTGCGTCAGATGTCGCCTTCCCTCTTCCAGGTCGGCCACCACCAGACCGATATGGTCGAAGTGCAGAGCGGATCGTTCCAGCATGCGTCTAGCATAACCGGCCCACACGGTGGTGCGCACTGCGAGGGATGAGCCACGAGGCGCAGACCACGCCCCTGGACTCGTGCCGCGCGCATGTCCCCCACTCGCCACCTTCAACTCACCGGGAAAATGCCAGTTGCCCGAGCAGGATCGCATTCAGGACGACGATGATGCTCGCCGCCGTCCATCCCGCCACACGGGTCCGCATGGCCGAGGCGAATGTCCCCATCACCGATCGGCGGCTCGTCAACAGGAGCAGTGGAACCAAGGCGAATGGCAGCGAGAACGAGAGGACCACCTGCGACAACACAAGGATCCGCAGCGGGTCGAATCCCCACCCAATCACCGCAACGGCCGGGACGACCGTGATCAGCCGCCGAACGAAGATGGGAAATTTGATATCTAGAAACCCCTCGATGATCACCTGCCCAGCCATCACACCCACCGTCGAACTCGACAGTCCGGAGCAAAGCAGCGCGATCGCAAACACGATCGCCGCCCCGCGGCCAAACAGTGGGCCAAGCGTGTGAAACGCCTCCTGCAGCGATGGCTGCAGATTCCCCGAGTGCCCAAACGCGACCGCGGCCATCAGGATCATCGCGGAGTTGATCAGCCACGCACCGTTCATCGCGATGAACACGTCGACAAGCTCGTAGTGGAGGAAGCGGCTCAACCTCGAACGCCGGGGCCGTGCCCGAGGCTCGCCATCAGCCTCGCTGTCTCGTACGCTCGGCCAGGCCAGGGCCCCCGATCCACTCAGCTCCTTCAGCCGAGGCTGCACCAGCGCGGAGTGCAGATAGATCACGTGCGGCATCACCGTCGCGCCAAGCATCCCCACCGCGGCATAGATCGAATCATGGAAGGCCGTCGCCGATGAGCGGTCCAGCGTCGGCACCAGGGTGTGGAACGCGGCGCGCGGCCAGTCCGGGTGCACCAGGAAGACCTCAAACCCATAGCACAGCCCGATTATCCCAACGAATCCCATGATGGCCAGCTCCAGAAAGCGGAACCCCGCCAGATCGAGCGCGAGAATCCCAAACACCAGAACCGTCGAGACCAGGGCGGCAACCAGCAGAGAACCCCGCGGGGAAAACCCATGCGCCGCCAGCAGCGGACCGCACAGCAGGTCCAGTCCGACGGCAGCACCCAGAAACTCCGCCAGATCCGTCGCGATCGCCGATACCTCCGCCGCCACCCACAGGCCAAAGTTCACCGGGCGTGCGAAGTGCAGTCGGCAGTTCTGCGGAAGCGTCAAGCCGGTCACAATGCCCAGCTTGGCCGATAGATACTGGATTACCATGGCCATCGCGTTCGACCACAGCAGCACCCACAGCAGCCTGTAGCCGAACTGCGTACCGCCCAGGATGTTGGTGGCAAAGTTCCCCGGGTCGATATACGCCACCGACGCCACAAACGCCGGACCGAAGTAGGTCCAGATCTCATGACGCCGGAAGTTCGGCAGGATGTGGCGGCGGGTCGGCTTTGTCATGACTGGAAAGCGAAGATAATTAGGGTAGCCTTACAATTAGGTATACCTAAATGCTCCGAATGAGTCAAACTGGCACTGTCATGCCCTCCAGCCGTCCAGACCGCGGGAACACCGAGTCGGTAGACAACTACCTTAAAGCCATCTTCTCGCTGGGTGGCGACGAAGGTGCACGAGTCACCATCAAGTCCCTGGCCCAACGCCTTGGCGTAGCGCCCGCTTCGGTGACCAACATGCTTCAGAAGCTGTCCGCTGCCGCCGTGTCGCCTGTCGATTACGAGCGACACGGCGGCGTGCAGCTCTCCGCGACAGGCAAGCGCCGCGCCTTGGAGGTGGTTCGACATCATCGGCTGATCGAAACCTTCCTCTACGAGGTCCTCGACTATCCCATCGACGAGGTCCACGACGAGGCCGAGCGCCTGGAGCACTTCATCTCGGAGCGTTTCGAAGAGCGCATCGCCGCCAAACTTGGCCATCCCAACAGGGACCCCCACGGCAAGACAATTCCCAGCATGGAGTGTGCCGCGCCGCTCCTCAAGTAAAGCTGCAGCAGGCCGGCCTCCAACCGCACCAACCGAACACAAAGCAACAACCCACACGCCTGTGTATGTTCGAATCTTTCGGTTCGCCGTGGAATAATCGCACGGGAGTCTCGATGCCCGTCGTCCTGTTTACCCTGGTCGTGTTTGCAGGTTCCTTCGCCGCCGGACTCTTGGGTGCGCTCACCGGACTGGGTGGCGGCGTGGTCCTCATCCCTCTGCTCACGCTCGGCTTCCACGTCGACCTGCGGTACGCGATCGGCGCCTCGTTAATCTCCGTCATCGCCACCAGCTCTGGTGCCGCCGCCGCCTATGTCCGCGAGGGTTACTCTAGCGTGCGCCTCGGGATGTTCCTTGAGGTGGCAACCACGTTCGGCGCGGTATTCGGTGCCTTCCTCGCCACGCGTGTGCCAACCCGCGCTCTCGCTGTCGTGTTCGGCACCGTGCTGATCTACTCCGCCTGGGCCTCTCGCGGCCGCAAGGGAAAGACCGAGCCTGCACCGGTCGACAATCCTTGGTCGGACAAGCTGCGCCTCTCCGGCAGCTATCCCGATCGCACCGGTGTCCCGTGCGCCTACAAGGTCGACCGTATCGGCTGGGGCTGGGGGATGATGCTCGGGGCCGGTACCCTGAGCGGCCTGCTCGGCATCGGGTCCGGCGCAGTCAAGGTACTCGCCATGGACAAGATCATGCGCATCCCCTTCAAGGTCTCCACCACCACAAGCAACTTCATGATCGGTGTAACGGCGGCCGCCAGCGCAGGAATCTACCTCGCGCGCGGGTATATCGATCCCGGGCTCGCCTTCCCCGTCATGCTCGGTGTGCTTGCAGGTTCGCTGCTGGGCTCAAAGGTCCTCGCCCGGGCAAATGTGGGCGCCCTCCGGACCGTCTTCGCCCTCGTAATCCTCGGCCTTGGTCTCGAAATGATCGTGAACGGCTGGCTCGGCCGGGTCTAAGTCTCACAGCAGGCACGCAGCCTCCCACACGCACAGCAGAAGGAGACAAGGATGGCCAGCTTCAACGACGATCGCATGGAGGCTCTCATGGGACTGCTGCTGCGCACCGGCGTAGTCTTCGCCTGTACCGTCGTGCTCGCCGGCGGGATCTTCTACCTCCAGGACCATCATGGTCAGCTCGTCGACTACCGCCGCTTCGTGGGGCATCCAGTCACCCTGCGGCATCCCGCAGAGCTTGGCGCAGGCATCGCCCGCGGAGAGGCCACAGCCATCGTGGAACTCGGCATCCTGCTGCTGATCGCAACCCCCGTCGCACGCGTGGCGTTCGCGGTCGTGGCATTCGCAATCGAGCGCGACAGGCTCTACGTCGCCATCAGTCTCGTAGTGCTGGCCGTGCTCGTGTGGGGACTGGCCCGAGGCACGTAGGCGACCGTCGGCGCCACATTCCTTCCTGAGTTCCCACCCAGGCAAAGCTCAGCCTCCGCGCTGCCGCTTACGGTGTCCTCAGTGAGCATTCGATATGGGAGTTCACCTCGGCCTGCGCGAACTCCGCCGCCACCCGAATGCCGTTCATCACCGCCCGGTCGTTCGATGAGCCGTGACCTACGATGCACACCCCGCGCACACCCAGCAGCGGTGCGCCGCCGTACTCGGAGTAGTCCAGCCGCTTCTTGAAGTCTGCGAACGCACGCCGCGAAAGCATCGCACCCACCTGCGATGTAATGGTCGACTTTAGCGAGCTTCGCAGCGACACCCCTACCAGCTTCGCCAGACCCTCGATACTCTTCAGCGCAACGTTGCCCACAAAGCCGTCGCATACCGTCACGTCCGAGTGACCGTTGAAGAGGTCCCTTCCCTCCACGTTGCCGATGAAGTTCAGGTCGCTCCGCGCACGAAGCAGCGGCAGCGTGTCATGCGTCAGATGATTCCCCTTGGAGTCTTCCTCCCCGATCGACAGAAGACCCACGCGCGGATTCGCGATGTGCAGAACGTTTCTGGCGTACGTATGCCCCATCACCGCGAACTGCACCAGATTGTCAGGGTCCGAGTCTACATTCGCGCCGACATCGAGCAGGGTAGACGGAGTCCCCGAACTCGAAGGCAGAATAGCCGCCAGCGCAGGGCGATGCACCCCCGCCAGCATCCCGAGCACAAGCTTGGCTGTCGCCATCGCCGCCCCTGTATTTCCCGCAGTGAAGAAGCCCGCAGCCTGGCCCTCGCGAACCATACGCAGACCGACGCGCATGGAGGAGTCCCGTTTGGCCCGAACCGCCTGCGCCGCCTTGTCGTCCATCGAGATCCACTCGGACGCGTGCACGATGTTGATCTTCGCCGCACTGGGACTGGAGCCCGGAAGCCGTGGGCCTCGCAGCGCACGCAGCAGAGCAGGGCGCAGCACGTTCTCCGGCCCCACCAGGTGCACACGCACGTCAAGGTGCCGGCAGGCCATGATAGCCCCGCGGATCTCCGGCTCAGGAGCCTTGTCCGAGCCCATTCCATCTACTACGATGTCGATCGGCAGGGCTCTAACTCCTGTACCACCGCGGCGGATGCAGATCGGAAGATCCGGCGCCTGCTGCAAGGCAATCTGCGCTCACACAAGCGCGTCACCGAGAGTTCCGCAGGCGCACCCAGGGGCGTCTACGGCAGCCTACCCGGCCTTCTCCACGGCAAGAATCTCGCGGCCCTTGTAGTGCCCGCACTTGGCACAGGCGCGATGCGGTAGCTTGCGCTCATGGCAGTTCGGGCACTCAGACGTGCTTACCGGAGTCAGAAAATCGTGGGAGCGGCGCTTTGCGGTGCGCTGCTTGGAGTGGCGGCGTTTGGGATTCGGCATTGCGTAATTCCTTTCAAGGTAGCCGGTGCGGCGCGGCGGATAGCTCGCAGCGGCGCAGTGCGGCCCTGTCGTACAGAAGTCGGCAGAACAACGGTGCTACGGGGACTCAATGGCACCCGCCAGCCCCTGAAGCGCATGCCACCGCGGATCGGATCCAGAGGCGTTGCAGTTGCAGGTGCCGGAGTTCAGGTTCTGACCGCAGCGCGGGCAAAGACCCTTGCAATCCTCGCTGCAGAGCGTGCGGGAAGGCAGGGAAAGAAGCACCTGCTCGCGCACGACATCCTCCAGCGACAGACCGCTCTCTTCATAATAGCCGATTTCCGTCTCGTCCGGGGTGATCGAACGCTCCCCAGGCTCAGCATCCGCGGCGTGCGGCCGGAAGATCAGATCGAAGTTCCCGTCCACCGATGCAGGAACCGGCTCCACGCAGCGGGCGCACAGACACTCAAAGCTCCCGCGATACGCCGCCCGTATCCGGATGTCCGCCACATGCTCGTTATGCCCGCGATGCTCGATCAGAAGGTCGGCACGCCCGGTCACCGCCAGCGGACCTGTCTGGCGGATATCCGGCGCATAATCCAGCGCGCCCTCAGGGATCGCTTCTTCAAAGAGGAGAGGTTCGTGCTCGAGGTGTAACGGTGTAATCAGCATGGCACTGCATCATTATAACTTCGCAGATCGGCTGTGCGTTCGCAGCCGACGCACCCCGCCATCCGAGCTGGCCTCGTCTTCCGCCACTACGCCTCACAGAAGAAACATCCGGATCGCCGCAACTCCCGCCGCGCCGGTCTGGAGACACGCCGCAACGTCCTCCCGCGCTACCCCGCCGAGCGCAAGCACCGGAATCGACCCCGCCGCGCCACACGCCTCCCCAAGCACATCGAGGCCCACACCCTCCGAGATCAGCCGCTCCCCAACCCGCTTCTCAAACACCGGGCCAAACAGAATCAGATCCGGCCCTTCGCCGCTCTCCCACCCAGCCCTGGCCCGGGCCACATCGGCCACCCGATGGCACGAGAGGCTTACCACCGGCGGCTGTCTGCCCGCCTCACGGTAGCGCCGGCGCACATCCCCCGGCGCGGGCGCATCCCCACCGGCCGTCAAGTGGACCCCGTCGGCATAAGCCGCCAAAGCCACGTCGATCCCACCGTTCACAAGCAGCCTGGGCGGCGCCTCCCCGCCGCCCTCCTGCCGCCGAAGCACATGCGCTACCTCGGTCGCCAGCGCCGCAAGCTCCCCGGGCGAAAGGTCCTTCTCGCGCAGCTGCACGAAGTCCACCCCCGCACCCGCGAGTCGTGCCGCTTGTTCGAGCAGCGCGGCCCGGCGAGTCCCCTCATCCGGCCCGAGCTGCCGGCGATCGGTGATGGCGTATCGGAGCATCGCCCCTTCAGTGTAGGCGCGGCCGCCGCCACATCATGCCGCGTGAGACGCCGCGCCGCCCCCGCGCCCCTGCCTACTCCAACCGACCCCTGTGGTAGCTTCTAGGCAGAACGTCCTCTGAACGGCGCGGCGTCCCACAGTGCATTCCCAGCCGCAAAAGGAGCCGCTCGCCGCAGCGCTTTCTCGGCGGCCACGGCATCCATTCCCAGTGCGCACGGCTAACAGAAAGAACACAACAAAGCATGGGCAGTGTCTACGATCTTATCGTGATTGGGTCCGGCCCCGCAGGACAGCGGGCCGCCATCTACGGCTCCAAGCTGGGCAAAAAGGTCGCCCTGGTCGAGATGCGCGAAGTCGTCGGTGGCGCCTGCATCAACACCGGCACCATCCCGTCCAAGACCATGCGCGAGGCGGTCCTCCACCTCTCCGGCTACAACTACAAGTCCATCTATGGCATGAACTACCGCGTCAAGGAAAAGATCACCATGGCTGACCTCGCCTTCCGGGTGCAGCACGTGATCAAAACCGAGGTCGACGTCACCGAAGCGCAGCTCTCCCGCAACAACATCGAGATGCTCGTCGGAACGGCCAGCTTCGAGGACGCCACCCACGTCAAAGTCACCAACTCCCGCGGCTCCCAGGTGTACGAGGCCAAGAACGTCCTCATCGCAACCGGCACAAAACCCGCCGTAGGCGCCAAAGTGCCCATCAACGGCCGCAGCATCATCAACTCCGACCTCGTTCTCGACCTCCCCAACCTTCCCAAGACCATGATCATCGTCGGCGGAGGTGTCATCGGCGTCGAGTACACCTGCATGTTCTCCGCCCTCGGCGTTCGAGTCACCCTCATCGAGCGCCGCCCCCGCCTGCTCGAATTCGCCGATCAGGAGATCGTCGAGGCGCTCAGCTATCACCTCCGCGACTCCCGCGTCACCATGCGCCTCAACGAAGAGGTCGAGTCCGTCGAAGAGATGGCAGACGGCACCGTCGTCGCTAACCTCGAAAGCAAGAAGAAGGTCCAGGGCGACGCGCTCCTCTACGCCGTAGGCCGCCAGGGCAACGTGGACGAGCTCAACCTCGGTGCTATCGGCGTCGCCTCCGACGCCCGCGGACGTATCCCCGTCGACAAGGACTTCCGCACCACCGTGCCCAATGTCTTCGCGGGAGGCGACGTCATCGGCTTCCCCTCCCTCGCGTCCGTCTCCATGGAACAGGGCCGCATCGCCGCCGCACGTGCCTTCGGCGACGAGACCATCCTATCCAACCCGAGCTTCTACCCCTACGGGATCTGGACCATCCCGGAGATCAGCTTCCTCGGCAAGACTGAGGAACAGCTCACCGAGGAAGACGTCCCCTACGAGGTCGGCGTCGCCTACTACCGCGAGATTGCGCGTGGTCAAATCCGTGGAGATACCACCGGCCGCCTCAAGCTTGTCTTTCACCGGATGACCCACGCCCTGCTCGGCGTCCACATCATCGGCGAAGGCGCCAGCGAGCTCGTGCACATTGGCCAGGCCGTCATGGCCCTCGGCGGCACGCTGGACTACTTCGTCGACACGGTGTTCAACTATCCCACACTGGCCGAGTGCTATAAAGTGGCGGCCTTCAACGGTCTGAACCGGGTCAGCAAGTTCGAGTAGCAGCGCCGCTGCCCATCACGCAAAACGGAAGTCGGGGACTATGGCAAAGATCGTTGGCGTAACGATGTCCGAACGGGTCGTGGCAGGCCTCGTCGTAGATCACACCATCCCCGACGGGCTGCGCTCGTTTCCTTCATCGGATGACGACGAGTACGCCCTCGTAGAGATGCCCACCGACGGCCTCGTCGAAACCCTGAGCGAGCAGATCATCGCCGTCGTCGGCGAGCACAAGGACGTCGCAGCCGTAGGCGTCGGACTCCCCGGCCTCATCCGCAACGGCGTCGTCGAAGAGGCGCCAAACCTCCCCCAGCTCAAAGGCGCACGCATCGGCGAGCTGCTCACCATGCAGCTTCGAGCGCGCGGATTCAACGGGCCCGTCACGATCGTCAACGATGCCGACGGCTTCGCCGGTGGCATCGCCGCCGTACAAGGCAAACTCGACACCGTAGTCCGCGTCTGGACCCTCGGCGTCGGCATCGGCTACGGGCGCTACCCCTTCTCCGATGGCGTCTGGGAAGGCGGCCACACCGTAGTCACCCTCGACGAAAAGGAAAACTACTGCGGCTGCGGCGGGCGCGGCCACCTCGAAGGCATCATGGGACATCGCTCCATGCGTCTTCGCTTCCTCGATATGGAGCCCGACGAGGTCTTCGAAGCCGCGAAAAAGGGCGAAGCGCGCTGCGTCGAATTCAAGCGGCTCTGGCACAGGGCGCTCGCCGCCGCCACCGCCAGCTCGGTACACCTCCGCGGTCCAGGCAAGTTCTACCTCGCCGGATTCAACGTCCGCTTCGTCGATATGTCCATGCTCAAGGACTACATGCAGCAGATGGTCAAGATGAGCCCACTCCAGAGCTATTCCTTTGAAATCGTCGAAGACGACATGGAGACCCGGGTTATCGGCGCAGCCGTCAGCGCCGAGCAGGCCCTCGCCCGCTAAGCCTCAGCGCTGGCACCGCGGACAGTAATGGCTGCTGCGTCCCCCCACAATTGTCCGCTGGATCGTCGCCCCGCACACCAGGCAGGGCTCGCCTCCCCGCCTGTACACACGGTGCTCCAGCTGGAAGAAGCCGCGCACCCCATCCGCATCCACATAGTCCGACACCGACGACCCGCCCAGCAGGATCGCCCTGCGCAGAACCTCCACCAGTCCCTCCCGCAAGCGCGTAAGCTCCCCGCGGGTCAGCCGAGCCGCCTGCCGCCTCGGCCGGATGCCCGCCCGGAACAGCGCTTCGTCCGCGTAGATGTTGCCCACACCGTGCAGCAGCGACTGGTTCAGCAGAGCCGCTTTGATTGGAGTCTTGCGCCTCCGGAACACCTCGATAAACTCCTCCCCAGAGATCGTCAGCGGCTCGCGGCCCGGTCCCCTGTACCCGGGCGCCTTCCCTCCCAGCCTATCGCCGAGCCGCTCCTTCGCCGGATCCGCCCCCACCCGCGCTCCACCCTCTGCGTGAACGGATAGTCGCCCAAACCGCCGCGCATCCACAAAGCGGATCTCCCGCCCATCGTCCAGCGTCAGCACAGCGTGGCTGTGCGGCGGCAGCGGCACCTCCGCCGCGGAGACCAGAAGCCGGCCCGTCATTCCCAGATGAATCAGAAACTCCGCCTGCCTCCCCGCGCCCTCTACGGTCATCACGATCGTCTTACCCACCCGCCGCACCGAAACGATGCGCGCGCCCGTCAGCGTCGCCGCGATCGTCTCCTCCGGGGACTTGAACGTCTGCGGCTTGCCACTCGTCCACACGGAGACGACAACGCGCCCCTGGACGCGCGCATGCACCCCATTCGCTACCGTCTCAACCTCGGGCAGCTCAGGCACGCGGGCCTGCGGATGCACCGGCCCGGCTCACGCCAGCTCTCCCGTCGCGCCTCGCCTCAACAAGCTCCACCACCGGCTCCACCCTCGTCTCTCGTGCGCCAGTATAAAGCGCCCTCTCACCTCCCAGTTCCGTCCGCCGCCCGGCTTCGCCCCACCCACAGGAGACATCGCTCCGGCAAACCGCCGCAACGCACCGCTCGCACCCCCGCCCGCCCTCACAGCGACATGCGGTCAAGCCCCCTGGACTCCCCCCCCCGCGCGGAACTGTACGCGTCCGCCGTTTGCCGTTACCCAACGGAACAGCACAGATGCCCGAGCGCGAGAACCCTGACCCCCATCGCCACAGTGCGGCGCCAGGACCGCGTCCCAACAGCCCGTATAATGAGGTGAATGTTGCTTCAGGTGGGCTGCGCACATTCGGCTTCCACAGTCTGGCCCCGGAGCAAACACCTAAGTGGCACACCGTACATCAGCAGTCATCCTCGGCGCCCAGTGGGGCGACGAAGGCAAAGGCAAGATCGTCGACGTCCTCTCCGAAAGGTTCTCCATCGTCGCCCGGTACGCCGGTGGGCATAACGCCGGCCACACCGTCATCATCAAAGGTCGCAAATTCGTCCTCCAGCTCATCCCCTGCGGCGTCCTCCGCCCGCAGACCCGCGGAGTCATCGGCAACGGCGTGGTGCTCGACCCCATGGCCTTCCTCAGCGAGGTCAAGAAACTCAAAGACGCAGGCCTCCCCGTCGACGGCCAGCTCTTTGTGTCCAACCGCGCGCAGGTGATCCTGCCCTACCACCGCATGATCGAACTCGCCGCCGAAAACGCCCCCGGTCGCACCAAGATCGGCACCACCAGCCGGGGCATCGGACCCGCCTACGAAGACAAGATGCACCGCAGCGGCCTCCGTGTGGTCGACCTGCTGAACTCCGCGCTGCTGCGCACCCACATCAACAACGCCTGCTACGAGAAGAACACCATCGCCCAGGCGCTGTTCGGCACAGAGCCCCTCGATCCCAAGGCAATCTACGAGGAGTACGCACGCGCCGCCGAGCAGATCGCACCCTTCGTCACCGATACCGCCGTGCTGCTCAACGACGCCATCCGCTCCGGCGAAAACGTCATGTTTGAAGGCGCGCAGGGCGCACTGCTCGATATCGACCACGGAACCTACCCCTTCGTCACCAGCTCCTCGGCCACCGCCGGCGGAGCCGTTACCGGAACAGGCGTGGGCCCCACACGCATCGGCACCGTCATCGCCGTCACCAAGGCCTACGTCACCCGCGTCGGCGAAGGCCCGTTCCCGACCGAGATCCACGACGACTCCGCCGAACTGCTGCGCGCCCGCGGCCAGGAGTACGGCGCCGTCACCGGCCGGCCACGCCGCTGCGGCTGGCTCGACCTCCCGCTCCTCCGCTACTCCAACATGATCAACGGAACCGAGTGGCTCGTCGTCACCAAGATGGACGTTATGGACCAGTGCACGGAGATCCCCGTCTGCACCGCCTATCGCGTCAACGGCAAGCTCACCGACACCATCCCGGCGGACATGCGCGGCTTCGAGAACATCGAGCCGGTTTACACCACGCTGCCAGGATGGAACGAGTCCACCGAAGGCATCACCGAGTACGACCGGCTGCCCAGGCGCGCGCAGGAGTACCTCGCCTTCCTCGAGCGCGAGTCGGGCGCAAAGATCGGCATGATCTCAACCGGCCCCGATCGCGAGCAGACAATCACACTGCCCGCCTTCCAAGCCATACTCGAGAGCTGAAGCCGCAAGGAGCCAGCAATGGTCAGTTTCACCGTACGGATGCGCTTCGCAGAAGAACACCACGAACGGGTCGCGGAGTTCCTCCGGCAGCTCACCGGCGCCTCGCGCCAGGAGCCCGGCTGCGTCGCCTACAACGCCCACTTCGTCGCCGACGATCCCTCCACCGTCCTCATCTACGAGCAGTACAAGGATGACGCCGCGCTCGAGCACCACCGCCACTCGCCCCACTTCAGCCAGTATGCGACCGGCGGGCTCTACCAGCTTGTTCTCGATCGCACCCTGGAAGCCCTCAACCTCATCGCCTGACGCCCCGCGCGCACCTCTCCCGCCGGAAGACCCTGCGCTCCACCCGCCACCGGAACGGTACCCATGCAGCCAGATCCAGCGAAGCCGGATCCCACGCTCGGCCGCATCTCGATCATCCTCGTGCGGGCGCGCAACCCGGCCAATATCGGCGCTGTCGCCCGTGCCATGCACGACTTCGGCTTCACGAATCTGCGCGTCGTCAACGAATTCGCCGTACCATTCGAGGCCGCCCGTTCCGCCGTCGACGCCTCCGCCGTGCTGTCTGCCGCGAGATCCTTCTCCACGCTCGAGGAAGCCCTGGCGGACTGCACCCTGGTTGTCGGCACAACCGCAGTCGGCGAACGGGAGCTCCGCCACCCGCTGCTCACGCTTCCCGCCGCAGCCCCCCAGCTACGCCGTCACCTCGGAGCCGAACCCCACACCCGCATCGCCCTCCTCTTCGGCTCAGAAAAGACCGGCCTCAGTAACGAAGAGCTGAGCTTCTGCCACCTTCTGCTCACCATCCCCATGTACCCCCATCCGGACGTGCGGCATCCCTCCATGAACCTGGGCCAGGCCGTCGCAGTCTGCCTCTATGAACTCACCCGGATGGATGCGCCTTCGAACACACCCGCCGCGCCAGACGACCTCATGCTCCCACCCTCCGCAGAGATCGAGCGCCTCACGGCCCTCCTGCGCGAAATGCTGGAAGAGATCGGATACACGCAGCATCACCCCGCAAACACATCCGCACCCGAGCTCAGGCGGCTGGTCCGGCGCATGGGCGCAGACGTCAGATCCGCGCCCGTCTGGATGGGAATCTTTCGCCAGGTCCTGTGGAAGGCCCGACAGGGCTCACCTCTACCCCGCACGTCGCAACCATAGTACGTCGTAGAACAGGAGTCCTCCACTGACAAACGAACGCATCGGAAGCACGAGCCTTCGCCTTGTATGCGCCGCCCTTTGCATCGTCTGCCTTCCACTCGCCGCACATGCTCAACCCGGCAGAGTCTACACAGCCGACGACTACGCCCGCGCCGAGCGGCTGATGAACTACAACGTCGACCCGCTCGTCTTCCACACCATCGAGCATCCCGTCTGGCTCCGCGACGGCCGCTTCTGGTATCGCGACGCCGCAGCCGATGGCGAAACCTTTCGCCTCGTGGACCCCGCCCGGAGAACCGCCGCGCCCGCGTTCGACCACGCACGCATCGCCGCCGCGCTGAACCAGGCGATCCGGTCCGGCAGACTCAGCCTGCCCGTCGTCGCCACCTTGGAGCCCGGCAAGCTGCCCATCCAGGACCTCGCATTCGCTGATGGAGATCAGGCCCTCCTCCTGACCATCTCCGGCCGGCACGTCCGTTGCGACCTCCGCCTCAAGGAGCCCTGCGGCCCCGGCGACGAGGTTGCCGCCGCGCGCCCCAACGAGCCCTGGGAGCTCTCGCCCGATGGCAAGAGCGCGGCATTTCTCCGCGGCAACAACCTGTGGCTGCAGGACATCGCATCCGGCAGGCAGACCCAGCTCACCACCGACGGCCAGCCGGACTTCGGCTATGCCACCGACAACGCCGGCTGGCGCCGGAGCGCCAACCCGTTGCTCGTCTGGTCGCCCGACTCCAAACGGATCGCCACCTTCCAGCTCGACCTTCGCCGGGTCGGCCGCATGGGTCTCGTAAGCACCTCTGCCGCCCACCCCGCGATCGACGTCTGGCGCTATCCGCTGGCCGGCGACACGGAGATCGCCACCCTCCAGCGCGTGGTCGTCGAGACTAAGGGCGCCAAGGTCGTCCGGCTCAAGATGCCCGCCGATCTCCATCGCGGCACGCTCTGCGACGACATCAGCTGCACGGAAGGGCACGGCTGGGACGACGTGCAGTGGAGCGCCGACAGCACACGCATCGTCTTCGTCTCCACCTCTCGCGACCACAAGCAGGAGTGGGTCCGCTCCGCCGACGCCTCCTCCGGCCAGGTGCGCGACCTCTTCTCGGAGACCTCGCCCACCTTCCTCGAAAGTGGCGTCACAGAACTCACCGGAGACCCTCGCGTCTGCTGGCGCTTCCTCTCGCACACGAACGAGGTCCTCTGGTACTCGCAGCGCGACGACTGGGGACAGCTCTACCTTTACGACGCCACCACCGGCAAGCTTAAGCGGCAGGTCACCGAAGGCGCAGGTAACGTCACAGACGTGCTGCATGTGGACGAGGCCACCCGGACCGTCTACCTTACCGCCGTCGGCAAGCAAGCCGAGTGGAACCCGTACTTCGCGGCACTCTACCGTGTCGGGCTGGACGACGGCTCCATCCGCCTCCTCACCCCGGAGCCAGCAAACCACGTCGTCGAGGCCTCCCGCGACGGACGCTTCTTCCTTGATGTAGCCTCCTCCCCGTCCGATCCCCAAGTCTCACGCATCCGGGACACGGACGGCCGCGAGATCCTGGCCCTTCCGCCGCAGGACATCACCCGGCTGAAGCAGATCGGCTGGGTTCCGCCGCAACAGATCACCGTCAAAGCGCGGGACGGCAGCACCGACCTGTACGGCCTGCTCTTCAAACCCACTAGCCCCGATACCGCCGCCCACTATCCCATAGTCGTCTCCGTCTACCCCGGACCCCAGACAGGGTCTTGCGGAGTACGCACCTTTGCCGCCGCCCACCGCGACATGCAGGCGCTCGCCGAACTCGGCTTCGCGGTGGTCTGCGTCGACGGTCTGGGTACACCGCTGCGCTCCAGAAGCTTCCATGAGGCCCACTTCGGGGACCTCGCGGACAACACCATCCCCGACCAGATCGCAGCCGTCCGCCAACTCGCCGCTCGCTATCCGTGGATCGACGGTGACCGCGTCGGCATCTACGGGCACTCCGGCGGAGGAGCCGCCGCGGCCGCCGCCATGTTTCACTTTCCCGATTTCTTCAAAGTCGGCATCAGTGAAAGCGGCAACCATGACAACCGCCTGTACGAGGACGACTGGGCGGAAAAGTGGCTCGGTCTGCTCGTCACCCATCCGGACGGCACTACGAACTACGACTCGCAGGCCAACCAGAATGCGGCTCGCAATCTCAAAGGCCATCTGCTGCTGATGCACGGCACGCTGGATGACAACGTCCCGCCCGCGAATACCCTGCTGGTAGCCGGTGCACTGATGGATGCAAACAAGGACTTCGACCTGCTACTGATCCCGAACGCACACCACGGATACGGAGCCTACGCACCCTATGTCGCTCGCCGACGGTGGGATTACTTCGTCCGGTATCTGCTCGGCGGAGTGCCGCCGGCGGAGTACACGATGAAGAAGACGCCCGAGCCGTGAACCACGCGCTCTGTACTGCCGCGCCAGATATCTGCGCGCTACCCAGACTTTTTCCTTAGATGAAGGACCCGCGCCAGCGTTGACCCATGGCTCCGGGGAGCGCGTGGAGCCACGCTCGACGGTGCCCCTGAGATCTCCCACCCGTCGGTCGTGTCGAGGAGCGTCACCTGCGCCGCGTGCGGTCCCGAGAGCTCACCCACAACCTGCGGAAAGACGTTCTGGATCGAAGCCTCGGAGGCCCATGCGGCTGGATCGGCAACCTCGAACTGATAGTCCACCAGCTCCGTCGTGCTGCTGTTGCGCTTCGCCCTGTCGATGCTCACCACCTTGCGACGGCCGTAGCAGAAGTTCCCCGCCCCTGGATGGAAGACGTCCGGGTTGAGCGCGCTCCGTCCCTCGGGTGTCAGGTCGTAGGTCGTCGCACGTCCTCGTCGCCCGCCCCTTGTCGCGACTAGTCCTGCATCCGCCAAGCCGTCCAGACCCAGGTCCTCCACCGTCTCGGGCGTTGCGTTCACCACCGGAAACTTGACGGGCTGGTCCCAAAGACACAACGGACGGCCCTCGTAATACTTGTTCAGCGTCTGCGTGTAGTCCGCGCGGACCGCTGGCGGAGGCGCAGCCACCTTGCTGCATCCCACAAGCCATAGCAGCCCCGTGGCGCCGCCTGCAGCCAGGAGCCACGCACCGTACGTTCGTACTTGAACCATGATTGACATTGCTGCGTTCGCCCTCAACATCTCGCCTGCCGCGCCACTCCAACTGCAGCGGCACACTCATTCAGATGCGTCCGTCCGACCCGCAGCGGACCTCTGAGCCAGCATTTCAAGCACCCAGCGAAGCGAGGGCCATCGCCGTCGACCCCTATCTGCGGTCGCTCGCTCCCCTGGATGACCTCCACGCATCTCGTAGCAGTCCGATATGGTTAGGCGCAAAAAACAGGCCGCAGGGGGTCTCCCTGCAGCCTGAAGTCGTCTTGCGCCGTGTCCAACGTCGGGAGAAGGCCGGGCTCTACTTGCCCTTCAACGCATCGCGCTGTGCCTTCACAAAATCATGGGCCGTAAGGATGTGCGCCTGCTGCTCGGAGAGCAACTGGCGAACCGGGAGCGGAAGATCCTGCTCCAGGGCATCCTTGTACGCCCGCTTGGCGGTATCCTCACCCTGCTCCGCGGTATCGAGCAGCGAGTGGTCGCCGCCTCCGAGCTTCGCCTTCAGGTCGCCCCACGTCCTGTGCACCGCGCCGGCAACCGTTCCCGTCTCGTGTACGTCCGCGACGCCGTGCCGATGCAGCTCATTTTCCAGTTCGCCCCGGAAGTTTGCCCGTTTCAAGGATTCTGCGAGAAAGTATCGTTTCAACGTCTCGCTCTTCAGGTGCTCCCCAATATCCGCAAAACCCTTTTGGCTATCTTCCAGAATGTTGATAACAGCCTTCAGTATTGCCTGCAGCTCGGTCTTCTTCGCCTCTGCCGTCGCCATGTCGCTTGCTCCTTGCCAATCCCTCATCGGTTTTACTGCATACGTGCAGTTGCCTCGTTTGGACACCCGGGGCTCGCGCATCCGGGATCCTTGCCTCCCGGATCGTTGGATCCTTGCGTCCCGGATCGTTGTCCGACCGAAACTTGCTGGACGTGTCGGCTGGTTGGGGTCCGCCGGCTGACGCGATTCTCCTGTGCCGGCGGCAAGCGGAAGAAATCGCGAAAATCCCGCGCCCCCCACCTTGCCTTCACTTCTTCTAAAGGGCCGCCCGGAGCAACGTTCATCCGGTCGGCGTCGGTTACAGAACAAATAGATGCGCTTTCTCGCGCCGGGTTTGCATCCTGAGTCCCCCACGGTGGAGATTTCGCCCGCCCACCTCGTGCTCTGGAATAATCGGGTCAGCTCTGGACCCTCCGGCGCTCCATCGTTCCGTGCCGCCGCTCGGGCGCCGTTCCCTGTCGCGGTCGCGCCTGCCCGCCAAAGATCGTCACGGAACAACGACCCACTCAAAACGGATGAAACCTCTCAGGCCTGTCCCGACACCCACCCGCAACCGCCGCCTCAACGAGATCCTCGGCCTCGCCGTCCTCGTCGCCGCGACCCTGCTCCTGCTTGCCCTCGCGACGTACACACCCACCGATCCCTCAGCCGACACCGCGGGCGCCCTCACCTCCACCTCCGCGCAGGCGTCACGGTTCGCCCAGCGGCTCGGCACCCACAACTGGACAGGCGTCCTCGGCGCCTATATTGCCGACGCCATCCTCCAGACGATCGGCATCGCAGCCTTCTTTCTGCCCCTGCTGCTCGGGCGCGTCGGTCTCTGCTGGATGCGTCAGCGGGCTGCCGGATCGACCCGCGCGCGTATGCTTGGCCTCGCGCTCTGGATCGTCTCTGCGCCGGCCGCTATCGGACTGCTGCCGCATCGCATCTTGTGGCACTCAGCCCTGCCTGTGGAAGGGGTGACCGGCCGCCTCCTCGCGGATGCCATGGTCGCCTGGCTCAACCTCCCGGGTGCCACCATTGTCCTCGCCCTGATGGTCTCGGTCTCGCTCTACCTGGCTACTACCTTCACCTTCCTGAACGCCCGCGAATGGGTGCAATCGCACCTGGGCCTCCTCTTCCATCTCGCCGCCCGCCTTCGTGCCTGGCGCGATCGCCGCACACTTCTCCGCGCAGCCGCACGTCACCCCCAGAACGACGAGCTCGCGTCGGAACCGGCAGTCGCGGCCGGCAACGAGAGCTCCCTCTCCGGAGCGGCCGTCGCTCTCGAACGCCAGCGAAAGGCGGAGGCGGGAGAGCCTTCCACTCTCATCGGGGGACTCTTCGCATGGTGGGCCCGCGCACGAGGTCGCCAGATCACCGCCGCCGTACCTGACTCCGCGCCCACCACAACGGCCGCATCGGTCTGGCAGTCCATGCCGCGCACCCATGTGGACGCGCCTCCAGTCACCCCGCTAAGCACCGCGGCAGCCGCAGCAGCGCCCTATGCCCAGGCCCTGGCTGCGGCGTCCGCGCCGTTCTCCCCACGTACGCTCGATCAGCGTCCCGAAGCGGCGCTCGACCACGCCGAGCTGCCCCCCGCCCGTGCGCCGCGCAAGCGCGCCATCGATGCGCCAACGCACGCCTTCGGCCTAGAATCGGATCCCGCTTCCCTGTCCCCCACCGCGCCAGCTCCTCCACCGCCGGCCGCCCCATCTGCACTCGCCCCGCCTCAGGCCATCTCCTTCGGCAAGCGCGCCGACGCCGACATCAAGCCCGTCACTATCGCACCAAAGTCCATCCGCGGTTACAAACTGCCGCCGTCCACTCTCCTCTATCGATCGGAGGAGGTCGCCATCGTGCGCGAAGAGGCGCTTCGCACCGAGGCACGCACGCTGGTCGAAAAATGCGGCGAGTTCGGCGTCGATGGCCAGGTTACGCAGATCAACCCCGGACCGGTGGTCACCACGTTCGAGTTCCGGCCCGACGCCGGCGTCAAGTACTCCCGCGTCACCGGCCTAGCCGACGACCTCTGTCTCGCCATGGCCGCCGAATCCATCCTCATCGAACGCATGGCGGGCAAATCCACCGTTGGCATTCAGGTGCCCAACCACGCGCGCGAGACCATCTGGCTCCGCGACGTTGTCGAGTGCGAGTCGTTCGCGCAGAGCAAAAGCAAGCTTGCTATCGCCCTCGGCAAGGACATCAACGGCCGCATCGTCACCGCCGACCTCGCCGCGATGCCGCACGTCCTCATCGCAGGCTCCACCGGCTCCGGCAAATCCGTCGCCATCAACGCCATGATCATGTCCGTCCTGTTCAAGTCCACACCCGAGCAGGTCCGCATGATCCTCGTCGACCCCAAGCGCGTCGAGCTCGGCATGTACGAAGGCATCCCCCACCTCTTCACCCCCATCATCACCGAGGCCAAGCTCGCCGCCAACGCCCTGCGCAACGCCGTACGCGAGATGGAGCGCCGTCTCAAACTACTCGCGGCAAATCATGTCCGCAACATCGACCAGTTCAACAAGCTCTTCGACCATGGCTCCGAGTACCTCTTCGAAGACGTCAACCAGGAGCCCCTGCCGTACATCATCATCATCATCGACGAGCTCGCCGACCTCATGATGCTCGACCGCGCCAACGTCGAAGAGTCCATCACCCGCCTCGCACAGATGGCCCGCGCGGTCGGCATCCACCTCGTCCTGGCCACCCAGCGCCCCTCGGTCGACGTCATCACCGGCCTCATCAAGGCCAACGTCCCCACCCGCATGAGCTTCCGCCTTGCCACCAAGGTCGACTCCCGCACCATCATCGATAGCAACGGTGCAGAAAGCCTTCTGGGCCGGGGAGATATGCTCTACCTCCCGCCCGGCACCTCCCGCGTGCAGCGCGTCCATGCTCCATTTGTAACCGAGAAAGAGATCTCCGCCGTCACCGAGTTCTGGAAGGCGCAGGGCGAAGCCGAGTACGTCCACGGCTTCCTCGAAGGTCCGAAGGAAGACACCGCGAAGGATGGCGAATCCGGCGAGAGCAGCAACGAAGACGACCCCATGTTCGACGACGCGGTACGCCTGGTCTTCGAGTTCGGCAAGGCCAGCACATCGCTCCTGCAGCGGCGCCTGCGCATCGGCTACGGCCGCGCCGCCCACCTCATCGACCTCATGGAGAAGGACGGTCTCGTAGGCCCGGCCGACGGCTCCAAGCCGCGCGAACTCCTCAAGCCGCCCAGCTTCTACAGCGAAGTGGACGCCGCCCTGCGCTAGCGTGCTGGATCAGGTAGCCTCCACACCCAAGAGACCCCGTCACGGCGCCGTACTCCGGGCAGAACGCAGAGCCACCATCCCAAGCACACACACCACGGCAATCAGCGCGATCCAAAGCACCTCAGGATGCCGCTCCGTGAACGGCTTCGCGCCCATATCCCGCTCGCGGTACGCCGCGTTCGTCACCTCCGGCCCAAGCGTCGCCATCACAGGCTTTTCGCCTTTCCCAAAGGTTCGCGCGTAGTCATACGCAGGAGCCGCAAGCGCCGCATCGCCATAGAACACCGCCAGCCCTCCCGCCTCAGCCCAGCTGCGGTCGAAGCAGATCAGCCGCTGACGCATCTCAAGCCGCACCGCCGCAATTGGTAGCGGCCGGTCGTCACCGTTGTCGACCCTCACCTCCACCTCAGCCGCCTGCTGCAGATTTGCCCCAAGGATTGCGGGAATCGATAGCTGTTCCCTCCGAATCTCCCGTCCCGCCTCCGTCGTATGCACCCGCAGGATGGTCCCGGCGACTTCCTCCGGCGGTGTGCTCTCGGCCGCGGGTGCAGGAGAGTCCCACTGCGCGGCACCCTTGCCCTCCGGTGCCGCCAGTCTTCGCGCAACGATCCGCACACGCCGGCTGAAGTTTCCCTTGTACTCCGCAGGCAGCACGAACGAGACTCGCTCCACCGGCACCCGCCGCGAAACCTCCAGTCGCGCAACCGTCTCTCGCTCGCGAGTTGGGACATCTGTGGTCTCTGCCACCGGGGTGTACAGCACCTGGGCCTCGCGGCTCGGCGGAACCTCCGCCCCGCGCACCAGCCCCGGCTCGAACCTCGCCCCAGCACCTCTGCCCCGCAACCCCGCTGGCGACACGCTCAGCACCACATGGAGGTAAGGAAACGTGGACTCCGCCAAGGGAAGCACCGTATCCCGTGATAGGTGCTGCGATGAAAGATCGAACAGTGTGAACGACCCCAGCGCCGTTGCTCTCCCCTCGCTTCCGGGAGCCTCCCTCCCTGTCACCGTCGCCGTCGCAAGGAAGTCGCGGACCTCCGGAGCCAGCTGCAGCGCCACATCGCTGTACGCCCGATGCGGCATCTCCAGGTCGAACGAAAACACGCTGCTCCCTCCACCAGCGGCTCCCAGGTTGAGCACACGCACAGACTGCGTCTCCTCCGCCGCCGTCTGGCTCATGGTGATCACATACGGCACGGCACGCGTATCGGCGCCCTGCACGGGGAAGATTCTCACATCCGCCAACGAAGGCGCCGCGTGTGGAAACATCGCCGCATCCAGCGCCGCGCACGCCTCCCCCTGCCCCCGCGGCACCGACACCGCCCGCTGATACCGCATGAACTCCGGCCGTGGAAGCGGCGGTTCTGTGCCCGCGTGCCCCTGCCACAACAACATTCCCAGAGCCGCTCCCAGGTGCAGCCTCATCGCAGGGCCTCCACCGCGTCGGAGCCCTCGCGCAGATGCAGCCAGTCCTTCTGATACGCGAAGCTGATCGCCATCAGCAGCGCACCAAGTGCCAGGAAGCTAACCACCCGGTAGCCTTGGCTCAGAGTGCGCATGTCGTACAGGAATGTCTTGAAGATCGTAAACACCAGCAGCACCAGCCCCTGCCAGCGCAGCAGCGCAGACCACTTCCAAAAGCCCGCCGCCAGCAGTGCAGCCCCGTACACCATCAGGTAAGCGGAGATCGCCAGAGCATGCTTCAACAGCGCTTCATCGAACCCCATCCCGCCGGAAGACAAGCGCCACATCGATTGGATCTCCCGAACACCCGTCAGCACCGCGAGGAGGTTGAACGCCAGCATCGACCCCACCGCACAGGACCGCCAGAACGACTCCTCCGGCTCGAGGCGCGCAAGCCTCTGCGTCACCGCCGGCGGTGGCGCGCCCGCAACCATCCCTCTCAGAAGGGCTACTTCGAGCTCAAGCCGAGCCACTCTCTCGTGCAGTCCAGGCATCTCCTCCAGTCCCCGCATGTCGTCCATGCGAACACTCTATCGCCCTGCGCCTTCTACCGCCATGCGAATCCTCCCAGCCAATGGCGCGCCACCTTCCCACTTGGTACCCTTCGGCCATCATGGCGCCACGCCCCTCCTCCGATCGCGTCCTCCTCATCGACGACGACCTGATGAGCCGCGAGGTCCTCACCGTACTGCTCCACGCGGAAGGATTCGCCGTCGAAGCCGCCGACTCGGGCGATGCCGCGCTCCTCCACATCCGAGCCTGCCACACACCGCCAACTGTTATCCTCTGCGACATCCAGATGCCCGGTCTGGCAGGTGCTGCCCTGGCACATGCACTGCGCGGGATCTGCCCTCCGCAGACCCTGCTACTCGCCATGAGTGGAAGCGGGCCCGACCCCTCCGCAGTCTCCGCCTTCGACGGCTTCCTCACCAAGCCGTTCCAGCCCCGCCACCTGCTCGCCGCCCTGGTGCACCGTCCCCGGAACCCTCGCCTGACAGCTCGAACCCGCGCACGGATACCCGCACACGGGACACCGCCCAGCTCTCCCGCGGCGTCTAATCCCGCAATGAGCACGGATCCGCAGCCCTCCAATTCCACGTCTACCCCCATCCTCACTGCCTCGCCCGAGACCCCTCGCGAGCTTGACGAGCGCATCTACAAACAGCTCGAGGACGCCATGCCCGGGCTCCAGCTTCACCAGATGTACAGCCTGTGCCTTGAGGACGTGCGTCACCGCATCGCCACTATGCGGACCTTCGCAGAGCACCGCGAAAACGATCTGTTCACCCGCCAGGCACACGCCATCAAGGGAGGGTGCGGCATGCTGGGCGCCTCCGAGCTCTACGACCTGGCATCGCGCCTCGAAAAGGCTGGCCTCAACGCAGCCGGGCTCGACGGCAACCGCGATGTTAATCCTTTAGATGAGCTTGCCGCGGCCTGCGACCGTCTTGAGCGTATCCTTGAGACGCGCACCTAAGCAGCCACAGAGCCATCCCCTACGAGAGCTGTGCGTCAGCGTCAGAGTCCAGGCCCGTACCACCCTCAGGAGCCCGCATGAGCACGCAGTCCGTCCGCAAGGCCTCATCGTCGTCCATACCATCTGCCCTCTCCACCATCCGCATCGTCGTCGCCGACGACCACCCCGTCGTCCGCTTCGGCGTCAAGAACATGCTCATGAATGAGTCAGGATTCGAGGTCGTCGGAGAAGCAGACGACGGCGACGACGCCATCACTCAGACCCTCGAGCTCGAACCCGACATCCTGCTGCTCGACCTCTCCATGCCGCGCCTCCCCGGCCTTGAAGCCATGCGCGCCATCATGAGCAAGAGCCCGCGAGTCAAGATTGTTCTGCTCACCGCCACCATCACCACCCAGCAGGTCATCGAAGCGCTGCAGATCGGCGCACGCGGCATCGTCCTCAAAGACTCCGTCGCCGGCGACCTCAGCCACTCGCTCCGTGCCGTACTCTCCGGCGACTACTGGATCGGCGGCAAACGCGTCGTCAACCTCCTCAGCGCACTGCACGAGCTCACTGCCCAGGCCGCCGCTGTTCCGGAACGCAAGACCTACGGACTCACGCCGCGCGAGCTCGAAGTCGTCTCCTGCATCGTCGAGGGCTGCTCCAACCGCGACATCGCCAAGCAGTTCACCATCTCCGAAGAGACCGTGAAGCGCCACCTGTCCAACGTCTTCGACAAGACCGGCGTCTCTACCCGGCTCGAACTCGCCCTCTTCGCCATAGCCCACAAACTCGTCGAGGTCTAAATCACGCAGCCTCCCCGGGGCACCCCACATCTACCCCCCTGGATGTGGGGTTTCTCACGCCCGAACATGCGCGGCTCCTTCAGCAAGCACGAAGCGGTGTCTCCCATACGGAGCGAAGCAAGGCTGACCTGGGTTGGCGTATCTCGCGGCGCCTGGTAGTACACTCTTCCCCATGGCGACCGCGATCCAAATCCCGGTGTCCGAATACCTCTCCACCCATTACGATCCCGATCGGGATTACGTCGACGGAGAATTGCGAGAGCGCAACGTGGGCCAATGGGATCATGCAAGGGTGCAATGGCTTCTCGCACTTTGGTTTGGCACGCACGAGCGCGAGTGGAGCATCGTCGGCAGCACGGAGCAGCGCACACGCGTCTCCCCCAGCAGGATACGGATCGCGGATTTAGCCATCCTCCGCCCCGGCACGCAGCAGGACGTCCTCACCGACCCTCCTCTGCTGATCATCGAGATCCTCTCCCCCGACGACACCTACTCCGAACTGCAGGAGCGCTGCGAAGACTATCGCGCGATGGGCGTCCAGACCATCTGGATCATCGATCCCAAGACCCGCAGCGGACGCATGTGCACCGGCTCAGACTGGATCGCCGCCGAACGCCTCGAGGTCCCCGGCACCCGCATCTACGTCGAACTCGCCCCCCTCTTCGCCCAGATCGCCACGCAGGCCACGCACCAACCCTAGTCACTGCGTCTCGCCGGTCTTCTTGGGCGGCCTCTCCTTGGCGGCATCAAATAGGCGCTCACTTCTGCCCTGCCATTCTGAGCGCAGCGTAGAATCCCCGCAGTCTTACCGCCGCCACACCCAAAGTCGGCCGCACAAGCCACTCGCCACGAATCCCAAGCCCACCCACCGCATCCATACAATCGAACCCATGAGCGAAACCCACGACCTCCTCGTCATCGGAGCCGGTCCCACCGGCATGGCCTGTGCCATCGACGCCCAGCGCGCCGGCTTCTCCGTCGTCCTGGTCGACAAGGGCTGCCTCACCAACTCGCTCTTCCACTACCCCGCCCACATGACCTTCTTCACCACCCCGGAGCTGCTCGAGATCGGCGACATGCCCTTCTCCAGCCCCAACCAGAAGCCCACCCGCTCCGAGGCCCTCGAGTACTACCGCAAGGTCGCCGAGCACTACCGCCTCGACGTCCGCCAATACCAGAACGTCGAGCGCGTCGAGGGTGCAGATGGCGCGTTTGCTGTTCATACGAAAGACCAGTTCGGCCGCACAACAACCCACCACGCCCGCAAACTAGTCGTCGCTACCGGCTACTACGACCTGCCCAACTACCTCGGCCTCCCTGGCGAAGACCTCCCCAAGGTCAAGCACTACTACCACGAACCCCACCCCTTCTTCGGCCTCGACGTCCTGGTCATCGGCGGCAAGAACTCCGCCGCCATCGCCGCGCTCGACCTTTGGCGCCACGGCTCCCGCGTCACCCTCGTCCACCGCGGCCCCGAGATGCATCGCCACGTCAAATACTGGATCCTGCCCGACATCAACAACCGCATCAAGAACGGCGAGGTCCGCGCCTTCTTCTCGTCCACCGTCCAGAACATCACCGAAGACGACGTCACCCTCGCCACCCCCTCGGGCCCCGTCACCCTGCCCAACCACTTCGTCTTCGCCCTCACCGGCTACCACCCCGACTTCGCCTTCATCGAGTCGCTCGGCGTCACCCTCGACCTCACGAACGCCCGCTGCCCCATCTGCGACCCCGCCACCCTCGAGTCCAACGTGCCCGGCATCTACCTCGCCGGTGTCATCGTCGCAGGCGAGCGCACCAACGAGATCTTCATCGAAAACGGCCGCTTCCACGGCAAACTCATCGCCGACCACCTCACCCGCACACTTCGCCCCCGCGCCCGGCATGCCCTCAATACCCTGGGTGCCCCACCCTCGCGCAGCTAGGGTGGGATCCTCGCCACTCCCGTTCCCCGCGGTAGTGTCATCCTGAACCCTGAACGCAGTGAAAAGGACGCAGCTGCCTCTGCGTCCGCCGGTGCATACTGTCTGCAGGAGGTCTCCACCATGGCCGCAACCGCCACAGTTCCCATCGAACTCACCCTCGACGAGTACCTCCACTCCACCTACCACCCCGACTGCGACTTCGTAGACGGCCACATCGAGGAGCGCCACTTGGGCGAGTACGAACACAGCATCCTGCAAGCCGAAATCGCAAGCTGGTTTATCCAACGCCGCAAAGAGTGGACCATCCGCGTCACCACCGAGTACCGCACCCGCGTGACCCCCACCCGCATCCGCATCCCGGACGTGTCCATCTTCCCCGCCGGCGGCCCTATCGAGAAGGTCCGCACCACCCCGCCCCTCCTCGCCATCGAGATCCTCTCTCCCGAAGACCGCCTTCCCCGCGTCCTCACCCGCCTGAACGACTTCCTCACCATGGGTGTTCCCAACCTCTGGCTGATCGACCCGTCCGCGGCCGATCCCTCAGCCCGTTCCGCCTTCATCTACAGCGCGACAGGCCTGCAACTAGTCGAGGCACCCCGCCTCACCATCGCCAACTCACCCATCTACCTCGACCTACCCGAGATCTTCTCCGCCCTCGACTAAGAAAGAGGCACCAGCTCAAGAATCCGCTGGCGCACTCTCTCCCTTAACTCCGTGCTCTCTGTGATTCGCGCGCGTCTTACTTCTCCACCGAGAAAGCAAACACAGTCTCGGAGTGCATCACCTGTCCCGGCTTCAACTCCGTGCTCGGAAACCCAGCCTGGTTGGGCGAGTCGGGAAAGTGCTGCGTCTCCAGGCAGAGCCCCGTATTCTTCGCATACGGCGCCCCATTCGCGCTCTTATACGTGCTGTCCAGAAAGTTCCCGGAGTAAAACTGCACGCCGGGCTCTGTAGTCGACACAGTCAGCACGCGTCCCGTCTTCGGATCCATCACCTTTGCCGCAACCTTCATCTCGCCGTTCTTCCCACGCAGAATCCAGTTGTGGTCATACCCCCCGGCAATCTTCAACTGATCGTTCGCCGCCCCGATCCGCTGCCCAATCGGCGTCGGCTTCGTAAAGTCCAGCGGAGTTCCCGCCACCGGCTTCGGTCCACCCACCGGAATCAGTCCAGCATCGACGGGCGTGTACTCGTCCGCGTTGATCTGCAGCACCTCATTCAGAATTGTCCCCGAACCATCGCCCCCCAGGTTGAAGTAGGAATGGTTCGTCACATTGATCACGGTCGCCTTATCCGTGGTCGCCGAGTAGTTAATGTGCAGCGCATCGCCCCGCAGGGTGTACCGCACATGCACGGTCAGCGTGCCCGGAAATCCCATATCCCCGTCCGGCGAAACCAGCGTCATCTCCACGCCGCCGGGAATCTCCTTGCCCGTCCACACCTTGTCCCCGAAGCCTACCGTCCCCCCGTGCAATGCATTGCCATTGTTATTCACCGGGATCTGATACTGCTTGCCCTCCAGCGTAAACTTGCCCGCGCGAATGCGGTTCCCATACCGGCCCACGATCGCCCCGAAGTGCGTCTTCTTGTCCCCCTCGGCGATATACCCCTCTACCGACGGGTACCCCAGCACCACATCCCCCATCTGCCCCGCGCGGTCCTTCGTCTTGATGGACACCACACGCGCGCCGTAGTTCGTCACCCGAACCTCAAGGTCCGCATCTTTCAGCGTGAACACCTCGGCCTGCTTGCCGTCAGGAAGCTTGCCGAAGCCATCCTTCGTCACTGTGGTGGACCCAGTCGCCCCTTGCGCCGCAACGCCAGTCATCATAGCCATCAGAATAACTCCTGCCCAATGCTTCATCATCGCTTGCAAACCCTCCGCGTAATGCTCACGCGCACGCATACCGCGAGCCAACGCAACTATACGTGAACACGACTTTGCTTCGCCAAATCACCAGCGGCAGCCGGCGTCTCTCAGCCACCCCCACCCCGCACGAAAACCATGGTAGCCTTTCGCAACCGCCTCCGTTGTCATCGCGGCACTCCCCAAGGCCCTGGGTTCTGACGTCCATTTTCCAATCGAAAAAGAGGCCTCAATGAAAAAAC
This sequence comes from Acidobacteriota bacterium, assembly GCA_030776065.1. Taxonomy (GTDB): domain Bacteria; phylum Acidobacteriota; class Terriglobia; order Terriglobales; family Acidobacteriaceae; genus Edaphobacter. Next base: position 66,060 of record JALYIA010000132.1, read on the forward strand.
TCCTGTACTCCGCCTGCACAGCAGCCCTGTTCCTGTCTTCCACGGCAACCTGTCTCGCCGCAGACTCACCCTGGAACGGCACCTGGAAAGAGAACCTCGCCAAAAGCAAACTCACCGGCGATACCTTCACCATCACCGCCAAACCCGGCGGCGCCTTCCACCTCGACGCCGGCGGTCAGATCCAGTACGACTTCGCCTGCGACGGCAAATCCTACCCCTCCGTCGCCGATCGCACACTCACCTGCACCGGCACCCCCGCCGCCGGCCTCGTCTTCGTCACCAGCATCAACGGCAAGGTCCTCTCGAAATCGAATCGCACCTTCTCCGCAGACGGAAAGATGATGATGATCCACGGCACCACCATGCGCCCCGACGGCTCCACCGCGGATTACGACGAGACCTACAAGCGCGAGACCGGCACCAGCGGCCTCCCCGGCAAGTGGCTCAACGTCAAACAGCAGCAGCAGGTCGCCGGTGTGGAGACTTGGACAGTCAACGGCTCCTCCCTCCACATCGACGCCCCCACTATGAAGGAGACCATCGATGCCAAACTCGACGGCAACGATGGCAAGGTCGTAGGCCCCACGGTGCCCTCGGGCGCCGCCATCAGCTTCAAGCCCGCAGGTGCCAACAAGCTCTCCTACACCATCAAGCTCAACGGCAAACCCTTCTACATAGGCACCTACACCCTTAGCACCGACGGCAAAACCCTCACGGACGTCAGTTGGATTCCCGGCCGCGAATCGGAAAAGGCCAGCGTCGTCTGGGACAAGCAGTAACCCCCCATAACCCGTGCCCCATTCATTGCACGCAGCGGTGAATGGGGTCGTCTGTCCGGCCGCATCCCCACCCATCCGTCGTACTATGGTTCCGCCGCAATCTATCTCCGGGGGAATCCCACGTGACACGCTCCACACCCGCCCTGCTGTTCTCTGCTGCGCTCTTCCTGACTCTCTCAGCTCACACCCCCGCGAACGCCGCGCCGCCGCCCGATCACTGGGTGGGCACCTGGGCGGCCTCGCCGGTCGCGAGCCCGAACATCCGACGCCAGCGCGCGCCCATCTCCACCGGCACAACCAACGCTGCACCCGTCGCGCCACCCAGCACCACGCCTGCCCCCGCCGTCATCCCGCCCGCGCCCAATCCGCCCGAGAACGCCCCCTCCACCACCATCGATCCCAACCAGACCTACGCCGCAGCCGACACCACCCTCCGCGAGATCGTTCACATCTCCCTCCCCGGCCCCCTCCTCCGCATCGTCCTCACCAACGAGTTCGGCACCGAGCCCCTCACCATCGCAGCCGCGCACATCGCCATCTCTCAGGGCGGCAGCACCATCGACATCACCTCCGCCGGCGGCCTCACCTTCTCCGGTCACCCCACCATCACCATTCCCCCCGGATCTCTGGCCGTCTCCGATGCCGTCGCCCTCAAACTCGCGCCCGGCTCCGACCTCGCCGTCAGCCTCTTCCTGCCCGCCCAACCCATGCGCGTCGCGTCCGTCCACGGCTTCGCCAATACCACCTCCTACACCGCACCCGGCAACGTGGTCGGCGCCAAAACCTTTGAGTCCCCCACAACCATCACCTCCTGGCCCTTCCTCAAAGGCATCGACGTCAAAGTCCCGGCCGCGGATGCCGCCATCGTCGCCTTTGGCGACTCCATCACCGACGGCTCCGCCAGCACCAAAGACGCCAACCTCCGCTGGCCCGACAACCTCGCCCGCCGCCTCGCCGCGCAAGCCGAGAAGAATTCAACCAAGAAAGTCAACCACCTCGCCGTCATCAACGAAGGCATAGGCGGCAACCGCGTCCTCCACGACGTCTCCGGCCCCTCCGCACTCGCCCGCTTCGACCGCGACGTCATCGCCCAGGCCGGGGTCCGCTACGTCATCCTCCTCGAAGGCATCAACGACATCGGCCACGCGGCCGACCCCGTGAAACCCTACGACGTCATCTCCGCGGACGACCTCATCGCCGGCTTCACCCAGATGATCGAGCGCGCGCACATGCACGACATCAAGGTCATCGCCGCCACGCTCACCCCGTACACCGGCGCCAAATACGCGTCCCCCTCCGGCGAAGCCATGCGCCAGGCCCTCAACAGCTGGGTCCGCACCTCACCCCTGCTCGACGGCTTCATCGACTTCGAAAAAGCCACCGTCGACCCCGCCACCGGCATGTTCAACCCCGCCTACGACTCCGGCGACCACCTCCACCCCAAAGACGCCGGCTACAAAGCCATGGCAGACTCCATCGACCTCAAGCTCTTCGAAGCCACCAGGTAGCCGGCCTTACCCACACAGGCCGCCTCTTCGGACGGCGTGCCGAAGTTGATCGGCGCCCTTGCCTTCACGCACAGCGTACCGCACTGCAATGGGGTATGCGCCCACCTCGAACTCCAGTGCAGTGGTGACACCGGTAATTCTCAGCGTCCTGGCGGTGAGAATGAAGATCGACCAAGCCGGGCGCGACTACCAATCCCGAGCCATCGATCGCGGTCGTGCCAGCATCGCACCGGCGGAGACCACGACGATCCGCTTGTCCCGGATAGCACACAGGAAGACGAGAACCGCTGTCCCCCGCAACGGCGAAGAGTGGCGATAGAGCGTGCAAGCGCATTGCTGGGGATTCTATGCTTCTCTAATCCTCCCAACCCTCTCTCGTCCCGGCGCCAAGGAGCTCGCCCGCCGCTCCTGTCGACCACCCGCCGCTCCTGTATGGAAGTTCATGCGCTCTTCAGCACGCCTTAAGGCGATTCCACCTAGCATTCAGGTATATGCCCTTATGCGTGATTCCCGGGCGAGCCGTTGAACCACAAGCAGCCGCCACCGCTACACTGGGCTCTACACTGATCTGCAGGATGAAGAACTTGGTTCGAACTAACCTGACACTCGCAGCGTTGGTTGCACTCGCCGCAGCATCCACCGCGCAGACGGCGCCGGCGGCTGGCGTTCCCCCGGACGCACAGAGCGCGCCTGCACCCTTCGGCACTCCCTCCGCGCCCGTACCCGCGGCCCAGGCGCCGCTACCCTCTGCGCCGGCCACCCCCAGCGTCTCCGCAGGACCTGCCATTACCCTCGCCGAGGCCATCCAGCGCGCACAGCACGCAGACACCGCCTTCGCCACCGCACAGGCCAATGCCGGCATCGCCAGCGCGCAGCGAACGGTGGCGCGATCCGCCCTGCTGCCCGGCCTCGTATACCACAACCAGTTCCTCTACACCCAGCCGGCACAAGCGGCCACGACGCTCTCCTCGAACGGTACGCAGACCCCATCCGTCCGTTTCGTCGCCAACAATGCGGTCCACGAGTACGTCAGCCAGGGCGTTGCAACCGAGACCATCGGCGGTGTGCTCTTCGCCCAGCTCGGCTCTGCGTCCGCAAGCGCCGCAGCCGCTCGCGCTCAGCTTGAGGTCGCACGCAGAGGGCTCGTAACCACGGTCGTCGGCACCTTCTATGCCGTGCTCGCGAATGCCCGGAAGACCGATATCGCCACCCGTGCGCTCGTTGAGGCCCAGCAGTTCGGCACCAACACCCAGCAGCGCGAGGCAGGCGGAGAGGTCGCCCACGCAGACGTCGTCCGCGCCAACCTCCAGATCCAGCAGCGTCAGCGCGAGATCAACGACGCGCGCCTTGCCGAAGAGAGGGCCCGCACCAACCTCGGCATCTTTCTCTTCCCGGACCCCACAATCCCCTACACGCTCGCTGCCTCACTTGACCAGCTCCCTCCGCTGCCCAGCCGGGCCGAGATCGAGACCGCAGCCAAGAACCGCAACCCGGACCTCCGCGCCGCCATCGAAACCCTCCGTGCCGCCCAGTTCGACGTGAAAGCATCCTGGTTCGGCTACGTGCCCGATCTCGGCGTCAGCGTACTCTACGGAATCGACGCCCCGCACTTCGCCATCCATGAGCCCGATGGCACCCGCAACCTCGGCTACTCCGCCGTCGCCACGCTCGATATCCCCGTCTTCGACTGGTTCGCTACTCATGCCCGCATCCGGCAGAGCGGGTTTCGCCGCGAACAGGCGCGCACCGACCTCACCGTCACCCAGCGCCAGCTCATCGCGTCGTTGGACGCACTCTACCGGGAGGCCGAGGTCGCTCGCGACCAGATCGCCCTGCTCGACCAGAGCGTCCAGACCGCGGCCGAGTCCCTGCGCCTCTCCCGGCTTCGCTACTCCGCCGGAGAGGGTACCGTGCTCGAGGTGGTCGACGCCCAGACCTCTCTCGTAACTGCCGAAGCCGGCCGCGTCGACGGTCTCGTCCGATACCTCCAGGCCTTGGCAAGTCTGCAAACCCTGACAGGAAATATGCCCTGATGAGCGTACCTACACACCTTCTCGCCGCCCCGCACGCAGCGTCTTCCGTCCACCGGACGCTCCGCTGCGCCGTCCTTGGCCTGCTCACCTTCGGCGCCCTCGCCGGATGTAAGAAAGCCGCGGACGCTCCCGAAGCCACCGAGGTCCCCGTCCAGGCGGAAAAGGCGGAGGTCAAGCCCATCACCGAATACATCGCGGCCGATACCGTTCTCAGCCCGCTCTCCCAGGCTGCCATCGTGCCCAAGATCGCCGCTCCCGTGCAGCGTTTCCTTGTACAGCGCGGCGCCCACGTCAAAAAAGGACAGCTCCTGGCCGTCCTCCAGAACGCCGACCTCGCCGCCCAGGTGCAGGACACCCGCGGCGCCCTCTCCCAGGCCGACGCTTCCTATACCTCCACCACCCAGGCGGGCGTCGTCGAAGACCGCCAGAAGGCTCAGCTCGACGTCGCGCAGGCCAAGGCTACGCTCGACGTCCAGCAAAAGGTAGTAGACGCACGCACCACCCTGCTCCAGCAGGGCGCCATCCCCAAGCGCGATCTGGATACCGCACAGGCCAGCCTCGTCCAGGCCCAGGCCGCATACGACATCGCACAGCAGCACCTCACCTCGCTCACCTCCGTCAGCCAGGCCGCCACCATCAAGAACGCCGCCGGAGCGCTCGAGTCCGCCCGCGGCAAGTACCAGGCCGCACAGGCCGGCCTCAGCTTCTCCGAGATCCGTTCCCCCATCGACGGCGTCATCACCGACCGGCCGCTCTTCGCGGGCGAGATGCCAAACCAGGGCCAGGCCGTGCTCACCGTCATGGACCTCTCCTCTCTCATCGCCAAGGTCCACCTTTCGCAGCAGCAGGCCGCCGCACTCAAGCTCGGGGCCAGCGCCAAGGTCACCATCCCGGGCCTCGCCGATCCTGTCGACGGCAAGGTCAGTCTGATCAGCCCCGCGCTCGACCCCGGCACGACAACCCTTGAGGTCTGGGTCCAGATCAACAACCGCCGCGGCGCGTACAAGGAAGGCACCCCCGTCCACGTCTCGCTCGCCGCCCGCACCGTTCAGGACGCCGTAGCCGTCCCCAACGAAGCCATCGTGCAGAACAAGGCCGGCAATCCCGCCGTCATGGTCATCGGCCCCGACAGCACCGCCCACCAGAAGGACGTCAAAGCCGGCATCACCGACGGCCACGACACCCAGATCCTCTCAGGCATCGCAGCCGGCGACACCGTGATCACTACCGGAGCCTATGGCATGGATGACGGCACCAAAGTCAAGATCGCAGCAGCCGGCGAAGCGGACGAAGACAAGGGAGCCGCCACCGACGAAAAGAGCGCCCCCGCCGGCAAGAGCACAGGCAAAGACGCGGGAGGCAAGTAGCCATGGCCTTCACGTCCTCCCCCGCAGCCCCATCCCCAGCGCAGGAGTTCTGGGTCACGCGTCACGCCTCCACCATCCTCTTCTTCATCATCGTCCTCAGCGCCATCGGCATCTATCTCGCCGGCAAGATCCCCATCTCCGTCTTTCCCGACACCAACTTCCCACGCGTCGTCATCGGCATCGACAACGGCGTCATGCCCGTCGATCAGATGGAAGTCACCATCACCCGGCCCATCGAGGACGCCGTCAACTCCGTCCCCGGCCTGCTCACCGTCCGCTCCACTACAAGCCGCGGCTCCGCCGAAGTCAGCCTCTTCTTCGACTGGAACGCGGACATGTTCCGTACCCTCCAGCTCGTCGATGCCGCCCTCTCCAAGGTCCGCCAGTCGCTGCCCGCAACTGCCGTCATCACCACCAATCGCCTCACCTTCGCCACCTTTCCCATCCTCGGCTACAGCCTCACATCCGACACCGTCCCCATGACCAGGCTCTGGGAGATCGCTACCTATCAGCTCAAGCCCGCCCTCAACCGGCTCGACGGGGTCAGCGCAGTCATCGTCCAGGGCGACCGCATCCCCAACGTCGAGGTCATCCCCAATCCCGCCGCCCTGATCGCCTCTCAGATCACCGTCGCCGACGTCGTCAACGGCATCCAGAACACCAACCTCATCGACTCGCCCGGACTCTTCCAGAGCGGCCACGAGCTCGTGCTCGGCCTCGTCGGCGGTCAGGTCCATACCCCCGAGCAGATGGCCCAAATCGTCGTCAAAAATACCGCCAGTGGCACGCCCATCCACCTCGGCGACGTCGCCCAGGTGAAGGACTCCATCGAGCCCCGCTACACCATGGTGCGCGCCGACGGCAAACCCGCCGTCCTGCTCAACATCACCCGCCAGCCCACCAGCAACACCGTCCAGGTGGCCGACGAGGTCGCCGCCGAAGTCGAACAACTCCGCCCCCTCATGCCGCCCGGCGTCACCTTCAAGCCCTACTACGACCAGTCCGAGCTCGTCCGCGAGAGCATCAAGAGCGTGCGCGACGCCATCCTCATCGGCGTCGTCCTCGCCACCATCATCATCGTCGTCTTCTTGCGGGACTGGCGCTCCTCGCTCATCGCCGGCCTGGTCATCCCCACCACCATCGCCCTCACCTTCGTACTGCTTTACGTCCTCGGTGAGAGCTTCAACCTCATGACCCTCGGCGGCCTCGCCGCAGCCGTCGGCCTCGTCATCGACGACGCCATCGTCGTGGTCGAAAACATCGTCCTCCACCGCCAGGCCGGCGAAGGCCGCAGCGACGCCATCCGCAAGGCGCTCCACGAGATCACCGGGCCACTGGTCTTCTCCACCATCACCCCCATCGTCGTCTTTCTTCCGCTCATCGCCGTCCAGGGCGTCACCGGCAGCTTCTTCCGCGCGCTCGCCCTCACCATGACGGTGGCGCTGCTCTCCTCGCTCCTGCTCGCCCTCAGCTGGACACCAGCCCTCAGCAACCTCATCCTCCGCCGGGACCAGCCAGCAGCAGCCGGACGAGAGGTCGCCACCCACGAAGACACCGCCTCCACAGCCCCGGCCGTGCACAGCGCAGCGGGCCATAGCGCCACAGCCGGCCATGAAGAGCACGGCTTCATGCTCCGCATCGTCGAGTTCCACGCCCGCGCCCTCCGTCACGCGCTCGAGCGCCCTGCCCTCCTCTTCGCGGCCTGCGTCCTCCTGCTCGGCGGAACCTACTTCGCCTACTCCACCCTCGGCTCCGACCTCCTGCCCGAGATGGACGAAGGCGGCTTCATCCTCGACTACATCATGCCCGCAGGCAGCTCGCTCACCGAGACCGACCGCGTCCTCCAGCACGTCGAGCAGATCCTCAACAAGACGCCCGAAGTCGATAGCACCTCCCGCCGCACAGGGCTCCAGATGGGCCTCGCCGCCGTCACCGAAGCCAACTACGGCGACATCACTGTCCGACTCAAAAGCAAACGCGACCGAGCCATCGACGAGGTCATCGCCGACGTCCGCGCCCAGGTCAAGGAAGAAGAGCCGCAACTTGACATCGAGTTCACCCAGGTCCTCCAGGACATGATCGGAGACCTCTCCAACGCGCCCGAACCGATCCAGATCAAGCTCTTCAACCCAGATCCCCAGGTCCTCGAAAACGTCGCGCCACGCGTCGCAGACACCATCAAAAAGCAGAATGGCGTCGTCGACGTCCTCAACGGTCTCGAAAACACCATCAGCGGACCCGCCGTCAGCTTCCAGGTCGACCCCTCCACCGCCGCGCGCCTCGGCTTCACCGCCGAAGACGTCTCCATCGACTCCATGGCGCTCATCGAAGGCGTCGAACCCAACGTCTCCCTCATTGCCAACGACCGCGCCTACCCCATCCGCGTCCGCTTCCCCGACGCCAACCGCGCCTCGCTCGACGCGATCGAAAATACCCTGCTGATCAGCGCCAGCGGCCACCTCTCCACCCTCGGGGCCCTCTCCACGTCCCAGCAGCTCCCCGGCCAGCAGGAGATCCGCCGCGAAAACCTCCAGCGCGTCGTCTCTGTCACAGGCCGCCTGGAAGGCACCGACCTCGGCACCTCCGTCAAACGCGTGCAGGCCGCCGTCAACGCCATGCATCTGCCCAAAGACATCCGCGTCGCATACGGTGGCACCTACGAGGAGCAACAGAAGTCTTTCTCCGAGCTCACCCGCGTCCTCCTGCTCGCCCTCGTACTCGTCTTCGGCGTCCTGCTCGCGGAGTTCCGCAACTTCTCCGCTCCGTTCGCCATCCTCGTCTCCTCAGTCCTGTCCACCTTCGGCGTCGTCGTCGCCCTGCTCATCACCCGGACCACCTTCTCCGTCGCCTCCTTCATGGGCCTCATCATGGTCATCGGAATCGTCGCCAAAAACGGCATCCTCCTGCTCGACGCCGAGTCCCGCTTCCGCCTTGAAGGCATGGACCCCGAAGAGGCCATGCTCCACGCCGCTCGCCGCCGCCTCCGCCCCATCCTCATGACCGCACTCGCCGCCATCACCGGCATGCTCCCCCTCGCCTTCGCATTAGGCGCCGGCTCGCAGATGCTTCAGCCGCTCGCCATCTCCGTCATCGGCGGTCTGCTCATCTCGATGGTGCTCTCGCTTATCGTCACACCGGTCGTCTACTTCCGGCTCACCCGCAAGCACCACGTCGCCCGCCACGAGACCGAAGTCGCAGCCTGACCGAGTCGGACCCACCTGCCCGGTCCGCCTTGGGCAGGTCAGCCTTGGGCCGGTCCGCCCACCCGCACACGAAGACCCCACCACGCCTGCCGCCACGTGCATGCACCGCCCGTAGCCCCGTTTCCCCGCAAGCAGAAGGTCCCGCCGCCTCAACTGCGGCCCACGCCGCCACCGCTGCCCCACCGGGCCGTGATCCATTGCATCGGCTGGTGGGCCCACCAGGACTTGAACCTGGAACCAACGAATTATGAGTTCGCTGCTCTAACCAATTGAGCTATAGGCCCTTCAACACCCATCGGGCCTATCCATTGTAAATGGCATCCCCATCCCGTCCCTCGTGCCGTCCCGCACACAGCCGAGAACACTCGCCCAAAGCAGTCCCTGCTTGCGCTTGCGCGGTCCCCCAAACCCCAGAAGACTTCGCCAATGCCAGCATGAAGTCCAGCGAGATTCCCATCAGGCTGCGCAGGTCGTGTCGCAGCGTCGTGCTGTCATCCCCGCCAAGCAGTGCCCCATACCGCATCGCGTACCAGCTATACGCGGAGGTACCGCGGAGAAACAGAACGCCGCCAGCACTCCCGCTCCCACGGTGTGGTGTGTGAGCCACCCGGTGCACTCCTGCTTGAAACCCTCCCCCCGTATGCCCTACCGCACCACGGTGTCGAACGGCAGAAACATCGTGAACACCGTACCGTGCCGCTCTCCTGCCCTGCTGCGCACCCGCAAGGTCCCTCCATGGCGCTCGACAATCTCGTAGCTCACCCACAGCCCCAAACCCGTTCCACCGATCCCCTTCGTTGTGAAGAACGCCTCGAAGACCCTCTTCAACGTGGCCGCACTCATCCCGCTCCCCGTATCGGCCACCGTGATCACCAGGCCCTCCCGCCCTGTCTTCCAGTCGTGACCCGCGCGGCTGCGCAACAGAAGACGGCCGCCGCTCCCTTGCATCGAGTCGATCGCGTTGCTCACCAGGTTGCTTAAAACCTGGCGGATCTCCCCTTCGAAGCACAGCACCGGCCGCGTGCAACGCTTCCTCTTCTCAACTGCAACCGTCGCATTCGTCAACCGTCCCTGGTACATCAGCAGCGTCGATCCGATCAGTTCATCGCAACGTACAGAGGTCGGACTCGTCGCCTGCTTATGGAAGCGCAGAGTCTGGCTCGTGATCAAACCCACGCGCCGCAACTCCTCATCTGCCGTCTCAAGATACCGTTGCACCTCGTCCATATCCATCGATCGGCGAGCCAGGTACAGCAGATTCGTCACCGACTCCAGCGGATTGTTGATCTCGTGCGCAATCGACGTCGCCAGCCGCCCCATCGCCGCCAGCTTCTCGTTCTGCACCAGAGCCGCCTGGCCTTGCCGTTGTTCCGTGATTTCAATCGAGGACGCCACAATCACCTCGACCTCCCCCGCAGCGGAGAAGACCGGGATGTACTCCACCTGCCAGCAGCGCTGTACGCCCGGACGGTTCGCCAACTCCCCTTCCACAATCTTCGCCAGCACAGGTGTACCCGAAGCCGCCGTAACCAGAGCCTCCCGCAGCCCTTGCACATCGGTGGCAAGATCGAACACCGCCGTGCCGATAATCCGGTCCGCCGGCATATTCAACATCTCAGCCAGCTTCGGATTCCCACGCTGATACCGGAACTCAACCGGGTCGATCATCGCAAGCGCCACCGACGAGGTCTCGTAGATCGCCTTCAGTTCGATGTACTGCCTGTGTAACTCCGTCTCCAGACGCTCCCGTTCGCGCTCCGCTTCACGGCGGCCCGTGATGTCGCGAAACACCAGAACAATCCCCGTCAGGTCTCCATCGTCACTGTAGATCGGAGACGCGCTGTCATCGATATGGGCCTCCGCGCCCAACCGAGATCGCAGAATCGTATGGTTCGCCAGACCCACACTCGCGCCCTGCCGCGTCACCTTCTCCGCCGGGTTCTCCACCCTCGCGCGTGTCTCCTCGTTGATGATGTCGAACACCTCGCGGAGAAGGTGCCCCTTCGCATCCTCCGCGCGCCACCCCGTCAACCGCTCAGCCACCGGGTTCATGCGCGTCACCTGGGTCGCCGCATCCGTCACAATCACGGCGTCGCCGATGCTCTCAAGGATACGAGATGCCCGCGCTTCACTCTCAATCAGCCCGGAAGCCGCCAGCACGTCCCGCGTCACATCCTGCACCGTGCCGAACACACCGGCTACGCGACCATCCTGGTAGACCGGGGTGTAGCTGTAGGTCAGATACGAAAGCTGCACCTCCGCGCCCCTCGCAATGGGCACAGCCTGCCGCTCATACGATTGGTTCAGTCCCGTCGCAAGTACGCTCTCGATCTGCGGCCCCACCACATGCCAGGCCTCACCCCAGACCTCTCGCGCCGGTCTGCCCAGCGCCTCAGGATGCCTCGCACCCGCGAACTTCCGATACGCATCGTTGTAGAGCAGAATGCAGTCCGAGCCCCACAACACCCGCGTGGGAGCAGCCGAACAGAGCGCCAGATTCACCACCGTCAGCAGCTCCCGCGGCCAGCCCTCGATCGCACCCAGTGGCGACCGAGCCCAGTCCTGTGTGCGCACCAGATGCGACATCTCGCCCGAACCGGCGATGACCGGCGAAACCACATGCGCGTCGTGCAGGGATGCTGGTGCGTTCAAGCTGTCCGGCCCTTCAGAGGTTGAGTGTCCAGCCTCATGTCCTTCAGAATACCGGCATTCCTCCACCGGATGTACGTCTCTGCTGCAGCGTACGCCCAATCCGTCTCGCCCCCCGTGCCGACCCCAACCGCCCTGCACCTCCCCCAGCAGAGAGCCGCACCCGCTGCCTGCTCCCGCCGCCTAACGCGGCAGTGCCTGCCTCCCCCGGATCTCCAGCGTCATCCCCGGATCGCCCGGCCCGGGCTGCGCGCCGCCCACATACACCCGGTAGCTCCCCGCCGCCATCGCCCGTGTCCCATCCACCCCCACCGTGCTCAACTCTCGCGGACCCAGCGCAACCGACACCTCCCGCTGCTCTCCCGCCTTTAGATGCACACGGCGAAACCCCGCAAGCCACCGCCGCGGAAGATTCGCCTCAGCCGCGCCCGGGGACACATACACCTCCACAACCTCGTCGCTCTCCTTCGACCCCGCGTTCTTCACCGTCGCAGACACCGTCACCACATCCCCTGCCTGCACCGTCCCAGCCGACAACCGCCGGTTCGCATACGCAAACGTCGTGTAGCTCAGCCCATACCCGAACCCGTACGCCGGCTCGCCCTCGAAGTACCGGTACGTCCGCCCCTTCATCCCGTACTCCTCAAACGGCGGAAGCTGCTCCGCGGACGCGTAGAACGTCACCGGCAGTCGCCCCGCGGGCGAGTACCTGCCCGTCAACACATCCGCCAGGGCCTCCCCGCCCGACTCGCCCGGATACCACGCCTCCAGCACAGCCGCCGCATGCTCCGACATCCACTTCGACGCTACCGCGCTCCCGCTCATCAACACCACCACCAGCGGCTTGCCGGTCGCCGCCACAGCCTCCAGCAGCGCCTCCTGCGCCGCCGGCAGCGCCAGGCTCGTCCGGTCGCCGCCCCGGAAGCCCGCCGCATCCACGCGCATCTCTTCACCCTCCAGAAACGGCGAAAGCCCCACAAATGCCACCACCGCGTCCGCAGCGCGCGCCGCCGCCACCGCCTCCGCCCGCAGCGCCTCCACAGGAGGCTGCCACTCCAGCGTCACCCCTCCCCCAAACAACGGGGAGGTGTGCACATACTCCACCTTCAACGCATGCGCCTTGGTATCCGCGAAGTGCATCGCAAACGGACTCGCCGACAAACCGCGCGCACCCTCCTTGTCGATCCTCAGATCCGTCACCTGCTTTCCATCCAGATACACCCGGACCGCCTCATCGTCATGGCACGGCGAGCAATGCGGCGTCCGTACCGCAAACACCACATCCCCTGCCGACGGAGCCGCGATCACCCCCGTCCAGCGCACCGAGTACACATCTCGCGCCAGCCCCGCACCTGGCGCCGCCGCATTCCAGTCGAAGTCGATCTGCGGATCCACACGCGTCACCGCTGGGGTCCCCGAAAAGTCCTTGCTCCCGAAGTACTCCCCCTTCAACCCAAACCCCGCATCTCCGGCCGCCGGACGAAACAGCGTCCGCGGAGCCACCACCGGCAGCTCCGCCACCAGCGGCGAGCCTTGCGCAAACACCACCTTCGCCCTGCCGCGCAGCGCCGCCTCCAGCCCGTCCAGAGGAGTAACCGGCTTCGACGGCACGCCCGTATAGTTCCCCTCCAGAGCCTCGATCGCCGCCGCGTTCGGCCCCACCACCGCCACCGTCTTCACCCCGCTCTTCAACGGCAGCACGCCATCGTTCTTCAGCAGCACAATCCCTTCCCGCGCCGACCGCAACGCCAGCTCCCGGTGCGAGGCCGAGTCCACCTCGCTCATCGGCACCTTCGCCCGCACATCCCCGCCATCGTCCCCCATCATCCCCAGCAGATACCGCGCCGTAAACAGCCGCACCGCCGCCCGGTCGATCTCACCCTCCGTAATCAGTCCGCCCTTCACCGCCTCCGCCAGATGCACATACTCCCGCCCGCACGTCGTATCCGTGCCCGCCTTCACCGCCGCAGCCGACGCATGCGCCTCATCCGGCGCCAGATGGTGCCCCCGGGGACTACTGATGTCCCCGACCGCCCCGCAGTCCGACGTCACAAACCCCTTGAAGCCCCACGCCTCCCGCAGCGTCTTTCCCAGCAGCATCCTGCTCGCACACGCCGGCTCACCGTCGACCGCGTTGTACGCGCACATCACACTCCCCGCCTGCGCCTCCGTCACCGTCGCCCGGAACGCCGGCAGATACGTCTCTTCCAGATCCTTCGGCGAAGCATCCACGTTGAACCCATGCCGCAGCGGCTCCGGTCCGCTATGAACCGCGTAATGCTTCGGAGTGGCGATCACCATCGGCCGGTCCGAATCCCCGCCCTGCAGCCCCCGCACATACGCCACCCCCATCCGCGCCGTCAGAAACGGATCCTCCCCATACGTCTCCTGACCCCGTCCCCACCGCGGATCGCGAAAGATATTGATGTTCGGCGACCACACCGTCAGCCCGAAGTAGATGCTCCGGTTCCCCTGACGCACCGCGTCGTTGTACTTCGCCCGAGCCTCCGTCCCCACCACCCCGCCAATCTGCTGCTGCAGCTCCGCATCCCAGCTCGCCGCCATCCCGATCGCCTGCGGAAACACCGTCGCATACCCCGACCGCGCAATCCCATGCAGCCCCTCGTTCCACCAGTTGTACTCCGGAATCCCCAGCCGCGGAATCGCCGGCGCCCCATTCTGCATCTGCAGAATCTTCTCCCCGAGCGTCATCTTCCCCACCAGCGCCGCCGCCTTGCGCTCCGCATCCGCGCGCACCCCCTCGCCGCCGCTCTGCCCCCACGCCGCCGCCGCGCCCCCCACCACCACCAACGCCACCCACACCCGCATCCCGCACTTCGTCCCCATGTCTCCTCCTGCCCCCTTAAGCCTTCCCGGCCGCTTCACTCTCCGCAACCCACGAAGTATACAGAGCCCGCCGCATCCAAAGGCCGCCGCATACAGGCCCACCACACACACCTCCCCCCAGACCTCGCCGCCCCGGGTGCTACCATCAACCTCGCCGCATGAGCCCACACGACACCACCAGCCCCTGCTTCCTCGCCATCGACGCTGGCGGCACCAAGACCGACTACCTCCTCGCCGACGCCACCCGCGAGCTCGCCCGCGTTCGCACCGGCTCCATCAAGCTCCTCAACACCTCCCCCGGCATCGCGGAAGCCAACTTTGCCTCCGCCCTCGAACAGCTCCACCAGCTCTCCGGAATCCCCCCCTCGCGCTTCACCGGCACCTGCATCGGAACCTCCGGATACAGCGTCCCCCTCGTCGCCAACTGGATCCGCCAGCAGCACAGCCTCCGCGCCGCCGGCGAACTCCTCCTCTGCGGCGACGAGGAGATTGCACTTGACGCCGCCTTCCGCGGAGGCCGCGGCGTCCTCTCCCTCGCCGGCACCGGCTCCAACACCGTCGGACGCACCCAGGCCGGGGAACTCACACGCGCCGGAGGCTGGGGCCCCGTCCTCGCCGACGAGGGCTCCGGCCACTGGATCGGCCTCCAGGCCGTCCGCAGCGTCTTCCGCGGCGTCGACGAGAGCCGCTCCTCCGCACTCCTCGAACACATCCAGCGCCACTGGAGCCTCGCCTCCCTCGAAGACCTCATCCAGCTCGGCAACGCCACACCCCCGCCACCCTTCGCCGAACTCACACCCGTCGTCCTCGCCTGCGCCCAGGCCGGCGACCCCATCGCCGCCGAGGTCCTCACCCTCGCCGGGCAGGAGCTCGCCCGCCTCGTCACCCTCGTCATCCGCCGCATGGAATCCCTCGAACCCACCCCACCCGGCGCCCTCGCCCTACCCACCGTAGCCCTCGCCGGAAGCATCCTCCAGAACGTCGCCCCCGTGCGCGACGCCCTGCTCCTCGCCCTACAGCACACCTGGCCCCGCATCACCGTACTCCCGGACGCCGTCGATCCCATCCAGGGAGCCCTCTGGCGAGCCCGCACCGCGCTATCCTGAAACCTCGCCCTCCCGGCCTCACCCCACAACCTGCAGCGGCCGCCCCCGATCCGTCTCCATCGTAGGAATCGCCGCCAGCAGCCCCCGCGTATACGCATGGGCCGGAGCCCGAAACAGCTCCCCCACGGCCGCCTCCTCCACAATCTCACCCTTCCGCATCACCGCCACCCGGTCCGCAATCTCCGCCACCACCGCCAGGTCGTGCGAGATAAACAGCATCGCCAGCCCCAGCCGGTCGCGCAGATCCCGCAGCAGCGCCAGCACCTGCGCCTGCACCGTCACATCCAGCGCCGTCGTCGGCTCATCCGCAATCAGCAGCCGAGGCCGGTTCACCAGCGCCATCGCAATCAATATCCGCTGCCGTTGCCCGCCGGAAAACTGGTGCGGATAGTCCCCTGCACGCCGCTCCGGCTCGGGCAGCGCCACCTCCCGCATCGCCTCGATCACCCGCGCCCGAACCTCCGCCCTCCCCAGCCCCCGCTCATGCGCCCGCAACGCCTCGCCAATCTGCTCCCCCACCCGCATCACCGGATTCAGCGCCGTCATCGGCTCCTGGAAGATCATCGCCACATCCCGCCCCCGCCGCAGCTGCATCCCCTCCTCCGGCAGCCGCAGCAGATCCTCCGCCGCCCCGCCATCCCGCGCCTCAAGCCAAACCGCCCCACTCACCTCGGCCGACCCCGGCAGCAACCCCATCACTGCCAGCGAGCACGCCGACTTCCCCGATCCCGACTCGCCCACCAGCCCCAGCGTCTCCCCCGCCCCCACCCCGAACGACACCCCATGCACCACCTCCCGCCCCCCGAACCCCACCCCCAAACCCTCCACCCGCAGCACCCTCTCCCCCATCGCTCACCCCTCCCCTCGAA
>JALYIA010000133.1 GCA_030776065.1 Acidobacteriota bacterium
GCTCAGCGGCATCAGCAGTGCCAGCGCGACCACATGCAACACCAGGCCCACATACCCTGCGCGCTCGCCGCCACCCGCCGAGGCCCACGTCCGCAGCCCGGCCCCCGCCGCCGCACACCCACTGCCCGCGCCCAGCACCGCCGCGAACGCCGCGCCGATCCCAAGCACCCCCACCTTCGTCAACCACACCGACACCACGCCCCAAAGGTGTGCATTCGGCCCCGCTCCATCCAGAGGCAGCACCCGGTTCCACGGAGCCCAGTACCCCAGCACACACGCCGCCGCGACAACAACACCGCGCAGCCGCAACCTCCGACCTGAATCCAAATCCCCTCCTCGTCCGTCCAAGCCCCGGAATACCTGCACCAGAATAGCTGTCACGATTCACCGTGCTCCACAGCCCTCCCATCCGTCTTCCCCCGAAAGCGTCATTTCTGTCCGAACCGGAAGCTGTTACATCTTTTGCAACGACCTGACGTACCTTTCTTTGAGCCACTCCATGCCGCGGTCCCTCGAACATCCAGCTCTCCCCCTGCGGCGCGCGCTGCTGCTCCCGGCGCTCTGCCTGCTTCTGCTGCCGGCGCGCGGCCTCTCTGCCGGCGCGAGCAGCACCCGCTCGGTCGACGCCCTCACCCTGCCGCTCGCGCCCTCACCCAGCCAGTTCTTCGCCGCCGGCACCGAGGAGCCCTACTCCACCTACCAGATGCCCGGCGACGGCGACCTCTGGCCCACCTGCTGGGCCGACGACGACAACCTCTACACCGCCAACGGAGACGGAAGCGCCTTCACCGGCGCTCCCATCCAGCCCGCCGTTCTGCGCCCCGACCTGCAGGTCAGCCGCATCAGCGGCACGCCCCCGCACCTCACCGGAACCGCCCTCGCCGCCAACGTCGGCACCAACTGGAGCGGCCCCGGCTTCAACCGCAAGCCGACCGGCATGCTCTGCCGCCGAGGCACCCTCTACCTCGCCTTCCAGAACCTCGACAGCAAGGGCTTCAACACCGCGCCCGCCGCCTCCATCGCCCGCTCCACCGACCACGGCATCACCTGGCAGTGGGAGTCCGCCGCCCCCATGTTCGGCGGCCCCGGCCAGCCCTCGCTCTTCACCACCATCTTCTTCCTGGACTTCGGCCGGGACGCCGGAAACGCCATCGACCGCTTCGTCTACGCCTATGGTCTGGACTACAACTGGCGCGGCCAGCAGACCCTCTACCTCGCCCGCGTCCCCGCCTCCAGGGTGCTCGACCGCCATGCCTGGCAGTTCTACGCCGGCCCCAAACCGAACGGCAAGCCCTACTGGGACGCGCAGATCGAGCACAAGGTCCCCGTTCTGCTTGATACCCGCATCGTCCGCCCGCAGACCCCCGGCACCATCTGCCCCGCAACCGACTCCGTCATCGCCCAGGGAGGCGTCGTCTACGACAAGCCCCTCAAGCGCTTCCTCTACACCTCCTGGTCCTGCTCCACCCACGAGTTCTACGAGGCGCCGAAACCCTGGGGCCCCTGGCGTCACGTCCTCTCACACGACTTCGGCCCCCAGTGGTCCGCCCGAAACCGCGGCCAGTACGGCACCACCGTCCCCTCCAAGTTCATCAGCGCGGACGGCACCCGCTTCCTGCTCCAAAGCAACGTCTGCTGCTCCGGAGACTCCTACACCTTCTCCCTGCGCGAGGTCCGCCTCGACCTCGCCCATCCGGACTCACCCGGCCCCCAGGAGCAATCCCCGCAGGATCAACACCCGCGCGCGGCCCTCGCCACCTCCTCCACGATCCCCGCCTCACGGAAGCCATGACGCACCAGCCCTCCCCCACCCCAGCTTGACGCAACCCCGCTCCCGAAACCGGGGGCCGAAGCGCTCGCCCCTGCCGCAGTGGTGTGCTCCACGCCAAAAACCACTCTGGACCGAATATCACATTAGATTTGGTCTAAGATAGACCGATGGACGCTGAAACCATCCGGCACTCGCTAGAGGCCTGCGGCTTGCGCTGCACGCCACAGCGCTACGCCGTCATGGCGTTCCTGATCGAGCAGAACAAGCACCCTACCGCCGTCGAGATCTTCGAAGCCGTCAACCGTCTGGATCCCCGCTCCTCCCGCGCCACCACCTACAACAACCTCCGCGACCTCGTCCAGGCCGGGCTCGTCCGCGAAGTAGCGGTCGAGGGCCGCGCCGCACGCTTCGACGCCAAGGGCCTACGCCATCACCACTTCCTCTGCGATCGCTGCGGCACCGTGGAGGACATCGACTGGTGCGACGTGCCCCGGCCCTCGCCTCGCTCGCTCGGGAAGAGAGTCGTCCGCGACTACGAGCTGCTCGTCCGCGGGCTCTGCAGCCAATGCGCCCGCAACCCTCCCCGGACTCGTGCCGCTCCTCCATCCACCAGCCGCGCCACTCCGCGACATAGCGCGCCCTGAAGCCCGCCAGACGCCGCGGCCTCTGCTCCTCACCCACTTCCTATAACCGTACGAAGGAGACGCACTACATGGACCAGCAAACGGACCAGCAATACGATCACGCAGTCGGCGAGCCCCACCCCAAGCAGGCAGACACTGCCGCAGCCGAGTCGCCAAGGGAATCCAAGTGCCCCTTCTCCGGCGCCGCGCGCACTACCACCATGGGCGGAGCCCAGACCAACGCCGACTGGTGGCCCAATCAGCTGAACCTCAAGGTCCTCAACCAGAACTCCCCGCTCAACAAGCCGGTTGACCCCGACTTCAACTACGCCGAGGCCTTCAAGACCCTCGACCTCTCCGCCGTCATCGCGGACCTGCACACCCTAATGACCAGCTCGCAGCCCTGGTGGCCCGCCGACTTCGGCCACTACGGTCCCTTCTTCATCCGCATGGCCTGGCACAGCGCCGGAACCTACCGCATCGCCGACGGTCGCGGCGGAGCCGGCACCGGAGCGCAACGCTTCGCTCCCCTCAATAGCTGGCCGGACAACGCAAACCTCGACAAGGCCCGCCGGCTCCTCTGGCCCATCAAGCAGAAGTACGGCGAAAAACTCTCCTGGGCCGACCTCATCGTCCTCACCGGAAACGTCGCCCTCGAGTCCATGGGACTCAAGACCTTTGGCTTCGCCGGAGGACGCGAAGACATCTGGGAGCCCGTCGAAGATACCTACTGGGGATCCGAGCGCAAGTGGCTCGACGACACCCGCTACACCGGCGACCGTCAGCTCGAAAACCCGCTCGCCGCCGTCCAGATGGGCCTCATCTACGTCAATCCCGAGGGACCCAACAGCACGCCCGATCCCCTCGCCGCCGCGCGCGATATCCGCCAGACCTTTGGCCGCATGGCGATGAACGACATGGAGACCGTAGCCCTCATCGCCGGAGGACACACCTTCGGCAAGGCCCACGGCTCCGCCAACCCCGGCGACTACACCGGCACCGAGCCCGAAGGCGCAGACCTCGAAGAGCAGGGGTTCGGGTGGAATAACACCTTCGGCACCGGCCACGGCCGCGACACCATCACCAGCGGCCTCGAAGGCGCATGGACCACCAACCCCGTCAAGTGGGACAACAACTACTGGGAGAACCTCTTCAACTTCGACTGGGAGCTCACCAAAAGCCCCGCCGGCGCACACCAGTGGACGCCCCGCAACGGAGGCGGAGCCGGCACCGTGCCCGATGCACACGACCCCACCCACCGGCACGCTCCCATGATGTTCACCACCGACCTCGCGCTCATCAAGGACCCCGCCTACGAAAAGGTCTCCCGCCACTTCTTCGAGAACCCCGAAGCGTTCAGCGATGCCTTCGCCCGTGCCTGGTTCAAGCTCACCCACCGCGACATGGGCCCCGTCACCCGCTACCTCGGCCCGCTCGCTCCCTCCGAAACCCTGATCTGGCAGGACCCGATCCCCGCACTCGACCACACACTCATCAACGACGCGGACATCGAAGCCCTCAAGACCACGCTCCTCAACTCCGGCCTCTCCATCTCCCAGCTCGTCTCCACCGCCTGGGCCTCCGCCTCCTCCTTCCGCGGCAGCGACAAGCGAGGCGGAGCCAACGGCGCACGCCTCCGCCTCGAGCCGCAGAAGTACTGGGAGGTCAACCAGCCCGGCGAACTCGCCACCATCCTCGAGAAGCTCGCGTCCATCCAGAAGGACTTCAACGCCGCGCAGTCCGGCGGCAAAAAGGTCTCGCTCGCCGACCTCATCGTCCTCGGCGGCTCCGCAGCCATCGAGCAGGCCGCCAAAAACGCAGGCCACGACATCAGGGTCCCGTTCTCACCCGGCCGCATGGATGCCTCGCAGGAGCAGACCGACGTCGAGTCCTTCGATGTGCTCGAGCCCAAACTCGACGGCTTCCGCAACTACATCCGCCACGGCCACGAGGGCATCGCAGCCGAGATGCTCCTCGACAAGGCCAACCTCCTCAACCTCACCGCCCCCGAGATGACCGTCCTCATCGGCGGCATGCGCGTCCTCAACACCAACTTCGCACACACCCCGCACGGCGTCTTCACCAAACAACCTGAAACGCTGACTAACGACTTCTTCCTCAACCTCCTCGACATGAATACGAAATGGAAGCGCTCCGCAACCTCCCCAGCCATCCTCGAAGGCCGGGACCGCGCCACCGGCGAGCTCAAGTGGACAGGCACAGTGGTCGATCTCGTCTTCGGTTCCAACTCGCAACTGCGTGGCCTCGCCGAGTTCTACGCCCTAAGCGACTCGCAGTCCGTCTTCGTTCGCGACTTCGTGCGAGCTTGGGTCAAGGTCATGAACCTCGACCGCTTCGACCTCGCATAACGCCACCCACAAACCACCCCCCCAAACACGCAGCCTCGAACGGACATCGGACCCCACTCCCCGATTCCATTCGAGGCTGCACCGCATCGACGCAACCCCGCACAATCTCCCCAAAGCGGCTCCGCATACCAAGCGAGACAAACCTGGCCGTCTCGTTTCGCCAAACAGCTATACTGAAAAGTGGGCGAAAACGCCCAGCCTGCGCTCGGGAGTCCTAACCGAAGCTAAGTGGTTTTTGCCCCAGTCCCCCCTTTGACTACCCCGCCCGAGGTTTCGCGAGGGAAAAAGCAGCCCATGATCCAGCGCGCCCTCATCGTCGGCACCGGCCTCATCGGCTCCTCCGTCGGCCTCGCCCTGCGGGACGCCGGATTCGCCGGGGAGATCGCCGGGCTCGATCCCAACCCCGCCGAACTCCAGACTGCCCTCGCGCGAGGAGCCATCAGCCGCACCGTCAGCGACGCCGCCGCGGCCGACGCCCAGCTCATCGTCCTCGCCGGCCCCGTCCTCTCGACCCTCGACTGGATGGAGCGCCTCGCGCCGGTCTGCGGCCCCGGCACGCTGATCACCGACGTCGGCAGTACGAAACTCACCATCGCGCAGGCCGCCGCCCGCCTCTTCCCCAACGCCGGGCCGGACGGCAAGACGGCCCGCTTCCTCCCCGGCCATCCCATGGCCGGCAAGGAGTCCGGCGGTGCCGCACTCGCCGAAGCCGCGCTCTTCCGCGGCGCCCCCTGGCTCTTCACCCCCGCCGATGCCAGTGACGCCGGCCTCCCTGCCGCCCACCCGCTTGAGAGCGAGTGGCGCGGCTGGGTCACGAACTTCGGAGCCCGCGTCCTCAACCTCGACGCCGCGCGCCACGACGAGATCTGCGCCTGGGTCAGCCATCTGCCGCAGATGCTCTCCACCGCACTCGCCGCGCTGCTCGAAGACACCTTCGCCGGGGACCCCGAAGCCCGCGAGCAGATCGCCGCCATCGGCGGCCGGGCCCTGCGCGAGACCACCCGCCTCGGCGCAAGCCCGTACAGCATGTGGCGCGACGTGGCCCTTACCAACACGGAGCCGATTGCGCAGACGCTCAGCGCCCTCGAGCAGCGCCTCGCGCACCTCCGCGAGAACCTGCGCACCCCCGAGCTCCGGGAAGAGTTCCGCCTCGCCAACCACTTCCGCCGAAGGCAGTAGCTGCCGCGCGCGCAGCCGCGGCCGGACGCCTAACGCGACGCGGCCGCTGTCGACAGCGCGGTCCGACGATAGAAGACCTGGACGGTCAGGATCTCGTACGGCTTGATCGCCACCCGCACCACGTCCGAGGCAAGCGGCAGGTGGCCGCCCTCCACCCGCTCCATCAGGTTCGATTCCACGGCGTACTTCGCACCCGCCGGCACGTGGAGCTTGACCTCCGCCCCCGTGCCGGCCCACTCGTACATGCGGAAGACAAGCGCGTCGGAGTCCTCGGCCTTCTTGACCGCGGTCAGGGTGACATTGCGGTTTTTGACCGACGCGAACGAGTGCGTGGGTGGAAGCGTGCCGGTGTGGGGCATCACCTGGGTGGCGGTCAGCGGCGTGTTCAGCTCATACCCGCGCCGAACGGTCTCGGCCTGCTTCCAGCTCCCAGCGTGGGGGTAAAGCTCGTAGGTGAAGTGCTGGTGGCCCTGGTCGGCGTCGGGGTCGGGCCAGGTGGGCGAGCGCAGGAGAGTGAGGCGCAGCGTGTTGCCGACGGCGTCGTAGCCGTACTTCGAATCGTTGAGGATCGAGAGGCCCGCGGTCGCGTCGCCGAGGTCGGCCCAGCGCAGGGCGGGGACTTCGAACTTGGCTTTCTCGAAGGAGTTGTCGCGGGTGGTGGGGCGCTCAATGCTGCCGTAGGGGATCTCGTAGGTGGCGTGGTCGCTCGAGTGAGCGAGCGGGAAGGCGGCTTTCAGCAGCACGTGCTTCTCGTGCCAGTCGATGTCGTTGGTAATGCGGACGATGTCCGCGTAAGCATCCAGCGATACGTCCTGCACGAAGTGCGAGGATTGCCATGTGCGCGTGATGCGTACGGTCTTCCGCAGTGGGCCATCCTCGACGAGCTGAATGGAGTCGACCTTATCGATGATGGCAGGCGCGATGTCCAGTGTGCCGGGGTCGATGTTCCAGGCGTCGTACTGCTTCGGTGTGTCCTTGAACGCCTGGAGCTGGTTGCCGCAGGAGTTCGGCGTGAGGAACTCGGCGGGCTCATCGGTTGAGCGTCTACCAGCAGTCGAGAGGCGTGTGATGCAGCCGCTCGTCCTATCGACAACAACCCGAATGTTCCTGTTCGTTAAAGACAATTCATTGTTGGTTTGCTGTGCAGCGAGTACTTCCCGTGGACCCCTTGTTGCTGACGCGTCGGCATTCGTCACATAGATTGTCTGGTATCCCATGGATGGAACTTTTGAAGGGTGCACGAGAAGAGTGAAGTTATCTCCGTTACGGCTCAGCAACTGGCTAGGGATTTCGGCGCGGTCGCCGGTCAGAACCTGCACGTCGTGAACGTGGGCTGGAAAGCGAACCTTGATTTCCGACGTTTCCGATCTATCCCACCCCATTGTGTTCGTAAGGAAAACAGGTACGCTCTCGGGCAGTCGCTCCGCGCCAGTGCCAACTCGATCGGATATGCGCTCAAGCGCCGCCTCGTCCATCAGCTTGTCCGAGTCGAAGACCTGCTTGTAGTCGTCCTGCGCGTCGCGATAGATGACGGCGATGCCGGAACCGGCGGCGAGATCGTGGAATTGATTGAAGGTGATCTTCTTCCAACTCTCGGTGAGGTCAGCGGCAGGGTAGGAAGCGCCCTGCAGCCAGGCGAAGGACGCCAGCTTCTCCGCATCGAGGGTGTCGGTTTCGGCGCGGCGGTTGCTCGCCTTGTGCTGGGCCTGCGAGGTAAAGACGCCGCGGTGGTACTCGAAGTAGAGCTCGTCGTTCCAGGTGGGCAGCCCCATGCCTCCGGAGGCCGAAGCCGGCGGGGCCTTGTAGCCCTTGGCCAATGACTTGTAGTTCCAGACGGGCGCGTCGGGGTTGAGCTTCTTCTCGACCGACGAGAAGTAGCTCTGCGCGGTGCCGTAGTGCATGGCAGGCACGGCTGCGCCGGTCTTGCCTGCGGCGATCCAGTGGTCGGCCTGGTCGAGCATGTCCCGGGTGGGGCCGCCGCCGTGGTCGCCGACCCCGTAGAGGTCGAGCATCTCCGTCGTGCCGGGGTTGCGCTCGGCGGACTCGGCGTAGTCGGCCGCGATCCGCGTCGGGTTGACGTTGGTGTGGACGTAGTCCGTGGGGAAATACGTGAGGACCTTGGAGCCATCGGGCGACTGCCACCAGAAGAGCCGGAAGGGAAGCTGGTTGGTGTCGTTCCAGTGCATCTTCTGCGTGACGAAGTAGTCCAGGCCGGAGCGCTTGTAGATCTGCGGAAGCTGCCAGTTGTAACCGAAGGAGTCCGGGTTCCAGCCGATGCGTGCGGTGACGCCGTACTCCTTCTGGAAGTAGCGCTGGCCCAAGAGCAGCTGCCGGACGAGGGATTCGCCGTCGGGGATGTTGAGGTCGGGCTCGACCCACATGCCTCCCACGATCTCCCAGCGACCTTCCTCAATGCGCTGCTTGATCTGCTCGTTCAGCTCGGGATATTTGTCGGCCATCCAGGCGCTGTACTGCGCGGCGGATTGCGTAAAGGTGTAGTTCGGATACTCGTTCATCAACTGGAGCGCGGTGGTGAAGGTTCGCTTCACTACATCAACCGTCTCGGTGCGCGGCCACAGCCAGGCTGCGTCGATGTGCGAGTTGCCCGCCTCCACCACCTTGGCCTGTGCGAGCGCGGTGTGTAGCGTGGCCAGGATGCCCTGCGACTTTGTGAGCGACGCGTCGAACGCTGCCTGGTCGCCCGCGGCGAGCGCGCGGAGATCGATGGCGGCCACCGCCTCCTCCACCCTGGGCAGCAGGTCCTTGCGGGCGGGGGTCAGATCGGGCAGCAGGTCCGCGGCGGCCAGGCATTGCACGCGCAGATCCTCGGGGCTGGGGCGAGCCTGTCTCCCGGCGGCGGGAGCGATCGCCTCGATGCGCAGGGAGGCGCCGCGAAAGCGCTTCTCGTCCACGGTCTGCAGCAGCTTGACCGCGACGACTACGGTGTCGCCGGGGCGGGCGGGCTCAAACAGCACAATGGGCTCGAGGTCATCGCCCAGCGCCACGCGGCGTCCGTTGAAGTAGACGATCTCGGGCATAGGCCCGTTTGCCTCTGCGCGGAACTGGAACCAGATTCGTCCGCCGGCGATGTCGTAGCCGTGCAGGGTGCGCGGCACCTCGATGGTGCGGCGGTACCAGACGGCAGACTTCGGCGCCTTGGTGCCGGCGGCTACAGTAGGCCAGGCTGAGTCGTCGAGTCCGACGGCCTCACCATGCGGGACATCGCCCGCGTGGAAGCGCCACGAATCGGCGGGGAGGTAGTTCAGCGTCTCGAGCGTGTGCAGCGTCGCGACGGCGGCAGCCGAGAGATTCTTCTGCTCCCGCACCGGGGTGAAGGATTGAGCGCGGAGGACGGAGGAGAGCAACGCCACGGCACACAGAAAGCGAACTGGCATAGGCGGCAAGAGTAGCAAATCTGCCCGTACGCGGCGAGCGCGGCGCGATACCATCTAAAGCAATGGCCTCCACCAGCACCAACCTGAGCATCGGTCTCGACGACATTCTTGCTGCGCGCGAGCGGCTCCGCGGTTCCATCTACGAGTCGCCATGCCCGCGCTCGCTTATGCTGTCTGAGCTGACCGGCCAGCAGGTTTATCTCAAGCTTGAGAACCTGCAGATGACGGGCTCCTTCAAGGAGCGCGGCGCGCTGAACCGCATCGCCCTGCTTACCCCCGAGCAGGCGGCCCGGGGCGTGATCGCGGCGTCGGCCGGCAACCATGCGCAGGGGGTGGCGTATCACGCGACCAAGCGCGGGATTCGTGCGGTGATCGTGATGCCGTTGACGACCCCGCTGGTGAAGGTGACGGCGACCCGCGGATTCGGCGCGGAGGTGATCCTCCACGGCGCCAACTACGACGAGGCATACGCGGAGGCTCGCAGGCGCTGCACAATCGAGGGCTTCACGTTTATCCATCCGTTCGACGACGCCGATGTGATGGCCGGCCAGGGGACGATCGGGCTTGAGCTGCTGGAGCAGGTGCCGCAGTTGGAAGCCGTGGTGGTGCCCATCGGCGGAGGCGGCCTGATCGGCGGCATTGCATGCGCCATCAAGGAATCACGGCCTCACATCAAGGTCATCGGCGTGCAGACCGCGCGGCTCGCGTCGATGGCGGAGGCAGTCAAGGCGGGGCGGCCGGTCACGATCGAACCCTCGACCACCATCGCGGACGGCATCGCTGTGCGGCGGGCCGGGGAGCTCACGCTGCCCGTGGTGGAAGCCTACGTGGACGAGATCGTCACCGTGGAGGAGGACGAGATCGCTTCGGCGATCCTGATGCTTCTTGAACGCGAGAAGACGCTGGCAGAGGGTGCCGGCGCGACCGCGCTGGCCGCACTGCTGCAGCATCGTACGTCGCTCCAGGGAGCCCACACGGCTGTGCTGGTGTGCGGCGGCAATATCGATGTCACGCTGCTCTCGCGGATCATCGAGCGCGGCCTGGTTCAGGATGGCAGGCTGATCCTGCTGCGCATCCACCTGCTGGATAAACCGGGTGCGCTCGCGGATCTGACGGAGCTGATCGCGGAGCATCGCGTGAACATTGTAAACACCCTGTACAACCGCTCGTACTATGGCGTCAATCTTGGCGATACGGTGATCGACATCACGATGGAGACGCGCGGGCGGGAGCACGTGGACGAACTGCTTACGGCGCTCACCACGCATGGCTACCGCCACACGCGCGTGCTGTAGACGCTGGGCTAGCCCTTCTCGTAGTGGAAGTGCAGTTCCTGCTCGCTCGCGACCGGGCGCCCGTTCTGCAGCGCGGGATGAAACACCCACTGCTGAACGGTCGAGATCACCGTCTCGTCGACCCCGTAGCCGAGACCGCTGACCATCTTCAGGTCGGCGATGCGTCCGTCTGTCCCGATCACCACGCGGAGGATTACGTCTCCGTGCGTGCCTCGCGGGACGGGCGCGAGGTCAGGTCTGGGCGGCGGGAAGTAGCTCGTGAGGGCGATGGTGATGTTGCCGGACCCGAGAGCGTCCGCTCCGGTGGTGGCGTTCGGATCCGGTGAGGCCCTGGTAGTATCGGCGGCGGCGGAGAGCGCCTTCGTGGTCCTGCTGAGAGGCGAGGGCGTGGGCTCGATCCGCGCGGGCTTCGCTTCGGCCTTCTTCGCGGCAGCCGATTGCTCGGGCGCGCGGTCAGGCAGGTAGGCGAGCAGGAAGTTCGAACCGTGAGGACTACCGGGCAAGCGATACGGCGCGACGAAGCGGGGCTTTGCGTGCAGTCCAAGCGCGATCAGGCCGATTGCGAGACCATGCGCCGCCACCGACGCCGCGACGCGTAGGCCAATCTGGTCTGTGGAACGGCTCGGGTTGGTGGTTGTGGTGCCGATGGTCTGCATGCAGCCTCGGTAGGTGGAGCCGTACGCGCCGCGGGTGTCAGCGCTCTGCGGCGGCTCTCACAGGGATTCTAACGCAGCCCGGGCGCTCAATCCTTGGCGAATCTCGTCTGCTGCTTCTCCTCCTGCCGCTCGAGTGCGAGCTCAATCAGCCGGTCGATCAGCTTCTTGTACCGGACTCCGGAGGCTTGCCACAGCTTCGGATACATACTGATGGACGTGAATCCGGGCAGGGTATTGATCTCGTTCAGGAAGATCCGCGGCTTTCTGGCCTTACTCGCTCTGTTCCGGCCCTGTGCTCGCGGCTCCATCAGGAAGTCGACGCGCGCCAGTCCGGCGCAGTCGCAGGCACGAAACGCGGCGATTGCCATCTCGCGAGTCTGTTTCGCTTCCGCCTTCGTCAGCCTCGCTGGGATGATGGGCACCGACGGGTTCTCAGGCGAGTCGGCATACTTGGACTCGTAGTCGTAGAACTCCTTGTTGGGCACGATCTCGCCGACGACGGAGGCCTCCGGCGTGTCGTTGCCGAGCACGGCGACCTCGAGCTCTCGGGGCTTCACGCCTGGTCCACCGACGCCCTGCTCGATCACGAGCTTGCGGTCGAATCCAGCGGCCAGGTCGAGCGCAGGCGCGAGTTCGCCGCGGTGGTGCACCTTGGAGATTCCCACGCTCGACCCCAGGTTTGCGGGCTTCACGAACAGCGGATACGAGAGCGCCTCTTCGATCCGCTTCACGCAGCGCTTCGGGGCGGCCCTCCACTCGCTCCGGAGCAGCGCCACATAGGGTGTCTGCGGCAGGCCGGCGGAGGCGAACAGGCGCTTCATCGCGTCCTTATCCATGCCCGCGGCGGAGCCCAGCACGCCGGACCCGACGTAGGCGATGTCCGCCAGCTCGAACAGCCCCTGGATCGTCCCATCCTCGCCAAACGTGCCGTGCAGGACGGGGAAGACGACATCGAGCGCGCCGCCGAGCGCGCTGCCCGGGTGTGCGAGCTCCGCCCCGGCCTGGAGCTCGATGTTCTCCGGCAGATGCGGCTGCGCCGGAGGAATCCTGAGACTCTCGCCGGAGCGCAGGACCGCCGCCGCCGCGGCAAACTCCTCTTCCGGCGCGACCGGCAGGGCCGCGGCACGGGGTGCGGCCGCGAGCTCCGCCGTTGCGCCGCTCTCTAGCAGACGCTGCGCGTCCGGCCCGCTGAGCCAGCGACCGTCCTTGCCGATCCCGATCGGCACCACGTCGTACTTCTTGCGGTCGATGGCCTTCAGAATCGACCGCGCCGAGCGGAGCGACACCTCATGCTCGCCCGAGCGCCCGCCGAACAATATTCCCACCCGCTTCTTGGTCTTCATGGCTGCCACGAGAGTACGGCCTCGCACCCACCCGTGCCTACCCGGTACTGAGGAAAACCGCAGGGGACGAACCACGGCGTCCCGGCCCCGCAGCATCCAACGCAGAGGCTGCGAGGAAGACATTCCCCGCGCCACACGGAGTCCCACGATGCCCAAACGTCTCGCCCCCATTACGGACGAGGACCGCATCCAGGGCGAAGCCGACGCGCCGCTGGCGCTGGTCGAGTACGGCGACTTCCAGTGCCCGCATAGCCGCGTCGCATACACGCTGGTGAAGCGCCTGCAGCGGAAGTTCGGGGCGCGGCTGCGGTTCGTGTATCGCAACTTCCCCTTGACCGGGATTCATCCCCTGGCCGAGCCGGCCGCGGAAGCCGCAGAGTTCGCCGCGGTGCATGACAGATACTCGCCCATGTACGACGCCATCTTCGATCACCAGGCGAGCCTTGCGCCCGAGATGCTGGTCGCGGAGGCGGCCAGGCTTGGGCTCAACCCCGAGCAGGCCGAACGAGCGATGGAGGACCAGGCCTTCTCCGAGCGCATAGAACGCGACCCGGCCAGCGGGGAAGAGGTCGGCGTACACGGAACCCCGACCTTCTTCATCAACGGTGTGCACTACACGGGCGCGTGGGACTACGACGAGCTGAGCCAAGCCCTTCAGAACGCCTGAACTTCACGTCTTCCGCAGTACGCCGAGGCGCACGCAATGAATCGTACGGTACACCCCGTGATGCCCGCAGCAGGAAGAGTGCATCTGCTGCCTGTCCTTGTGTTGGCCGGATGCGTTCTGGCCGGATGCGAGTCTGTGGTGGGATGCAAGCCCCACGAGACGCCCTCGAATGCCAGCGCGCCCGCGCCGGCCATGAAGCCCGCTCCGCCCACTCCGGTCGAGCAGAAGCGCGAACAGCTGGGCGGCCCCACGTGGGACCCCACATGGGACAAGCTGGTCGAGCAGGCGCTTCCCGCCAGCTTTCTTTCGCCCGACGCCGGCCGCGACCTCCGCAGCCTGTGCCCGCGGTTCGACACGCTTCCCGAGGCCGACAAGCGGGCCTTCTGGGCCTACTTCTTTCAGGCTCTCGCCGCCGCCGAGGCGGGACTGAAGCCCACCTCGAACGTCCGCCATACGGAGCCGGCAGTGGCCGTGAAGGACAAGGTGACGGGCGCTCCGGTCCACAGCGAAGGCCTGCTGCAGCTCACGTATGAGGACTCGGAGCGCTATGGGTGCGACTTCAACTGGGAGGCCGACCGTCGCCTGCCTGCGTCGGATGGAGCCCGCAGCATTCTTCAACCCAGGAACAACCTGGAGTGTGGCATCCGGATCCTGGATCAGCAGCTGTTCACGCAGCACAAGCCGCTGCTCTCCTCCTCCAGCTACTGGTCGACCCTGCGACCCGGGACGGCAAGCTATCGCGTGTGGGCGAAGCAGATGACCAACGAGCCCGCGGCATGCGGGGCCCATGCGGGCGCGGCGGCGGGGGCGCATTCCCCAGGGCACGGCCCGGGCGCCTCTACCAGGTAAATCCGCCCGCAGGCGGAGGCCACGCGCCGAGCATCTGCCGCAGCAGCACCATGCGACCGAGGTGATACGCGTTGTGCGCGGCCAGCGAGACAAGCTGCTCCTCCACAGACATAGCCCGCACAGGCTCGCCCGGCCGCGAAGGACACCGGACCATTCTGCCCAGCGCCGCTCCATCCCCCGCCAGGGCAGCCGCTGCCTTCGCACCGCGCAGAAAGCGTTCCCGCAGCGCGCCCCAACTCTCCGCAGCCTGCTGCTCCGGAGTAGGGAAGGCGTCTTCGGGTCGTGCGGGATAGGGCGTCTCGACGCCGCGTACCCACTGCAGGGTGATCTCCTGCCAGAACGCAAGATGCCAGAGCTCCTGATACAAGGTGTGCGGCGCACCGCGAACGGAAGCCTGCGCGTGCTCGTCCGTCACGCCTTCCAGGATGTGCGCGGGCCGCACGCCATAGCTCTCCCCCACCAGGGCCTCATTCAGCTCCGACATAGCTTCGAGCATACCGCCCTTCGCCTCGGCGCGAGACCCGCATCGCTGTTCGAATCGCCCGCGCGAAAGGCCGTCGGCCGGCGAAGCGGCTCTATACTGGCGTGGGGTTATGCCGGGGGTCTGCACACGCACAGGGCAACTGGCTAAAGGCGCGCGCGATCTGGACCTTCCGGCGGCGCTCCATACCTTTCCCAAGCACGCTCACAGGAGTAGGAATGGCGTCTCTGCACCTCGTCCGCCCCGGCCTGATCGCCGGTTCGCTCGCCTTTTGCATGACCTCCGTCGCGAACGCCCAGCAGGCCACTTCCGCCATCAGCCTCAACGTCGACCTGACCGACGCGCCACGCAAACTCCTGCACGCGCACGAGACCCTCTCGGCAGCTCCCGGTCCACTCACACTGGTGTACCCGAAGTGGATCCCGGGGGAGCACGGCCCCACCGGCCCGCTGGAGGACACAGCCGGCCTGGTCATCACCGCCCACGCCGCGGATGGACGACCCTGTGGCACGACGCCAGACGGCTCCGCGCCCGGCACGGTGAAGTGGCAGCGCGATCCCATCGAGATGTACGCCGTCCACCTTACGGTTCCGCCCGGCTGCACCACGCTCCAGATCACGCTCGACTTCCTCGCGACGTCCGCGCCGAGCGGCTTCTCCGCGGGAGCCTCCACGTCGGAGAACCTCGCCGTGCTCTCCTGGAACAGCATGGTGCTCTCGCCCGCCGGCGCTAACCCGTCGGACCTTCGTGTCGCCCCTTCGATCACCCTGCCCTCCGCCTGGCAGTTCGGCACCGCGCTCACCCGCACGGACGGCAAGACACCGGTCAGCGCCGCCCCCACCTACACGGTCCCCTTCTCCCCTGTGCCGCTCGACCAGTTGATCGACTCGCCCGTCCTGGCGGGACGCTACTTCCGCGAGATCCCACTGGCGCCTGAGGTGACACCGAAACACTTCCTCGACATCGCTGCCGACGGCCCCGAGCAGCTCGCTCTGTCGTCCGCGCATATCGCTGCGTTCTCCCGCCTGGTGCGGGAGGCCGGCGCGCTGTACGCCTCCCGCCACTACACCGAGTACCACTTCCTGGTCACCATCTCCGATTCGGTTGCGCACTTCGGCCTGGAGCACCACCAGTCCTCGGACGACCGCGTCGCTGCCAAGACGTTTATCGAAGACGACCGGTTCATCCTGGCCGGCGACCTGCTGCCGCACGAGTTCACCCATAGCTGGAACGGCAAGTACCGGCGACCGGCAGGGCTCGCCACGGGAGACTACGAGAAACCCATGGTCGGCGACCTCCTCTGGGTCTACGAAGGGCTTACCCAGTACTTCGGCGACGTGCTCGCCGCGCGCGCCGGTATCTGGACCCCAGAAGAGTTCCGCGGCTACCTCGCACGCTCCGCCGCAACCCTGGACGCCGAACCAGGCCGCAACTGGCGCGACCTCCAGGACACCGCACGCGCCGCCCAGCTCCTGTACACCGCAGGCGGAGGATGGGACAACTGGCGCCGCAGCACCGACTTCTATGCCGAAGGGGAGCTCCTTTGGCTCGATGTGGACACCACCATCCGGCAACTCACCAATGGAAAGAAGTCCCTCAACGACTTCGCCGCGAACTTCCACGGGCTGGGCGGCGATACCGGTCCAAAGGTGGTCCCGTACACCTTTGAGGATGTGGTGGCTAGCCTGAACGCAGTCGCTGCCAATGATTGGGCCGCGTTCCTGCGGAGTCGTCTGGACACGAACGCGCCGCATGCGCCTCTCGGCGGAATCGAACGCGCCGGCTACCGGCTCACGTATGCGCCCGAACCCTCCGCGTGGAGCACCATGCAGGATACGCAGGACGCCACGGTGGACTTCTGGTTCTCCCTGGGACTCCACGTGAACGCAGCAGACATCGTCACGGACGTCCTGAAAGGCGGCCCGGCGGACAAGGCCGGTCTTGGGCCCGGCATGCGCCTCCTCGCCGTCAACGGCCGCGCCTTCACCCCTGCCATCCTCCGCGCCGCCATCCGCGACGCTGCCGAGGCAAGCGGTGATTCGGCAAACGGCACCGCGAGCCCGCGCGGTACGGCGCTCTCAGATGGCCCGGCAGTAGCTGGTAAACCCGCTGTCGCAGGCCACCCGGCGATCGCACGCAACCCCGCGGCGGCAACCGGCCCGCCGATCGAGCTCATCGCGGCCAACGGCGAATACTTCCGTGTCCTGAAGCTCGACTACCACGCGGGCGAGCGCTACCCCATCCTAGAACGCCTCCCCAACACCCCCGACCGCCTGGCAGACATCCTGAAGCCGCTGGCCAAATAGACCTGGTGATCGTCAGGCATGGGCAGGCGCACGCGCCAATCGCCCAAGAGGCCGCTGCTGCCGTTCGCAGTCCGAGTGCTCGCGGTGCGCACTCGGGGATAGCCCTTCGGTTGACCCAGGGGTTCAACGTGCTACATCAAACTGCAAAAGGCAGAGGCATCCTCTCGGATGCCTCTGCCTTTCGGTGCCAAACATCAGCGGCTAGAAGATGATCTTGCCGGCAAGCTGAAGCTGTCGGTTGTGTCCCTGTCCAGGACCATTCTTGTAGGTCTCAACATACGGCACAGACGAAACATCGTTGGTGCCGCCGAAGTTGAGATAGGCATTCGCGTGATTCAAGACGTTGTACAGCTCTGCCCGTAACTGAACAGCGACCCGCTCCGTGATGTGAAAATTCTTGTTCAGGTTAGCGTCAAAGCTCATCGTTCCAGGACCGCGAAACGCATTCCTGGCGCTCATACCGGGGAAGGTATCAAGCCCTCCAACAATCGTTGGGAGATCCCCCGCACCTACGCCGCCAGTCCTGTTGACCGTCGAGCCAATATACGGAACGTAGTTGGTATTGTTGTATGCAGGAAAGTCCATATAGTCGAAGAGGTTTGTCTGGCCGGCGATGGGCTTTGAATTCCCTGTGCGCTGGGTAGAGGGATTGCTCCGGAAGAACGCACGGGGGCAAGCCGTGACGTCAAAATTGCCGCAATCGTACATCGTGTATGGCGTCCCTGTGGCTGCCTGGAAGATGCCGCCGAACTCCCACCCTCCAAGCGCCTGCTTCTCGAAGTAGTTCAGGGTTGCCGGTACCGGAACCGCCAGAAGCAATCCTACCGAGATACGGTGCTTCACGTCGAAGTCCGAGTTTCCATGATCCAGCCCGTGGTTATAGGGATCGAAGTAAGCGACGCCGCCTACCTGGGAGTTGCTCTGACCGTCGGTAAACGTCGAGCTCGTATTATCCGTCGAATGGGAGTAGGTGTAGTTGGCCGTGAACGTAATCCCAGTGTGGTAAAGATTGGAGCCACGCGCAAAGGCATTGACGCCGTTATAGTAGCTGTCACCGTCCGCTCCACGTACGTTGATGGACGAGTACTGCGGATTCAGGCGGTTCGTGTTTACCGTCGGCTTGGCTCCGGCTACGTTGGGGTTTGCCGGATACGTCGGAGCGTCTCCTTCATACAGCTGCCCATAGTAGGTGCGGTTGTAGTTCGCGATGGAGTAGTTGTGAATACCGCGGGTTCCGGTGTACGCCGCGCCAACCACCAACGTCTGGTTCACCTGATGTTCGAGACCAAGCGTGTAGAACTGTGCATACGCCGGCTTGATTCGCGGGTCCACGGCCCGGACCGAACCCGGAGGAATCGCCTTTTGCACGGAAGGGCCGTTGGACTGGCTGAAGGCGCCAAGGACGCCCGTGCTGATGGGAATCGAGGCGCCCACGTCCGCGTTCGTAAAGCTGATCGCCAATTGGGCGGGAGGGTTGAGTGCCACGTTATACGTGACGTTGCCAAAGTTGCGCTCGTAGCTGATTCCGTATCCCCCGCGAAGGCTGGTCTTCGCGTCGCCGAATACGTCCAAGGCAAACCCTATCCGAGGGGCGAACTGCTTCTTGTTGACGTTCCAGAGCTTGCCGCCGGGGTTCTGGACTCCTGCAGGAGCAGCACTGTTTACCTGAAGGATCTTTCCCGCCCGGATGCGATCCTGGAGCGTTCCGGTCGTGCCGAAATAGAAGTTGGAGTCGAGCGCGGAGTTCTTGTTGTGCTGAGTCCCAAACAGCTCGTAACGGAGACCAGCCGTTAGCGTCAGGCGAGGTGTTGCCTTCCAGCTGTCGTTGAAGTACCCAGCGCCCTCGTGATAGCGATTCGACCGGCTGAAGTTCGGCTGTGCAATCGGGGTGTTCAGTGTGCAACTCGGATCGAACGCTGCGCCGGTGCTGATTCCGGGCGTTAGACCCGTGACCAGATTCTTGGTGCAGGGGAACTTGCCCTGGGGATCAAGATTGGCCTGGAAGTAGTTGAAGACACCAGCCTGCAGATTGACCAGTGCTCCAGAATTGCCACTCACAACCAGGCTTTCCTGCGCGTTCTCATAGATTGCGAAGGTGTGGTTGTCGCGGATGTAGGTGTACTGGCCGCCAAAGGTGAACGTGTGCCGCCCCTTGGTAAGGGTGAAGACAGGACTGATCACGATGTTGTTCTGCGGGCCGCCGGAAGGAAGCCCGTTCCCCGCATTGGTTTCGCTGTACCCCGGGAAGACAAGCTGCTGCCCGGATGCGATCGCCGGCGCAACGCCGGAGTTGATAAACAGAGTAGGACCAGCGGGGTTGGCACCGAGCGGCTGGTTGTTGTTTACGCGCAGGCCACCAAGCGTCAGCTGCGACGTAAAACGAGCCGAGAACTGGTGCGTGATGCCGAAGATCAGATTCTGCGATTTATAGGTCTGGCCCGTGCTGTATCCCGCATAGGGGCTCACATTGCCGGTGCCGGTCGGATAAACCCGATTCTGCAGGACATACTGAGCGTAGTACGTTGTCCGCTGGGTGGGGTTGAAGTCCACACGCCCGAGAGTCACATACTGGTCCTGCGGAATGCCGCCGCCGGCATCTGCCGGGACCGTAACCCTGACCTGTTGCAGCACCGGAAAATTGTCATTGAAGACGGTGGGTAAGTTTGTCTCCAGGGTTGTCTTGTCCTTGTTGAAGGAGGTGCTGACCGCGTTAGAAGGCGGGGTGCACGTGGCGGTGGCTGTAAGGCCGCACGCGCCGATCTGGCCCAGCGTGAGTACATTGCCCGTCGGTGTGCCAGAGACGGTGCCGAAGGCCGAGAAGAACCCCTGAGTGTTGGCGTTTGAGGCTGCGATGAACTGGCTGGTGGGGATGTAGAAGAAAGTAACGTTGCTGCTACGAACCCGGGTCCATTCCGTGCTCGAGTACCCGAAGAGCTTGTCGTGGATGATCGGAGCGCCGACCGAATATCCAAATGCGTTGCGAACGAACCGATGCAACGGAACATGGTTCGCATTGTTGTCGTAGCTGTTCGATGCGAAGGTCGAGGGACGGTAAAACTCCCATGCCGTGCCGTGGACCGAGTTGGTGCCGGACTTCGTAACTACGTTCACTACGCCACCGGAGGCGCGGCCGTACTCGGGTCCGAAGTTCGACGTGATCACTCGGTACTCCTGTACGGCATCAACCGGAACCGCCGTCGCAGGAGATACAGAGAAGAGATAGGTGTTCTCAACTCCATTCAAAAGGATCTCTGTAGATGAGGACCGTGCGCCGCTGATGTTGAAGCCGACTCCACGATTGGTTGCACTGGGGTCGGCCGAGACGCTACCGGAGACCGCAACAAATGTGTACGGATCACGCGTCTCCGTAGGCAGTTCCATGATCTGCTGCGTATTCACCACCTGCGAGTTTTCTGCCGTCTCCAGGTTGATACCGGCCAATGAGTTCGCCGCCACTTCAATCGTCTGCTCGCCACCGGCGGCCGAAAGCTTCACGTTGACCGTATTCGCAGAACCCACCGAAACATTGAGTGTCGCCGTGCTTGACGCGAAACCAGTCGAGGTCACAGTGATCTTGTAGTCCTGCGGCGGAAGCTGCTGGATGTTGTAATCGCCGGAACCCGTCGTGGTGGTGGTGCGAACCGCACCCGTCTGCACACTGACGACGGTCACCTGGGCGCCCGCAACCACAGCACCCGACACGTCCGTGACGACGCCGGCGATGCTGCCGTTTTGAGACTGAGCAAACCCGGCAGAACCACACACAAACATCACCAATGCACAAAGTACGCTTAGAACTACCTTCTTCATTGACTCTCCTCAAAGCTGGCCGTGATTCTCCACGGGACGCCCTTTACTGGCGGGCGGTCCCACATGGGTCGGTATCAAAAAAGGTTGCAATTCACTGGCCAAATGACGTCAAGTTGCGCGAACGCACGAAGTGTCCGGCGTGCGCGCACATCCGAAGCCTTATATCTTCGATTAGAGCAATTCGCAGTAACGCCCGCTACAGTTTCCAGAGTGTTCCTCCTGAATTCCATATAATGAACTCTGGCGCGTCTCACGTTCAGTCACACCCAATGAAAATCTCCCTTGCACTCATCCAACCGGCCCGCACGAAGGCTCGGTCCACATCCGCAGAGACACTGGCGCTCGAATACATCGCGCGCGCAGCCCGTTACGCGCCCTGTATCGCTACAACCTGTGCGTCCGAGAGCGCTCTCCTTACCCAACTGGAACGCCAGGCCGCGCGCACGGCTCCTGTGCTCATCCTGTTGGACTCGCGGGGCAAGGGCTTGACCTCCGAGGCCATTGCAGCGCACCTTCGCACCCTGCAGGACTCAGGCGTTCAGTCCCTCGTCTTCGCCGTTGGTCCGGCCGATGGCTGGACGGACGCGGCCCGCGCCCGGGCAGACCTCCTCCTCTCCCTTGGACCGATCACCCTGCCACACGAACTTGCGCGGGCGGTGCTCGCCGAGCAGATCTACCGGGCGCTGACTATCCTCGCCGGCCATCCCTACCACTCCGCCCACTAGCGATCGCTGAGTTCCAAATGCGTCCTGTTCAGCCTGCGAAAGTGCAGACGCATCTCCCGTCTCCTCCCGCGCTCCACGCCGCCGATCGCGACTATAACTAAGGTCTATGCCAGAGAGTGCCACCGATTCCACGCCGTCCGAACAGACCTCCCGCCGCGGCTTGATCCTCATCAACACCGGGCCTGGGAAAGGCAAGACCACGGCCGCGCTTGGAACCGCCTTCCGCGCCGCGGGAAACGGAATGCGCGTGCTATTCCTGCAGTTTCTGAAGGGCTCATGGCACTACGGCGAGCTGGACGCCGCCCGCGCTCTCGATTCCGGACTGAATCCCGCCGTACCGGCCGCAGGCTCGCTCGCATCGCTGCTCGAGCCTGATGTCTCACCCGGTGGGGCGTCCGGGCCCTCGCTCGATGCCTACCTTCCCCCGAGCTCGAGCTTCGTCATCAAGCAGCTTGGGCGCGGCTTTGTGAAGGTGGGGAACGCTGAGACGGACCCGGAGGACCTTCGGCTGGTGGAAGCTGCCTGGGTGGAGTCGGCCGAGGCGATCCTCTCGGGCGACTGGGATCTGGTTGTGTTGGACGAGATCAACTATGCGATCTCGTACGGCATGCTCTCGGCCGAGAGGGTAGCCGAGACGCTTCGCCGCAAGCCTGAGATGACGCACGTCATCCTGACCGGACGCAACGCCCACCCCATTCTGATCGAACTCGCGGATACGGTCACCGAGATGCGCGAGGTGAAGCACGCCTACCAGCGCGGCATCCTGGCCCAGCGCGGGATCGAGTTCTAAGCGACCGAGTTCTCTCGTGACGCCGCCTCGCTCGTGCAGCATGCCGCCTCGCCCGGGGACGGATCGTCCTGTTACCATCAGTGTGAGCGACACGACACATACTCGCGGGACCAGATCGTATGCGTGAAGACGTCTCGAACGGATGAGAGCGACTCCCCAACGTATTCTTGTGACCGGTGGAAGCGGCACACTGGGATACAACATCATTGCGCGTCTGGTTCGCGATGACCGGTATGACGTGATCGCTCCCGTCCGCAGCATGGACTCAGGCGTCGTCACAGACTTCAAAGGCCGCGTTCAGTTCGTCGAGCACGAGTTGAGCGACGCGATCCACACGGCACAGATCTTCGAGCGGGTGAATCCGGACGTGATCGTGCACTGCGCCGCCAGCGGTCTGCGGCCGCCACGCGCCTCCTGGTTCGACCTGATGCACTTCAACGTCGAGTCCACCATGCGGCTCTTCCAGATGAACTGCCGCTTCGATCACCACTCCCGCTTCATCTACATCAGTACGGGGCTGGTCTACAGGGAGCAGGGACGCCCGCTCACGGAGGATGACCCGATCGAGACGCTGCACCCTTACGGCGCCAGCAAGGCGGCCGGAGACGCCATGCTCCAGGCAGCCGCCGCGGAGTTCAAGCGTCCGCTTACCATCATCCGGCCGTTCGCCTTCACCGGCCCCCACGATGGTGGCCGCCGCCTGTTTCCGCTCCTGCTGGACGCGGCCGTTCAAGGACGCACCCAGGACCTCACCGCAGGCACGCAGATCCGGGACTTCTGCGCTGTCTCCGACATCGCGGATGCCGTCCTGCTCGCAATCGAACGGGAACAGGAGAGCCTGATCGAGAAGTACAACCTCGGCAGCGGACGTGCGCTTCCGCTCAAGGACCTGATCCTCGAAGTCTGCGATGAGCTCGACCTGAAGGTGAATCTGAACTTCGGCCGCGTCCCCATGCATCCGTACGAGCCGCATCACTCTGTTGCGGACACCCGCCATGCAGCCGCCCAGCTGAACTGGAGAGCGACCACCCGGGTGGCCTATGCGGTATGGGAGCTCGCACAGTACTTTGCGCCCACCCTCAAACTCAAGCGTCCTGAAAGGACCCATGCCATCGCCTGAACTCTCCGTCGTCATGCCGGCCTATCGCGAGGCGGATTCGCTTCGGACGCTGCTCCCGGTTCTGGTTCCGGCAGTCCGTGCCCTCGCGCCGGAGTTCGAAATTATCGTCGCCGATTCCCTCGAGCCCCTCGACGACACCGCCGCCGTCTGCGCCGCACACGGGGTGAAGCACTTCCATCGCACCGGCGGCAACACCTACGGCGATGCGGTGCGCACCGGCATCCGCGCCTCGCAGGGAAGACGTGTCCTCCTGATGGACGCTGACGGCTCTCATAACCCCAATGACATCGCGCAGCTCTGGAACCCGCGCGAACGCTGGGATATCGTGATCGGCTCCCGCTACGTGAAAGGAGGCCAGACGGAGAACCCCGCAGTGCTCATCTGGATGAGCCGCGCGCTGAACTACATGTACAAGTTCGCCTTCAGCCTGCCGGTGAACGATGTCAGCAACAGCTTCCGCCTCTACCAGGGCGATCAGCTTCGCGGACTCACCCTCCGCTCGCCCGACTTCGACATCGTCGAAGAGATCCTCATCCGTCTCGTCTACGGTCCGTCCAAGGCCACAGTCACTGAGGTCCCAGTCACCTTTGAGCAGCGCAAGGCTGGAGAAAGCAAGCGCAACCTCCCCGCCTTCATGCTCAGCTACATGAAGTCAATCCGAACCATGAAGCGCTTCATGGCCGAAGAGAAGAACCGCAGAAAGTAACCAGCCTCGCCACACCAACGCCGAGCGCCACCGACTCACCGAACCGACTCACCGAGATGACCCGCACTGACGCACCCCGAACGCCGTCATTCTGACCCAAGGGTCGGAATCTCTGTAGTTGACCCAACCGCCGGCCCGAACTGCCCCACCAACCCACCAGGAGTCTCCCCCTTGGCATACCTCATCACCGGCGGCTGCGGATTCGTAGGCAGCAACCTCGCCGCAGAGCTCATCCGGCGCAACGCCGACGTCCTCATCCTCGACAACCTCGCCCGCCCGGGCACGCCCATCAACCTCAACTGGCTCCGCACCCTCGGCAA
Organism: Acidobacteriota bacterium; assembly: GCA_030776065.1. Classification (GTDB taxonomy): domain Bacteria; phylum Acidobacteriota; class Terriglobia; order Terriglobales; family Acidobacteriaceae; genus Edaphobacter. The sequence goes on from JALYIA010000133.1 coordinate 24,406, forward strand.
GTTCGAGTTCTTCCACGCGGACACGCGCAACGGCTTCGACCTCGAGCCCATCTTCCGCAAGTACCCCATCGATTGCGTCTTCCACCTCGCCGGCCAGGTCGCCATGACCACCTCGCTCGAGAACCCGCGCCGCGACTTCGAGGTCAACGTCCTCGGCTCCATCAACATCCTCGAAGCCGTGCGTCTCCACGCGCCGAAGGCGACGATCGTCTACGCCTCCTCGAACAAGGTCTACGGCGAGCTCGACGAAGCCTCCCTCGTCGAACTCCCGACCCGCTACGAGCCCACCGGCAAGAAGGAGATCGACGAGCGCGCCCGGCTCGAGTTCTTCACCCCCTACGGCTGCAGCAAAGGCGCCGCCGACCAGTACATGCAGGAGTACGCCCGCAACTTCGGCCTGAACACCGTCGTCTTCCGCCACTCCACCATCTACGGCGGCCGCCAGATCTCCACCTTCGACCAGGGCTGGGTCGGCTGGTTCTGCCAGCAGGCGCTCGACACCCTCCAGAACCCCGCCCACACCTTCACCATCAACGGCGACGGCAAGCAGGTCCGCGATCTCCTCCACGTCTCCGACGCCGTCGCCTGCTACCTCGCCGCCCACGAGCACGTCGCAACCGGGCGCGGACAGGCCTTCAACATCGGCGGCGGCTTCGAGAACAGCATGAGCCTCCGCGAGTTATTCGCCCACCTCGAACAAGAGCTCCACGTGAAGATGAACCCCCAGCCGCTGCCCTGGCGCGCCAACGACCAGAAGTACTTCGTCGCCGACAACGCCAAGGCCGGCCGCCTCATCCACTGGACGCCAAAGACCACAAAGCAGCAGGGCATCGCCGACGCCATCGCGTGGGAGAAGTCTCGCCGCACCCTCTGATACGGAATCTGATCCGGGAATCAGCTGCGCGAATCCGCTACGGGAATCCGCCATCCGTCGTATCGAGCGCGCCGACAGGCGAGGGGTTCGCCCGCCCGCGGCAAGCCGCATACACCGCTTCGCGCGATGCCCTACGCGAGAGCGCGGGCAGGCGCAGGCTCTGCGGACTCCAGGGGTGAGGCAGGCCCAGGCGCGTTTGTGCCTCCAAACAAAAACTGCATCCAGACCTTTGCCATCAGGGGCGCGGCGAGGAAAAGGTACGGCACGTAGATCCGCACCTCGGAGACCAGCCCCATGGTGACGTACACAGGGAGGTCCAGCATGCACATCACCAGCGCCAGCTTGTCGGTGAGATCAAGACCAATCCGGTACCGCCGGATCAGCACCACTGTCGCCAACAGAGGAAGCAATGCGGTGAGCAGGATGGGCGTATGGAACGGCGCATCCGCGAGGTTCAGGTTGGTAAACAGCTGAAACGTCCACTTGGTCTGTCCGGGACTCTTCAGCGGAAACCTGTGCGTAAGATACATCTGCGTCAAGCCGCCTGCGGCCCCGCACACGAATCCGAGAAGTCCCATGGAGATCCGCCTGGCGCGCGGCAGCCCCGTCGACAGGGCAGCGCAGAGCACAATGCCCGCGCCGGCGACCACGGGCGCGTCGCCCCGCGCCAATGCCTGGCCTACACTCAGCAGCATCATCGCCACCATCCCTGGGATCAGAGGCACACGTTCGGACCTCACCGCCAAAAACGTGACCGCCGCAAGGTACAGCGCAGTCGGCAGGGTCTCGGGCCGCTCCCACGGAAAGATCCAGAGCACCGGAAACTGAACCGCAGCCAGAAACAGACCGAACGCCACCAGCCGACGGGCATAGGCAGACTCCCGCACGTGAGGAGACCATCGAAGCTGCAGGTACAGCAGCACAAGCATCCACCCATAGGAGAACGCCTGGATGAGCGGAAGGGACTGCTCCAGCTTGATGTGAGCGTGCTGCTCAAGGAACCTCATCAACAACGGCAGCGCGATGCGGTATTGGTCGCCCTCGGACAATGTCCCGGCCAGCTTGGCCTGGATCCACGCCGCCAGCCCCGGCCCGGAGATCCGCATCCGGTCGTACTGGATCAGCAGAAAGGTGAACCAGGTGAAGAAGAGGGCGATGGCTGCGATCACCGTCTCACGGGCCGCCGATACCGGTTCTCCAGTCCTTGGGACACGAGAAGCCCCGGGTGTCCCGCGTTCGCTGATCAGGTCCATTCCCCCAAATCTACCACCGCAGCAGGGTCTTCCGGAACCGCACGGGGAGTCGTTCCCCGGCTCCTCAGGGTCACGCTCGGCCGAGACATCGCAACCCCGCACGCAGCCGGTCAAGTATAAGTAGAGGGATGAGAGTTGTTGTCATCGGGGCCGGGGCCATGGGCCTGGCTGCGGCATTTCGCGCGGCAAAGAACGGTCACGAGGTGGAGGTGCTCGAAGCGGCTTCGGACCCCGGAGGCATGGCCGGCCACTTCGATTTCGATGGCCTCTCGCTCGAGCGCTTCTACCACTTCGTCTGCAAGACGGATACGCCCACCTTCGCGCTGCTTGACGAACTGGGTATCCTCGGCAAGCTGCACTGGCGCGCCACCAGCATGGGCTTCTTCAACAACAACAGGCTGTATCCGTGGGGCGACCCGCTGGCGCTGCTTCGCTTCCCGTCCCTGAGCCCACTCGAGAAGCTGCGGTATGGACTCTTCGCCTTCGTCTCCGTACGCCGCAACAGCTGGCCCGCCATCGAGCATGAGACAGCGCGCGACTGGATCGTCCGCTGGTGCGGGCAGTCCATCTACAACCGCTTCTGGAAGCCTCTGTTCGATCACAAGTTCTACGAGTACGCCGACAATATCTCCGCCGCCTGGATCTGGACCCGCATCCGCCGCATCGGCCGCTCCCGGCGAAGCATCTTCCAGGAGGAACTCGGCTACATCGAAGGCGGCTCCCTCACGCTGATCCACGCCCTCACGGACGCCATCACCGCACACGGCGGCCGCATTCACCTGGGGCAGCCCGCCAGCAGGGTGGCGGTCGAGAATCCCGGCACACCCGGCGCCCGCATCACAGGCGTCCACACCCTCACGGCCGATGGGTCGTCCCGCTTCTTCCCCGCAGACGCGGTCATCTCCACCACACCCACTCCCCTGGTCTCGCGCCTGGTGCCGGACCTACCCGAGGACTGGAAGCGCCGCTACGACCAGATCCACAACATCGGTGTCATCTGCGTCATCTTCAAGCTCGCCCGCTCCGTCAGCCCCCATTTCTGGATCAACGTCTCCGAGCCCGACATCGAAATCCCCGGCATCATCGAGTTCTCCAACCTGCGTGACATCGGCGGCGACACGATCATGTACGTGCCCTACTACATGCCCACCACCCACCCGAAGTTCACCTGGCCGGACGACGCTCTGCTGGACGAAGCCTTCGCCTGCCTCCGGCGCGTGAACCCCGCCCTCACCCGCGCCGACATCCTCGCCACCAAAGTCGCTCGGCTGCGCTACGGACAGCCCATCTGCGAGCCGGGATTCGCCGCCACCATCCCGCCCATCCAGACACCCATCGCAGGCCTGCAGATCGCCGACACCTGCTTCTACTACCCCGAAGACCGCGGCATCGCGGAGAGCGTGCGTGTGGGTTCGCAGATGGCTGAAGCGCTCGGCACCACCTCGCCGCGCGTCTAGCTCAGCGTCTCCATCAGCTTGTTCACGGTACGGTTCAGATCCTTGTCCGAGCGCCTGTGCTCGTCGATCTTCGCGATCGAATGCATCACCGTCGTGTGATGCTTGCCGCCGAACTGCCGCCCGATCTCCGGCAGCGAAGCCTCCGTCAACTGCTTGGCAAGATACATCGCAATCTGCCGCGGCACCACGATCTGCCGGGAGTTGTTCTTCTGCTTCAGCTCCGCAACCCGCATCCCGAAGCTCTCCGCCACTGCGCGCTGGATCGCCTCGATCGTGATCTTGCGCACCTGCGTGTCGATGAACTGCTTCAGGCACTGCTGCGCCACCACCAGTGTGATCTCGACGCCATGCATCGAGCACCATGCGATCAGCCGGACCAGCGCGCCCTCGAGCTCGCGCACATTCGTCCGCACGTTCGACGCGATAAACAGCGCCACATCCGTCGGAAGCTGCGTCTGCTCGCTCTCCGCCTTCTTCTGCAGAATCGCCACCTTGGTCTCGAGATCGGGCGGCTGGATGTCCGCAATCAGGCCCCACTCGAAGCGCGACCGCAGGCGATCCTCGAAGTCCGGCAGCTCTTTCGGCGGACGGTCGCTCGCAATCACAATCTGCTTCATGCTCTCGTGCAGCGTGTTGAACGTGTGGAAGAACTCCTCCTGCGTCCGCTCCTTGCCCGCGAGGAACTGGATGTCGTCGATCAGCAGCACATCCACGTTGCGAAACTTGTCGCGGAACCCCGTCATCTTGTCGTACCGGACGGAGTTGATCATCTCGTTGGTGAACTTCTCACCCGAAACATAGCTGATTGCCGCGTGCGGCAACCGCCGCTTCACCTCGTGCCCGATCGCATGCATCAGGTGCGTCTTGCCCATCCCCACACCGCCGTACAGGAACAGCGGATTGTAGGCCTTCGAGGGCCGCTCAGAGACCGCCTTGGACGCCGCCGTCGCCAGCTGGTTGCCCGATCCAACCACGAACGCGTCGAACTGATACCGCGGATTCAACTGCGAGGCGCTCGACCAGTCGAAGCGGCTCTGCTCCGGTCCCGGTCCCGCAGGAGCCCCGCCCCTCCGCCCGTGCGGCGCATTCACACTGTGGCTCGGCTGCGGGGCAAAGCCACCGTCCTCCCGCACTCTCGCGGCCTCAGGCTGAGGCGCAGTAAACACCACCGTCTCAATGTCCAGACCAAGCTTCTCGATCGCCTCCCCAATCAGATCCGCGTACCGCTCGCACACATCCTGAAACTCCGGCTCCGGGATCCTCACGTACAGCGTCTTGCCGGCGATATGCGAAAAGCGGGTTGGCTTAAACCACGTCTCGTACGATTGGCGATTGATCTTCTTCTCAAGCGCGCCCAGGATACGAACCCAGTGATTCAGCACGGCGGCGGCCGTAGGGACAAATGACATGCTTTCAATTCCTTCTTGGATCTCGTTTTCCAAGTTTTTTCTCGAATTGCGTAAAGGACGAACCAAAATCAAAACTCGGAACAACAAAAACAACAACTCTCCCGCCCGCCAGTGCGGCGGATGAGTCCAGCGGTGGATGGATCGAGGCCTTCGCTTGGTGTAGACCACCCTCTCCGAAGCAAAGCGACCACGGAATCAGAGTTCGCGCGTGTCCAGGGAAGGCGAAAACTTCCTTGGGAAACGGGTTTGATAGTAGCACGGAAAATAGCACGTCGTTCAAGGCCCACGGAGAGAAAATCGCGGTTGCACCATCCATTGTGAAGCCGCATTTCAACTGCCGAAAGGCGCATCTCCGCCGTGCAAACTCGCAGCCTCGCCAACCCGCGGCTAACCGCTTCAGTTTGTAACAGGCTTGGGAAAACCGCAGCGCATCGGCTATACTTTAGCTCTGTCGCGTGCGTCATCTCCGCGCGAGCCTTGGCGTCCCCACAAAGACTCCCGGCGTCCCATCGAGTTCCGCTCCACCGAAACCGCTTCTTCAAAGTGATTCAGAGAATCAGGAGTTCAGCCCCATGCCTAAGCGCACCTTTCAACCCAATCGTCGCAGCCGCTCCAAGACCCACGGCTTTCTTACCCGCATGAAGACCAAGGCAGGAGCCGCCGTGCTCAACCGCCGCCGCGCCAAGGGCCGCCACAAGATCGCCGTCTCCGCCGGCTACCGCGACTAAGCTGTACCCTTCGTCCCGGAACCCGCACGCGCACCGATCCTCAACTGCCCACCCTCGCGACGACACCACCTGGCAGCGGCATCAACGCCTGCGCGAAGCCCCAGCACCATCACCCAATCTGGCACGGCACCTCCAGCTTGTCAGTCGGTTGGTTGCTGCCCCGTCGCAGCTGTTGACGCTGGAACCGCGAACGGCAGAAAAATCGTAACCGTCGTGCCCGCATTGGGCGATGCGGTACTGCTCGCAATCGAGATCTGGCCACCGCGCCGCTCCACCAGCTGCTTCGTCACCCACAGCCCCACCCCGGTGCCCAGGTTTCCCTTCGTGGTGAAGAATGGCTCGAACACCTTCGGCAGGTTCGCCTGATCGATTCCGCAGCCCGTGTCCTTCACCACCACCTGAAGACCGCCCGGCCCCGTCAACAGCTTGCGGATTCCGATGTGGAGCGTCCCTCCCTGGCGCATGGCGTCCGACGCGTTCGCCACCAGGTTGGAAAACACCTGCACCATCTCGCCCTCATTGACCAGGATCTTCTGCATGTCGGTATACCGCGTCTCCGTCTTCACGCCTCCGCCAAGCAGCCGCGAACCGTACACCCTCAGCACGTTATCGATCACATCGTGGAGATAGATGTCCTTCGCCAATCCCGTGTCCTGGTAGAAACCCAGCGTCTGCCGCGCAATGTGCGACACTCGTTCCAGCTCCTGCTCCGCCGTCAGCAGAAATCCGTGCGCCTCGCTCGCCGGGTCGCTGTTATTCCGCGCCAGATACACCAGGTTCATCAGTGACTCGAGCGGATTGTTGATCTCATGCGCGATCGTCGCCGCCATCCTGCCCGTCGCGGCGAGCTTCTCCGATTGCAACAGCACCCGCTCCACGCGCTTGCGGTCCGAGATATCGCGCGCGATCTTCGAGGCTCCGATCACACGGTTCGACTCGTCTGTGATCGGAGAGATCGTCACCGAAACTTCGAACAGATCGCCGTTCTTCTTTCTGCGCGTGGTCTCATAGTGCTCGATCCGTTCCCCCGCGCGAAGCCGCGTAAGAATCTGCTCTTCCTCATACTGCAGATCCTCGGGGATGAGCCGCAGAATAGGGCTGCCCACCATCTCCCTCGCGGTGTACCCGAACATCCGCTCCGCAGCCCCATTCCAGCTCTTCACAATGCCGTGCAGGTCTTTGCCGATGATCGCGTCGTCGGCCGAATCCACAATCGCCGCAAGCCGAAGGCGTGTCTCGTCCGCCTTCTTCTGCTCCGAGATGTCGCGCCCGATCTTCGACGCGCCCACCACCGTCCCGTTCGCATCCTTCACCGGGGAGATCGTGACGGAGATCGGGAAGCGCTCCCCGTTCTTCCGCAGCCGGGTCGTCTCGAAGTGTTCAATCCGCTCGCCGTTCCGCAGCTTCGCCAGAATCTCGTACTCCTCCTCATGAAGCTCAGGAGGAACCAGCGTAAGGATCGACCCGCCCACAATCTCCTCAGCCAGGTATCCGAAGACACGCGTCGCCGCAGGGTTCCAGCTGACGATGGTTCCATCCAGACCCTTGCTGATGATCGGATCGTCCGACGAATCCACGATCGCCGCAAGGTGATACCGCGGGTCCAGCGTGGGACGGTTCGTACTCCCCACCAATGAAACGGGCGAATTGCCTGGCTTGGACGGCACGCCGAATGGCTCCAGTGCGGGGTTAGAGGAGAGCAGAAGTGCCCTGACCTCCTGCTGTGGCACTCTAAACACTAAGGCTTTCGTGAAGCGTTATCAAATCTCCATGCTTGTCCCCCACCCGAGGACTCAGACTCGCCAGCCCGCTGCAGGCCGGCGGTCCGGCGTTGCCCTCCGACCCCGGCATAGCCCGGCGCGAACCACGTATTCTTCTACCAGTGCGTGCCGATGACCCTGCAGACCCACATACCCGCCACCCTGTTCCGGCTGCGAAAACACGCCGACTACCAGCGTGTCTACAAAGCCTCCCGCAAGCAGTTCTCCAAACAGATCGCCTACTTCTTTGCCCCGCGCCCCGCCCTCGGGCCTGACGGAGAACCCCTGCGCGCAGCCTCTCCCGCAATCCCACGCGTAGGCCTCACCGTCCCCAAGGCCCTGGGAAAAGCAGTCGATCGCAACCGCATCAAGCGGCGCATGCGGGAGGCCATCCGCGCCAGCCTGCCCGAGCTCACCCTTCCGCTCGACCTGATCCTCCACCCGCGACGCTCCGTCCTTGACCTCCCCTTTGCCGAACTCCGTCGGGAGGTCGCCGGCATCTTCCGCGCGGTCCAGCGCACGGCGGAGAAGCCGCCCCGGCACACTCCACCCCGGCCTGGCAACACCGCGGCCGCCGCTCCTGCCAGCTCGCAGACCACGCCCGGGCCCTCCGTCCCACTTCGAGAGCCACGGTCGTCATAGCTCCGCCGCCGCCTTCCATGCGCCCAGCCCCCCAACCCAGCTCCCCACGCGAAGCTCCATCCGAGGAGCCCAGCCCATTTGCCGCCGCGCTCTTCGTTCTCTACAAGAACGCGCTCTCGCCTCTGCTCCACGCAGTCAGCCCCACGCAATGCCTCTTCCGGCCCACATGCTCGGAGTACGCCTACGTGGCGATGGCACGCTTCGGCGCACTCCACGGCTTCATGCTGGCCCTGCGCCGCCTCCTGCGCTGCCATCCATGGGCGCGCGGCGGCTTCGATCCTGTCCCAAATCGCCCCCGCCCGGAACAACACAAGCCCTCCGACCGTTTACCATAGGAGTCACCGGGTACCGAGTCACTCACCGCCTGACTCCACACCTCGCACCGCGCACGTAGCACCTCGCACGTAGACAGGAATCCAAAACCTTGCCAGAGTTCTCGAACCCCAATCAATCAGGCGCAGGCGGACAGGACAGCAAGTCCCTCATCGCGATGATGGTCGTGATGGTCGCCGTCTTCTTCGGCCTGCAGGCCTACCGGGCGAAGACGAACCCGCCCACCGTACCGCCGAACGCCGCCCCAGCCCAAAGCAAAGCCGTCACGCCTGCACCCTCCGCACAGGGCCCCGTGACCGCCGCGCCCGGCTCGTCGCCCCAGCCATCCGGCCCGTCGTCGCCCGCTGCCTCCGCCGCACCCGAGGTCCTGGCTTCGGCCGAGCAGACCACCGCGGTCGAGAACGAGCTCTACCGCATCACCTTTACCAATCGCGGCGCGCAGGTCACCAGCTGGATCCTCAAGACGCAGACCGACTCCACCGGTCATCCCCTCGATGTCGTCCACCACCAGGCCGCGCAGCGCTTCGGCGCGCCGCTCTCCCTCTACACCTACGACGCCACCACCGCAGCGGCGCTCAACCAGGCCCTTTGGGTCTCGGGCGCGGGAGCCGGCGGCACCCCCGGCGCGCAGCTCTCCGCCCCCGCAACCCTCACCTTCAAGTACTCCGCCAACGGGCTCGAAGCCACCAAGACCTTCTCCTTCGACGAGTCCTACGTCCTCCACGCCGACGTCGCCGTCACCCGCGGCGGCGTCCCCGTCCGCGCCCTGCTCGCCTGGCCAGGAGGCTTCGGCGACCAGGACAACGCCGCCGCCTACAACGGCGCACAGCTCGACCTCGACCGCAACGGCTCCGACGACCACCTCGCGCCCAAGAAGGTCTCAGGCGGCGACACCCTCAATGGACCCATCGACTGGGCCGGCGTCTCCGACCCCTTCTTCGCCGCCGTCTTCCTCCCCGACGCGCCCGCCACCGCCTCCATCGCCACGCTCCACAACGAGCTCGACGTGAAGAAGGCCAGCAGCGGACGAGGCTCCGCCGGCGCCTACCTCGGCCTCGGTGCCGCCGAACCCGGAAAGGGCGACCTCAAGGTCCCACTCCTGGGCCTCGCCCTCGGCGACACCTCAGGCCACACCGCCGGCCGCATCTTCGTCGGCCCCAAAGCAATCTCCGTCCTGAAGAGCATTCACGCCGCGGACTCCAAGGTCACCCTCGAGCCGCTGCTCGAGTTCGGCTTCTGGGGAATCATCGGCAAGTACCTCTTCCTCGCCCTCCAGTTCATTCACACCCACCTCGCCTCCAACTGGGGCTGGGCCATCGTCATCCTCACCGTCCTGATCAACATCCTCACCCTGCCCTTCAAGGTCAAGACCATGCAGTCCGCGCTCAAGATGCAGCGCATACAGCCCCAGATGGACGCCATCAAGGAGCGCTACAAAAAGTACAAAGTCACAGACCCCAAGCGCAACGACATGAACGCCGAGATCATGCAGCTCCAGAAGGACAACGGCGTCAATATGTTCGGCGGCTGCATCCCCACCCTCATCACCCTGCCTATGCTCTGGGCCTTCTTCACCATGCTGCCCCGCGTGGTCGAGCTCCGCCACGCCCACTGGCTCTGGCTCCCCGACCTGCAGGCCCCGGACCCCTACCACATCCTCCCCATCCTCATGGTCGGGTCCATGTTCCTGATGCAGTACTACACTCCCTCCCCCGGCGTGGACCCCCAGCAGCAGAAGATGATGGCCTTCATGATGCCCGCAGTCTCCGGATACTTCACCTGGAACTACGGCTCCGGACTCGCCCTCTACTGGGCCGTCGGCAACCTCATCGGCATCGCCCAGCAGATGGTCATGAACCGCACCTCCCTCGGCCGCGAGATGAAAGAGATCGCCGCCAAACGAGCCCGCCGCAAAAACGGCTCAGCTCCCGTCATCCAGGCCCGCAGATAGCGCTCTCCAGATCGTCGCCAAAGCCCCATCGCATCCATGTGTGGACTGAACTCGCACCGCCTCCGTCCGGTGTACCCCCCTCCCCCGCCGAGGGGTACAGGCACCCCCAACGGTTGTAGTGGTCGCGGATGGGTGAGGTGTATCATCGGGATTGATTGAGACGACTTTTGTAGTCTGGTGAACAATACTCAATGGATCACACGGCGCAGGCAGCTCAAACAATCGCTAAGTTCCTTCAGACGTTCACCTCCACCGCCAATTTGAAGCTGCGCTTCCGGGTCAAGCTCCGCACGGACAAACCCCCGGGAACCACAGGAACTGCGGATTCCGAAGACAGCACCGAAGATCCCAAAGATCTGCTCGTGGAGTTCACCGGCCCGGATACCCCCCTGCTCGTCGCACGCAACGGCGAGGTGCTGAACGCACTAGAGCACGTCGCCAGCAAGATCCTCCGTCTGGAACCGGAAGAGCATCACCGAGTCTTCTTCGACGCGGACCACTTCAAAGCCAACCGCGAACGCGAGCTCCACGGCCTTGCACAAACCGCCATCGAACGGGTCCAGACCTCGGGACACCCGTACTCGTTTCCACCCATGAGCTCCCGCGAACGCCGCCAGCTGCACCTCCTGCTCGCGGAGGCCGGCATGCCCACCGCCTCCTCCGGCGAAGGCCCCGCACGCTTCGTGGTTCTCTACCCCGCCGGCCAGCAGATCCGCGAGCCGGAGCCCGCCCGCCGCTCCGACCCCGAACAGATCCGCCGCGCCTTCCGCCACCGCTAACACCTCCGGCCCTCGGCATCGATCCCAGCGTTCACCGGAGCCCCAGCGTTCACCGGAGCCCCGCGCGCCGGCCTTCACACCTCACCCCTCCGCCCAGGTACTCCTGCCAGCCATCGCCCTCGGCCAGTTCCTTGAGCAGGCGAAAGCGACGCGCAAGCAGCCCGCGAATATAAGGCCTCATCAGCACCCGCCCCACCAGCCATCCCGCCGCGCCAAACGGCAGCGAAAACCGGATCGCATCGTCCAGCACCGTGCCGCCTGCATCCTCGCGAAAGCTGTGGTCATGCTCGAAGGTCCGAAACCGGCCGCCGATCATCGTGTCCCGGAAGAACCGCCCGGGCTCAAATCGCGAGATCAGCGAGACGTGTACCTGGGGCAGCCCGAACTTCCAGCCCTGCCACCTCACCCTGTCTCCACCCACCACCAGCCCGGCAGTGCGGTACGGCGCTCCCGTCTCCGGATCCACCCCCGCCACCGGATGCATTCGCAGCTCGCGCTCCACCACCGCCAGCGAGCAGGAGAGCGCAAAGCAGCGTCCCACCGGAGCCGAGATTCGCACGGTATCCCGTATGGCAAACATAGGCGACCCGCGACAAGCTTAATCACCCCCACCCGGATGTGCCATCCTCCGCTCCACCTCCCTTTCGTGCAGTGAACAAACCTCCGCACGTTCGTGAATCGCCGCAAAGCCGCCAGGCTCACGTCCGCACAAGTTTGTAACCAGATCGAAATCATTTGTTGATCCCCGGTTCACGCCGTGCGCGAACACTCAGACCATCGCGCCATCTCCACGATCCTCCTCCCCAGGAACCGGAGCGCACGCTCCTCAAGGAAGGAACTCCCCCTTATGACGTTTCGCAGACCTCGCCTCGCGGGCCTCGCCCTCGCCGCCGGTATCACGCTGCCCTCTCTTCTCGCAGGCATCGCCCACCCCCTGGCCGCCCAGGCCACTTCAGCGCCCGCTGCCATCTCCGGAACCATCCTCGACCCCAGCGGCGCACCCCTCCCGGGAGCCGTCCTGCTGCTCCGCGAAGAGTCCTCCGGAGTCTCCCGCAAGCTCACGTCCGACGCCCAGGGACGCTTCTCCGTCACAGGCCTCGCACCCGGCCGCTACACCGTTCAGGTCGACGCTCCCGGATTCATGACGGCCCTCCGGACCAACCTCCAGCCCGCCTCCGGCCGCACCCAGGACCTCTCCATCTCCCTTGCCCTCGGCAACGTCTCCCAGCAGGTCACCGTGGAGGCGAGTGAAGCCGGCTCCGTCGCCGCCGCGCTTGCACCCATGGACGCCCTCCTCGACGCCACCTCCGCGCGCACCGAGATCGGCAGCGCATTCATCCAGAACTTCACCTCTCCCGAAGCCGACTTCAGCGAGCTCATCCAGCACGCCCCCGGAACCTTCTCCGTCAATCCCAATGGAGTAGGGCTCGGCGACTCCAAGACCTTCTTCCGAGGCTTCTCCGACGGCAGCTACGACATCACCTTCGACGGCATCCCCTTCAACGACACCAACGACCCCTCCCACCACTCCTGGGCCTTCTTCCCCTCGCCCTGGATCGGCGGCATCGACTTCGACCGCTCGCCCGGCGATGCAACCACCATCGGACCCGCGCCCTACGGCGGCTCCATCAACCTCCTCTCGCGTGAGCTCTCCGCCCAGCAGAACCTCCGCGCCAGCATCTCCTACGGCTCCTTCAACACCCTGCTCCGCGACTTCCAATACGACTCCGGAAACTTCGGCGGCATCACCCGGCGCAACAACCTCTTCGCCGACGTCCACGAACTCACCTCCGACGGATACCAGACCTTCAACGCACAGCAGCGCATCGGCGGCTCCCTGAAGTACCGCCTCCGCCTCTCCGATAGAGCCGCCCTCACCGGGTTCGCCGGCGTGCTCCTGCTCGACACCAACACCCCCGACGCCAAGACGCCCACACGCGGCAACATCGCTCTCCACGGCAGAAACTTCCTGCTCAGCAGCGACCCCGCGAACTCCCTCTTCTACGGCTACAACAGCTACCACGTCCCCACGGACTTCGAGTACATCCAGTACCGCAGCCAGATCGGCAAAGGCTGGGACATCGACGTCCGCCCCTACACCATGTCCTACAACAACGCGCAGTACTTCGCCAACGCGCCCTCCACGCTCGGCGGAGTCGTAACGGCAGCCAACTGCGTCCCCGTCGCCAACAAGCAGAAGGTCTTCGTCTCCCCCTGCGCCACCAACAAGACCAACACCTACCGCAAGTACGGCGAGAACACCATGGCCACGCAGGTCTCCCGCTTCGGAATCCTCCGCACCGGCCTCTGGTATGAGTGGGCCGCCACCGACCGCTTCCAGAACCCGTCCACCCCGTTCGCTCGCACCGACGACGCACTCCCTAACTTCCACGAGAAATTCTGGACCAACTCCTACAACCCCTATGCCGAGTACCAGCTCCACGCGACCAGGCGGCTCGACGTCACCGGCGGACTCAAGTACGCGCGCTACACCCAGGACCTCAAGCAGTACGCCGACAATGGAAAGACCGTAGGCCTCCTCGGCGGCACACCCGTCTCCTCCGGCGGTGTCACCACAGGCCTCACCGGCGGCGCTCCCTTCGTCCGCAACTACGGTGGATACGGCACCTGGCTGCCCTCCGCCAGCGCCCACTTCCGCATCCGAAACCAATGGACAGCCTACGGGCAGTTCGCCACCGGAAGCGTCATCCCGCCCAGCGGAGTCTTCGACGTCACCGGCTCAGTCGTCTCCCTGCTGCCCGCACCCACCACGGCGAAGACCTACCAGACCGGCTCGGTGCTCAAATTCCGCCGCGTTACCCTGGACGCCGACGTCTTCTACACCCACTTCCAGAACACCTACGTCTCAAGTCCCGACCCCAACAACACCTCCGCCACCCTGTACCAGCAGGGCGGAGACTCCGTCTCCAAAGGCTTCGAAGCGGAGACAAACGTCTACCTCGGACGCGGCCTCAGCTTCTACGGCAACGGCACCGCAGGCTCCGCCCGCTACGTCTCGCAGACCATCAACGGCGCCGCCAACAGCAACTACCAGCACTGGGTCGCCAACACCCCCTCCAACACCGAGTCCCTCGGCATGACGTATCAGCAGCGCTTCTTTGACATCGGCATCTTCAACAAGCGTGTCGGTCCCCTCTGGAACGACGCAAAGGGAACCTCCGGCACCGTCAATCAGGTCATCCCCATCGACCCCTTCAACGTCACCAACTTCTTCATCAACTACACCATTCGCAACGGCTCGCACTTCGACCAGACCAGGCTGAAGCTCAGCTTCAACAACCTCTTCAACTCCGACAACACCGTGGCGATCGCCCAGGCAGCGAAGGCCAACACCTACACTCCGGGCCCCAACGACAACCTCACCCTGCTGCCCCCGCGCAGCCTCACCCTCACCGTCACCTTCGGCCTCAGCCCCAAGCGCTGATCGGCCCGCCAGGTGGGGTGGTGCGAGATACACCTCGCGCCACTCCATCTGGTATGGTTTTCGAACTATGACTTTGACCCGCCGCGCCGCCCTCAAAGGCTCGACCCTCGCCGCCGCCGCCCTCGCCCTCCGCGCCCCGCGCCTCTTCTCCCAGCCCTCCGCACAGGTCGACGCCTACATCGATATCCTCCCCGGTGAGCCCATCGCCACCATCTCCCCCGAGATCTACTCCCACTTCATCGAGCACCTCGGCGGAGTCATCTACGACGGCGTATGGGTCGGCGAAGGATCCAGGATCCCCAACACCGGCGGCATCCGCCAGGCCTTCATCGACTCCATGCGCGCCATTCAGGCCCCCGTCCTCCGCTGGCCCGGCGGCTGCTTCGCAGACTCGTACAACTGGCGCGACGGCATCGGCCCGCGCAACAAGCGCCCCGCCCGCTCCGCCTTCTGGGGCCAGCAAGATACCGACGAGTACGGCCTCCATGAGTTCATGCACACCTGCCGCGCCATCGGCTGCAAGCCTTACCTCGCCGCAAACATGCGCTCGCTGCCCGCCATCGACTTCTACCACGAGATCGAGTACTGCAACGCCCCCGCAGGCCCGCTGCCCTCCCACTCCGCAGCACCCGCCCGCCCCGACTCCCTCGCCGCCGAGCGCGCCGCCAACGGAGACCCCGAACCCTTCAACGTCGACCTCTGGGGCGTCGGCAACGAGAGCTGGGGATGCGGCGGCAACCTCACCCCCGAGGAGTACGCCGCCGAGTTTCGCCGCTACACCGCATGGACCCCCGAATTCCCCGGAGTCTCCCCGCGATTCATCGCCGTCGGCCCCAACGGAGACGACACCGACTGGACCCGACGGCTCTTCCGCTCCCTCTTCAGCAACCCCGAACGCCGCCACCTCTGGGGCCTCTCCGTCCACTACTACACCTCAGGCTCCCCCACCAAGTTCGCCGCGGGCGACGCCCTCGCCTTCTCGTCCGACGAGTTCTATGACCTGCTCACCCGAGCCTCCATCATGGAGCGAGTCGTTACCGACCACTTCAGCGCCATGACGCAGGACCAGCCAAACCTCGCCGGCCAGCCGCACGTAAAGCTCGTCGTCGACGAGTGGGGCGCATGGTACGGCAACGGCACCGAGCTCGCCCCCGAGTACAACCTCTCCCAGCAATCCACCATGCGCGACGCCCTGCTCACCGGCATCACCCTCGACATCTTCCAGCGCCACGCCGACAAGGTCGCCGTCGCCAACGTCGCCCAGTCCATCAATTGCATCCACTCGCTCATGCTCGCCCAGGGAGACCGCTTCACCGTCACCCCAACCTTTCACGTCTTCAAGATGTACCTGCCCCATCGTGGAGCCCACGCCGTCCGGGCCGAGTTCTCCTCGGCCGCCATCCCCAACCCCCTCGCCAACCAGCCCATCCCCGTCGGCGGCAACAGCTACACCGGCTCGCTCGAGGCCGTCAAGACACTCGCCGGCCTCTCCGGCTCCGCCTCCATCTCACCCACCGACCCCAAACGCCTCACCCTCACCGTCGTCAACCCGCATCTCACGCAGCCCGTCACCACCGAGATCGCCATCGCCGGCGCGACCATCGCCTCGGCCACCGGCGACACCCTCCACTCGCCCGACGTCCACGACCACAACACCTTCGCCAACCCCAACGCCGTCCACCCGGCACCCGCAATCCTCGGCGCCATCACAGCCGGACGCATGCACCACACCTTTCCCGCCGCCAGCGTCACCACCCTCCAGCTCACCCTGGCATAGCCGAGAGAGTCGCGCCCGCGCTAAACCAACCCAAGGCCTGTTCCCCAGAGCCGCCATAGACCTGCTGGAGCGCGGCATTGCTGCGGTGCTTCATCGGGAGCCGGGCGTCTCGGACCCACGTACTCCAAGACGCCCGGCCACCCGTCCGCTCGCACTTCTCTTCTGCGGCGCCTTCATCCGCCGCCTGTGAGCCCGTCCGCCACCAGTCAATGGGCATCTCCCCTCCTTCTCTCTTTCATATATCGCGATGCGATAAAATTGGATATGGTCACAGAGGCAATCCACGCCCCCGCGGCGCGCACCCTTTCGACAGGCCCCACGGCGCGACTCAATCGAACGCAGCGCACCCGGGCGCTCGCCGAGTTCCGCTACACGCTGCGGCGTTTCCTGCACTTCAGCGAGCAGGCAGCCGAACGCGCCGGCCTCACGCCCCAGCAACACCAGCTTCTGCTGCAGATCGCAGGCGCCCCGCCCGACGCCGTCAACACCATCGGCTTTCTCGCCGCGCGCCTTGCGCTCAAGCACCACAGCCTCGTCGAACTCGCAACCCGCTGTGAAGAGGCCGGCTGGATCCTCCGCAGGCCGGGAACGCTCGACCGTCGTGTCGTCGTCCTGCACCTCACCGTCGCCGGCAGCCGCATCCTCCACGAGCTCTCCGAAGATCACGAACAGGAGCTCCACGAGCTCGCACCGCGCCTCATCCAGGCGCTCGGCCCCTTCACCCGACGCCCCGGCGCACGTGCCTGAGAACGCCTCTCCCGCACCCGCGACACCCACGCCGCCCGCTCCCCCCACGCACCCCCAGCAACGGAGCTCCAGTTGAAATCCGAACCCTCCATCCTCAGGGACTTTACCGTCGACAAGCGCGTCTGGCTGCTCTCCGGAGTCTCCGTCACCATCGGTCTCTGCGCCACGCTTCTCGCCGTCCTTCTGCTTCGGTTGATCGCCCTCTCGACCAACCTCTTCTACTACCACCGCTTCAGCACCGTCTCCATCTCACCCGCGGGCAGCCCCATCGGCCACTGGATGATCGTTGTGCCCGTCGTCGGAGGGCTGCTCGTCGGACTGATGGCGCGCTTCGGTTCCGACAAGATCCGCGGACACGGTATCCCCGAAGCCATCGAAGCCATCCTGCTGCATCGCGCCAGGGTCGACCCCAAGATCGCCGTTCTGAAACCCCTCTCCGCGGCCATCGCCATCGGTTCAGGCGGTCCCTTCGGCGCGGAAGGCCCCATCATCATGACCGGTGGCGCCCTCGGTTCGCTCATCGGACAGTGGATGCGGGTCACCGATGCCGAGCGCACAACGCTGCTCGTCGCCGGCGCAGCCGCGGGCATGTCCGCCACCTTTGCTACACCCGTCGCCGCCATCCTTCTCGCGGTGGAGCTTCTGCTCTTCGAGTGGCGCCCCCGAAGCCTGGTTCCCGTAGCCATCGCAAGCGCCACCGCCGGGCTGCTCCGCGTGTATTGGCTCGGCCCCGGACCGTTATTCGCCATGCCTCCTCTGGCCGGAACGCATCGCCTCTCCTTCGCCCTCGGCGCTCTTCTCCTCGGCGCTCTCGTCGGCGTCATCTCCGCCGGGATGAGCCGCATGATGTACGCCTTCGAAGACCTCTTCGACCATCTGCATCTGCACTGGATGTGGTGGCCCGCCATCGGCGGCGTCGGCATCGGCATCGGCGGCCTGTTCTTCCCGCGTGGCCTCGGCGTCGGCTACGACAACATCGCGCAACTGCTTCACGGCAATGCGCCCCTCAGCCTCATCCTTGGCATCCTCATCGCCAAGTCGCTCATGTGGGCGTTCTCCCTCGGATCCGGCACCTCCGGCGGTGTACTCGCGCCTCTGCTCATGATCGGCGGAGCCGTCGGCGCTCTCGCAGGGAACATCGCCCATGCCTCCCCCGAAGCACAAGCCTTCTGGGCTCTCATCGGCATGGGATCCATGCTCGCCGGCGCGCTCGGCGTCCCCCTCACCGCCATCCTCTTCAGTCTGGAGGTCACGCACAGCCTTCCCGCCCTGCTCCCCCTTGCCATGGCGTGCATCGCGTCCTACCTCGTCACAGCGCTCATCATGCCGCGCTCCATCCTCACCGAAAAGCTCGCCCGCCGCGGCTACCATCTCACCCGCGAGTACGGCGTCGACCCCCTCGAACTGGTCCTCGTCCGCGAGGCCATGTCCCCCCTCGCCGGACAAGCTCCCACCCCGCCACCCTCCCCCGTCCACGTCTACGCAGACTCCACAACCCGCGCCGCCGCAGAGATCATGGCTACCGAAGGCTCCGAGACACTGCCGGTCGTCGACCGCGCCACAGGCCTCATCTGCGGCGAGCTGTCCCTGCGCGATCTGCTGCGTGGAAGAGAGCGCGTCCTCGAACGCGAGAGCGAGCGCCTCCGCCTCTTCCGCTACCTCCCGCCCGAGCAGGACGGCCAAACCTGAGCCCCTGCCTCCACCCTCCTGTGGCGCCTTCCCGCCGGTACAATAGCGAAGACACCCGAGGGGCGAAGCTGCATGAGTTGGTTCAAGCGCGAAGACAGTGGGTTCGGCAACAACGACTCCGAAAAAACCGTACGCACCGAAGGCCTCTGGATCAAGTGCGGCACCTGCCAGCAGGCCATCTTCAAGAAGGACCTCGAAGCCAGCCTCTTCGTCTGTCCCCGTTGCGGCCACCACTTCCGCATCGGCGCCCGGGAGCGCATCCACCTCCTCCTCGAGCCCGGATACGAACTCGTCGACCTCGAACTCCGCTCCACCGACCCCCTCGACTTCACCGACCTCAAACGCTACAAGCACCGCCTCGCAGCCGCCCAGAAGGCCACCGGCCTCAACGACGCCATCGTCAACGCCATCGGCTCAATCGGCGTCCAGCCCGTCGTCCTCTCCGTCATGGAGTACGCCTTCATCGGAGGCTCCATGGGCGCAGTCGTCGGCGAAACCATCGCCCGCGCCGTCGACCGCTCCCTCGCCACCCGCCACCCGCTCATCATCGTCTCCGCCTCCGGCGGTGCCCGCATGATGGAAGGCATCGTCAGCCTCCTCCAGCTCGCCAAGATCTCCTCCGCCCTCGGCCGCCTCGACGACGCCGGCGTCCCCTACATCTCGCTGATGACCGACCCCACCACCGGCGGCGTCACCGCCTCCTTCGCCATGCTCGGCGACCTCAATATCGCCGAACCAGGAGCCCTCATCGGCTTCGCCGGCCCCCGAGTCATCGAACAAACCACCCGGCAAAAGCTCCCCGAAGGCTTCCAGCGCTCCGAGTTCCTCCTCGAACACGGCTTCCTCGACGCCATCGTCCCCCGCAAAGACCTCAAACCCTACCTCGCCCAGTCCCTCGCCTGGCTCACCAACTCCGCCCTCACCCCAACCCCCGTCCAAACCTACTAACACCGCACCCCCCTCTGGCACCTGCTCTGTCATTCCCGAAAGGGAATGTGATGATGCGCTCCCGCCCAAGCCCGTGTACCCCAAGCCGGACAGCTCCACCGTCGCGCGGGGAACGTCAGCGCGCATCCCCCCATCACCCTCCCTCCCGTCCCGTCTGCGATTTCCCCACACCCACTAAACTCCCCTCATGCAGGACACCCCATCCCGCACCGCCCTCCACGTAGCGCTCCGCCGCGCCGCCCACCAGCTCTACGACACCCCACCCCTCGTCCTCGAAGACCCCCTCGCCGTCCGCATCCTCGGCCCCCACGCCGCCCAGCTCACCCGCACCCCAGGACAGGGCCGCCGCCCTCCCCTCCGCCCCCGAACCCACTCCCT
>JALYIA010000134.1 GCA_030776065.1 Acidobacteriota bacterium
CGTGGGGACGGTATCGCGGGGGGGGGTGGGGAGGGTTCACGTCTGCGGGGTGGGGCGGACGAGGGGAAGCCGGGTGAGATTCCGTGTGTCCGCAGTGGGGGGGGCGGCGTAGAATACGGGCATATGCGAAGCACACGTTGGATTGGGCCGGGACTGCAGGCGGGGTTGGTGGTGGGGTTGGTGCTTGGGGTGGCGGCGCCGCTGGCCAGCGGGGCGCAGGACGCGTCGGAGAAGCACGGGCGCAAGTACAAGGCGCCGCCGGAGACCTCGCGGATTGAGGTGACCGTGCTGAAAGGCTTCAACAAGAAGCCGATCATGAATGCCGCGGTGATCTTTCATCCGATCGATGCGAGCGGCAAGGACGAGGGCACGCTTGAGGTGAAGTCGGGCCCGGACGGCAAGGCGACGATCGACGTGATCCCGGTGGGGAGCCAGGTGCGGCTGCAGGTTCTGGCGAACGGGTTTGCGACGTATGCGGGGGACTTCAAGATCGATACGGCGACGCGGGAGATTACGGTGAGCATGATCCGGCCGCAGTCGCAGATCTCCGCGTACGTGGACAACGAGGGCAAGCCGGCGGATACGCAGCCGGGGATCCAGGAGCCGGTGCGGTCGAAGAAGAAGACGGCGGCGTCGGAGAGTGGCACGTCGGGGAGCGGGGCCGCGGGGAGCGCCGGCAGCACGGCGGCGCCGGCCAGTACGACGAAGCCTCAGAACTGAGCCGGTTGCGTCTGTATTCTGAACGGATGAGGCAGATGGCGGGCAGGCGCGCGCTGGTTACCGGCGCGGCGCGGCGGATCGGGCGGGGCATTGCGCTGGCGCTGGCCGAGGCCGGCGCGGATGTGGCGATCACGTACCGGGAATCCGACGAGGATGCGAGTGAGACGTGTCGTGCGATCGAGGCCCTGGGCGTGAGGGCGTATGGGGTGCGTTGCGACGTGACGGATGAGGGCAGCGTCGAGGCCGCTGTGGAGCACGTGGCCCGGGAGCTCGGCGGGATCGATCTGCTGGTGAACAATGCGGGCGTGTTCGAGACCGCGGCACTTGAGGCGATCCCGTTGGTGGAGTGGGATGCGATGTTTGCCACCAATACGCGGGGGCCGTTTCTGGTGGCGCGGGCGGCCTATCCGCATTTGAAGACGGCGCGGGGGCGGATCGTGAATATCGGCTCGCTGGGCGGGATTCACCCGTGGGCCACGCATGGGCACTACTGCACCTCGAAGGCGGCGCTGCATATGCTGTCGCAGACGATGGCGAAGGCGTGGGCTCCGGAGATCAGCGTGAACTGCGTTGCGCCGGGGATGATTGTGACGGGTGAGGTGTCTGCCGGGTACGAGCACTTCGTCGAGAAGACGCCGATGGGGCGCAACGGGCGGGTGGAGGACGTGGCGGCGGCCGTGGTGTTCTTTGCGACGGGGCCACACTTCATCACAGGGCAGCTGCTGGCGGTGGATGGCGGGCTGGGGTTGTAGCCCGGATGTGGCTGGCAGGCCGGCGCCACGCGTGACGCGGTTCAGGCCTCCGGGGCGGACCTGCCGAGACGGCCTGTGAGGCGCTGCCAGATGCCGGGGGGCTTCTCCTCGCCGGCGAAGAGGCCGCGGGGCTGCTCTTCGACCTCGAACGGCTTGCCGAGGAAGACGGCGAGCGGGTTGGTGATGCAGAGCGCGTGGGCGTAGCTGGGGCTGAAGCGCTCGGCGACGAGGTCGTGGGCTGCGCGCATGCGTGGGGGCCGCGAGGTGATGTTGTGGGCGTCGGTGGCGAGGAAGTGGACCCAGCGCTGTTCGAGCAGGGTGAGCGCCATGCGCTGGGCGGCCCTTCCCTTGTGGCCGGTGAGGGAGTCGGCGGTGACCTGGATGAGGACGCCGCCGCGGATCCAGTCGGCCAGGCGTGCGGGGTCGCCGATGAGGGTCGGGTTGCGCTCGGGGTGGGTGAGGATGGGGGTGAGTCCCGCGAGCTGGAGGTCGTAGAAGGTTTCGGCCAGGCCGGGTGGAAGGCTGTACTCGGCGATCTCCACCAGGAGATAGCTCAGGCCGTTGACGCTGAAGCGGGCGGGGTCGGAGCGGGCGATGCGGACGTTGTCGTAGGTGAGGTGAAAGTCGCAGCCGTGGCCAAGGGTGATGGGGATGTTCTCCTGCGCGAGCCGGGTGCGGAGCTGCTCGAGCCGAGCGGCGTTGGCGGCGGGGTCGAAGGGGAACTGGCTGTTCGCGTGGGGGGTGCAGACGATGTGGGTGATGCCGTCTGCGGCGGCGAGCCGGGCCATCTGGACGGACATGTCGAGCGACTTGGAGCCGTCGTCCAGGGCCGGGAGGAGATGGTGGTGGATGTCTACCATGCAGTGTCGAACGTACCACGGAGTGCGGAGCGCCTGGCCGTGTCTGGGGGGTTAGATGCGTGGCGTGGCGGTGTGTGGTCCCCGGGGCAGCGGGGCGGGGGGACGATCAGACGGAGGCGAGCGCCTGCGCCATGGACTGGAAGAGGAGCAGGCCGTCCCGGGAGCCGAGCAGCGACTCGCTGGAGCGGTCGGGGTGGGGCATCATGCCGAGGACGTTGCGGCCTTCGTTGAGGATGCCGGCGATGTGGTCGAGCGAGCCGTTGGGGTTGGCGCCGGGGGTGAGTTCGCCGGCGGGGGAGGCGTAGCGGAAGGCGATGCGGTCCTCGCGCCGCAGGGTGGCGAGGGTGTCCTGGTCGCAGAAGAAGTTGCCTTCCATGTGGCCGATGGGCATCTGGAGGACCTGCGCGCGTGTGAGGTTGGCAGTGAATGGGGAGTTCGCGGTCTCGGCCCGGAGGTGGACCTGGCGGCAGATGTAGCGCAGGCCGGCGTTGCGCATGAGGGCTCCGGGGAGGAGGCCGGATTCGCAGAGGATCTGAAAGCCGTTGCAGATGCCGAGGACGAGGCCTCCGGAGGCGGCGAAGTGGCGGACGGCGGACATGATGGGGGAGAAGCTGGCGATGGCGCCGGTGCGGAGGTAGTCGCCGTAGGCAAAGCCTCCGGGGACGAGGATGGCGT
Organism: Acidobacteriota bacterium; assembly: GCA_030776065.1. Taxonomy (GTDB): domain Bacteria; phylum Acidobacteriota; class Terriglobia; order Terriglobales; family Acidobacteriaceae; genus Edaphobacter. Next base: position 3,008 of record JALYIA010000134.1, read on the forward strand.
CGCAGCCTTCGAGGTCGGTGGACTGGTGCCAGAGGAAGGTGGCGGGTTCGCCGAGCACGGCGGCGACGACGTTGTAGGTGTCGTGATCGCAGTTGGAGCCGGGGAAGACGAGGACGCCGAACTTCATGGGTCTAGGGTAGCACTGGGGGGCAGGGCTATGGGGGCAGGGCTATGTGGGCACACGCGGGTGCTTCGCTTCGCTCAGGATGACACTGCCCGGTTCGCACCAGGATGGCTGCGCTTGACCAGCGCGGCTATTTCTTCTGGGCGGCTAGCTTTTTCTGGGTGTCGAGGAAGCGGCGCAGGCGGTCCAGGGTGCGGGCTTTGCCGAAGACGATCATGCTTTCGAGCAGTGGCGGTGAGGTGGTGCTGCCGGTGAGGATGGCTCGCAGGAGCATGAAGTTTTCTTTGACGGACCACTGCTGGGCCGCGCCGAGCTGCTTGATAGCGGGCTCGAGGTCGTCGATGGTAAAGGGTGTCGCTTCGAGCAGGGTGAGCTGTTCGGCGGCGAAGGCGAGGGTCTCTTCGAGGGTGCGCTTTTTGGGGAGGAAGACCTCGGGTGGCGGGAGGACGTTGTCCTGGAAGAGGAAGCCTGCGAGGTCTCCGACCTGGGCGAGGGTCTCGATGCGGGTCTGGATGAGGGGCGCGACGGCGCGGAGGTAGAGGTCGGAGAAGACGGTGGCGCGGAGGGCGGCGAAGAACTCATCGGGCGACAGGGCGCGGAGGTACTCGCCGTTGAGCCACTTGAGCTTGGTGAGGTCGAAGACGGGCCCACCGAGCGAGATCTTCTGGAAGTCGAAGCGTTCGAGCATCTGGTCGAGGGAGAAGATCTCGGCTGCGAGGTTGGCTGCGCGCGCCTCAGCGCCCGAGAGGTTCTGGTCGGCGCCGCCGGCGGGCATGCCTCCGCCCATCAGTCCGAGGAAGTTCAGCAGGGCCGGGGGAAGAAAGCCGGACTCGCGGTAGTAGATGAGCGAGACGGGGTTCTTGCGTTTGGAGATCTTGGATTTGTCGAGGTTGCGCAGCAGGGGCATGTGCCAGAAGCGCGGCGCCTGCCAGCCGAAGGCCTTGTAGAGGAGCACGTGCTTGGGGGTGGAGGAGATCCACTCCTCCGCGCGAATGACGTCGGTGATGCGCATGAGGTGGTCGTCGACGACGTTGGCGAGGTGGTAGGTGGGGAAGCCGTCGGACTTGAGGAGCACCTGATCGTCGACGTTGGTGTGGGAGAAGGTGATATCGCCGCGGAGCTCGTCGCGGAATGTGGTCTCCCCGTCGGCGGGAACCTTGAGCCGGACGACGTACGGGCGGCCCTCCCCGAGATAGGCATCGATCTGAGCCTGCGACAGCTCGCGGTGGGCGCCGTTGTAGCGCGGCGGCAGCTTGGCGGCGAGTTGTGATTTGCGCATGGCTTCGAGCTCTTCGGCGGTCTCGAAGCTGCGGTAGGCGTGGCCGGATTCCAGCAGGAGCTGCACGTGCTCGCGGTAGATCGCGGTGCGTTCGGACTGGCGATACGGACCGTGGGGGCCGCCCACGTCGGGCCCCTCATCCCAGGTAAGCCCGAGCCAGCGCAGCGAGTCGAAGATCATCTGCTCGGAGGAGGCGACGAAGCGTGTCTGGTCGGTGTCTTCGATGCGGAGCACGAACTGCCCACCACGCTGGCGCGCGTAGAGGAAGTTGAGCAGGCCGATGTAGGCGGTGCCGACGTGGGGATCGCCGGTGGGCGAAGGGGCGATGCGGACGCGGATGGGTGCAGGAGAAGGCGAACTTTGAGTCATGATGCGTTGGATTCGATGGTAACAGCAGGATGTTGAGGCTCCTTCCGGGACGGGCGCGAGCGCGAGGCGGCGAAGGACGCCGGCGTGACTGGCGGGGTCAGTGCGACTGCGGGCGTCAGTGCGACTGCGAGGTCAGTGCGACTGCGGGGTCAGTGCGTCAGGTCCGGCTTTGGAGCGGCTTCGAGACGTGTTCAAGAGACTGGCCGGCAGCTTCGACGCCGATGAAGAACTCGCAAACGGCTGCGGCCAGCATGAGCCCTGCGCCTATGGCGTAGCCAAGCGCAACCATGGGCTTCGATCCGGTGTTGATGAGGACGCCGAAGAGGAAGGGCGCGGCGACGCCGCCGATGAGTGTGCCGGCGGCATAGAAGAGTGTGATGGCGAAGGAGCGGATTTCGAGCGGAAAGATCTCGCTGACGGTGAGGTATGCGGCGCTGGCTGCGGAAGACGCGACGAAGAAGATGATGGTGAAGCAGATGCCGAGGCCATGGAGTCCGATGGAGCCCTTCGCGAAGGGGAGGCAGATGGCGTATTCGCCACGGATGCCGAGCCCGGTGAAGAAGCGGCAGACGGAGAAGAAGAGCAAGTTGTGGGAGAAGGCTGTGCCGACGGTCGCGATGGAGTAGGTGGCGAGCGTGATCAGAAAGAGATTGCGCCTGCCAAAGCGGTCTGTGAGGTAGCCGAAGGGCGGAGCTCTTGAGCGTGACTTCTATGATGGAGGGAGTTCCGAAGCGCGCGATGCGCTCGTATTTCATTCGCATTGCGGAGTTTTCCCTGTGCGCGTGGGCCAGCGGACCGCGTCCGAAGAGCGCGGCGATGTCGCAGAGGACGATGAGGAGAAAGAGCGCCCAGACGACGCGCTCGAACTTCCACCAGCCACGCTGGAATTTGGGTAATGGCTGTGATTGTGTTAGTTTTTCGGCTTTGCGACGAAGGTCTTCGACGCACGAATCAGGCAAGCTGCCGTTATCGGCACCCTTGCATCCAAAAAGGATTCTGCCTGCAGGAACTGCCTGCAGGAAAAGACATTTCATTCGACCGGCTGCGGCTGAGGCTCGTGGTGCAGAATGGATGCATGTTCGCGAAGCGTTCCAATCTGTTGGCCAGCCTGCGGTATGCGGCCCCTCTTAGCGCGGTGATCCTCTGCGGCTCGGCATCGGCCCAGGTAGACGTACTCACCCAGCACAACGACAACGGCCGCACGGGAGTGAACCTGCGCGAGACGGAACTCGTGCCCTCCGCGGTGAACAAGGCGCGGTTCGGGATGCTGTTCAAGCGAGTGGTGGACGATCAGCTATACACGCAGCCGCTGGTTGTTACAGGTGTCCGGACGGGCGGCGGCACACGCGACCTCGTGCTGGTGACGACGGTGAACAACAGCGTGTATGCCTTCGACGCGAACGACCCTGAGGAGTCCGCGCCGGTATGGCATGTGAACTTCGGGACGCCGCCGAACGTGCACAGCACCGACTTCGGCTGCATGGATATCAACGGACAGATGGGCATCATCGGCACGCCGGTCGTGGACAAGGGTTCGGGTGCGCTGTACGTTGTCGCTCTTACGCGGGCCGGCGCCGGGTACATCCAGCGGCTGCATGCGCTGGATCTCGCAACGGGCGCGGACCTGCCCCAGAGTCCTGTGACGGTGAAGGCCGAGGGCTTCGATCCGCTGATGCAGAATCAGAGGCCGGCGCTGCTGCTCGCCGCGGGAACGGTGTATGTCGGCTATGCCTCGCACTGCGACAAGGAGCCGTACCACGGCTTCCTGTTTGCGTACGACTCCCGGACGCTCGAGCAGCGCGCGGTATTGAATACGTCGCCGACCGGCTCCGGCTCGAGCATATGGCAGTCGGGCCAGGGACCTGGGGTGGATGTGGACGGAAACATCCACGTGGTGACGGGCAACGGAAGCTGGGACGGCGCGCGCAACTTCAGCGAGAGCTTTCTCAAGCTCTCGCCCGAGCTGAAGCTTCTCGATTGGTTTACGCCGACGAACCACTTTGAGCTGGACCGGCGCGACGACGACCTGGACTCTTCCGGCGCTACGCTGATCCCGGGCACGCGGCTTGTGATCGGCGGTGGCAAGGAGGGCGTCCTATATCTGCTGGACAAGGACCACTTCGGACATCTGGGGGATGAGCACGCGATTCAGCACTTCAAGGCGACGGCCTCGCACCTTCACAGCCTGGTGTACTGGGAGAGTGCCGCGAAGGGCCGGCTGCTGTATGTCTGGGGACAGCGCGACAAGGCGAAGGTGTACCGCTTCGACGGCGAGCGACTGGGCGAGACGCCTGTGATGATGCGCGAGGTGCCGAACGAAGGACATCCGGGAGCCATGCTCTCGCTATCGGCGAACGGCGGGCACGATGGCATTCTGTGGGCGGCGATCCACGCGACGGGAGATTCATGGCATGAGTCGCGCCCCGGCGTATTGCACGCCTACGATGCCGATGACATCACGCATGAGCTTTGGAACTCGCTGCAGGTCCCGCAGCGCGATGACTGCGGCGAGTATTCGAAGATGGCGCCGCCGACCATCGCGAACGGCCGCGTGTACCTGGCGAGCTTCGGGACGGAGAACGTCGGTTCGGGCCAGATGTGCGTCTACGGTGTTCTGCCGGGCGGCGCGGTCCACCGGCCTGCCGCGCCGAGCGGTGTGAGCGCGTCGGTGCAGCCCGGCGGCGTAGCGCTGATGTGGAGCCCGGTGCCGGGTGCGCGAGCGTATCGCGTGCTGAGGACGAGCTCGCAGGAGCCTCGCCCGACGATCGTAGCGCGCGGCCTCACGACGCCGAGGTACACAGAGCCCGCCCCGGCGCATGGGGAGAGTGTCAGCTACCAGGTGATCGCCGTCGGGGCGGGCGGCGCCAGCGAGGCGTCGCCGGCCTCTGCCATCCCTGCTGCTTTGGCGACGAGCCCACACGACCATCACTGAGCGGGGGTCCGCAGAAGGGTGTGAGTGCACACCGCTGGTGCAGCTCCCTTGATCTGCCTGTAACTGATCTGCCTGTAACTGAGCTGCCTGTGACCTGCGTGCAGCCCGACGGCATGCACGCAGGCTGCCGTTTGCGGCTTCCGAGCATCCAAGTGTTTGTGACGGCTAACAAGCGTACTCCCGGGACAGAATCGGTGCAGCGGATTGCGCCTCCGGATCAGGCGCGATCTGTCTGCTGCAGCAGCACGTGTAGACTCACAATGACGGCCGTATCTGCGAGGCGACGTTCTCCTCCACGGCCGGCGTTTGCGGGCACCGTCGCCAGCGGGATCCTGGCTGTCTTGCCACGCGGTCGCGGCTTGCCTTGAGTGCAAGCCTGGATCGTTCGATTGATGACGGGATTTGCCCAGGTCTTTCCGAGTAACAGCAGATCGATGTGGATGGAGACTTCAGCGGTATATCCGCAGAGGCCCGGTTCGTTCCGCAGCCAACAGGTGCACGACTACACGAGGAGCGAAGCGCATGTTTGATTACATGATTGTCGGAGCGGGGTTTGCCGGCAGTGTTCTGGCAGAGAGACTTGCAACGGAGCTCGACGCAAAGGTTCTGCTGGTCGACCGTCGCAACCACATCGGCGGCAATGCGTACGATTTTTACAACGATGCGGGTGTCCTGGTGCACAAGTATGGCCCGCACATCTTCCACACCAACTCGGAAAAGGTATTCGATTACCTGTCGCGGTTCACGGCGTGGAGGCCGTACGAGCATCGCGTGCTGACCAGCGTCGATGGTCAGCTGGTGCCGATGCCGATCAACGCGGACACGCTGAACAAGCTGTATGGTCTCAATCTGACCTGTCACGAGGTGGACGACTACCTGGCCAAGGTGGCAGAGCCGCGGGAACAGATCCGGACCTCGGAGGACGTGGTTGTCAGCCGTGTGGGACGCGATCTGTACGAGAAGTTCTTCCGCAACTACACGCGCAAGCAGTGGGCGCTCGATCCATCCGAGCTCGATGCAAGCGTGACCTCGCGCGTGCCCGTACGCTCGACGCGCGACGATCGCTACTTCACCGACATCTTCCAGGCGATGCCGCTGCACGGGTACACGCGCATGTTCGAAAAGATGCTCGATCATCCCAACATCCGCATCATGCTGAATACGGACTATGCGGATCTGAAGGATGAGATCAACTTCCGTGAGCTGATCTTTACGGGACCGGTCGACGAGTACTTCGACTACTGCTACGGCAAGCTCCCCTATCGTTCGCTGCACTTCGAACACCAGACGCATGACAAAGCGCAATACCAGACTGCGGCCGTTGTGAACTACCCGAACGAGCACGCCTATACGCGGATCACCGAGTTCAAATATCTGACCGGGCAGGAGCACGGAAAGACCAGCGTGGTCTTCGAGTATCCGCGCAGCGAAGGTGACCCGTACTACCCAATCCCGCAGCCGCAGAACGCAGCCCTCTACGCGAAGTACAAGGCGATGGCGGACGCACTTCCCGACGTTCACTTCGCCGGCCGCCTGGCCACGTACAAGTACTACAACATGGATCAGGTGATCGCCCAGGCATTGACGCTTTCGCAGAAACTCTGCGGCAGGCGTCCTGCATCGCAGAGCGGCAAGAGCGTTGTTGCGCTGCCGGCCAGCATACGGGCCGCCGATGATTCCATCAACACGGTCGAGCAGGAAGACAGCGAAGCCGCATAGGACACACTATGCCCAACATCGGTTTCGGACGTCACAGAGACCACCTTGCGCCCACATCGAACGGGGAACTTGAAGTGTGGGGCGGCGTGGAGTACACGCACAACCGGGTGCAGGGCCGGTACTTCGATCAGATGGACCTCTCCGGCCACTCGCAGCGGCCCGGGGACTATGAACTGATCGCTGCACTTGGCATCACCACCTATCGCTTTGGTCTGCTGTGGGAGCGCTTTGAGCGGGATCGCTCGTGGCGCTGGGCCGACGAGCGGCTGGACTGCCTGAAACGCGCAGGCATGCGGCCGATCGCCAGCCTGGTGCACCACGGCAGCGGACCGCGTCATACGAGTCTGCTCGATCCCGAGTTTCCCGAGAAGCTGGCTCGCTATGCCGGAGCGGTAGCGGAACGCTATCCATGGGTGGACGCCTATACGCCTGTGAACGAGCCCAACACCACGGCGCGCTTCAGCGGCATGTATGGCGTCTGGTATCCGCACCACACCTCGCGCAGGAGCTACCTGCAAGCCCTGCTGCACCAGTTGAAGGGAACGGTGCTGAGCATGGAGGCGATCCGCCGCGTACGCAGCGACGCGCACCTGATACAGACCGACGACGTGGGCAACATAGGTGGAACCGAGGAGCTTCGAGATACCTGGGAGTTGTTGAACCAGCGCCAATGGCTGACCTACGACCTGCTGTGCGGCCGGGTCAACCGCGAGCATCCGCTGTTTCAGTACATTCAGGGCGCCGGCATCGACGAGCGCGAGGTCCTCTGGTTTGCCGACCACCCCTGCCCGCCGAATGTGATCGGTGTGAACTACTACGCCACAAGCGATCGCTTCCTCGATCACCGCACGGAGCGCTACTCAGCCGACCGGCGATCCGCCGAAGGCGCGTTCGTGGATGTGGAGGCAGTGCGCGTGCGAGGTGAGGGCCTGGCCGGCGTCGACACGCTGCTGCGCGAAGCGTGGCGCCGATACGGGATCCCGGTAGCAATCACCGAGGCACACCTCGGAGACTGCGTGGAAGAACAGATACGCTGGTTGGCCGAGCTCTGGCACGGCGCCCAGCGAGTCCGTCACGACGAGGTCCAGTGTGTGGCGATCGCGGTGTGGGCGCTGCTTGGCTCCTTCTACTGGAACGAGCTGGTCACCTGCGAGAACGGCCACTACGAGCCCGGCGCGTTTGACGTCAGCTCGGGTATACCGAAGGCCACGGGGCTTGCTGAGGTGGTCGCGCAGATTGCGCGCGGCGAGGCTCCGGAGCATCCTGCGCTCGGTGAGCGCGGGTGGTGGCGTAACGATGGACGCGGTGTGTATCCCTGGGAAGAGGAGCTGGCGCAGGCTGCGGCCTGAACGCGCGCTTCGTCCGTCCGTATTGGGCGGGCTGCAGGCCGGCTGCTCTGTCCAGACTCGCGGTCCAGCCGGCCCCTAGAGCGATATGTCGATAGCCCCTAGAGCGATATGTCGATCCACACTAGCGATATTCGATACACCTAAATCTTGGTCTGCATGATGTACTCGCGCCAGACGGTCTCGGTGTGGGTGTCGTAGTCGGGCAGCGAGCCGGACGTGGCCAGTGCGATCTCCTCGATCGGGGCCTTGGGGGTGCGATCCCCGTACACCAGGCCGTTGGCCTCCTGGTAGGTATCGGTGAACTGGGTGTAGCAGAAGCCGGCGAGCGCAGGCAGGTTGCGCACTGTCTCGAGCAGCGCGCGGTAGTGTTCGAGCAGCTGCTCGGAGGTCTCGCTCCGGGAGTACCCCCAGATCTCGTCGCCCTTCTTGCCGTAGGCGATGCCGCCGAATTCGGTGAGCACGATGGGGTGCTTCCAGGCATGATCGTTGCCGACAAAGAGCATGCGTCCTCCAGGGCGCTCTCGTTTGAACAGCTGCGATTCGATGTCGTCGATCCCGTAGCGTTTGCCGAGCCGCTCCGGCTGGTCGTCGTAGTCGTGTATGCCGATGATGTCGGTGGCTACGCTCTCCCATCCGTCGTTGCCGATGACGGGGCGTGTGGGGTCCAGGCACTTCGTCAGATAGTAGAGTGCCTGCACATAGTGCCGCTGGGCGGGGCTGTCGGGCAGATCGGGCACGCCCCAGGATTCATTGAAGGGCACCCAGGCGATGATGCACGGATGGCTGCGGTCCCGCTGGATCACCTGCGGCCACTCGCTGGTGAGCCGTTCGATGGAACGCGTGGTGTAGCGATACGCGCTGGGCATCTCTTCCCAGACCAGCAGGCCCAGCCGGTCGGCCCAGTAGAGGTAGCGCTCGCACTCGATCTTCTGGTGCTTGCGCACTCCGTTGAAGCCGAGCTTCTTGACCAGCATCACATCGTCGAACAGGGCTTCGTCACTGGGTGCGGTGGAGCCGGATTCGGGCCAGTAGCCCTGGTCGAGCACAAGCCGCAGACTCAGTGGACGCCCATTCAGGACGAAGCGATCGCCCTGCACGTCGACGGATCGGATGGCCGTATAACTCTGGACTCTGTCGAGGCTTGTTCCATCCGCACCGTAGAGCTCGAGTTCGGCATCCACCAGGGTCGGTGAGGATGGGCTCCAGAGCAGGCCGTTGCGGTGATCGTCGATGCCGGGGTCAGACAGTGCAATGCGGCGATGCACCTCGCCCGAGACCACCTCGTAGGTGTCGGTCGCGAGCACCTGTCCTTCGCAGGTGAGTCGCACACGCAGCGTCAGGGCCTCACCCGGGGAGGAGCGCACGCTTGCGTCGAGCCCGATATCCCACCGTTCCAGACTGGACGACCACTGCAGCGTGTCGATGCGGGTCGCGGCAACGCGTTCGATCCACACCGCCTGCCAGATGCCTGTGGTGCGCGGATACCAGATGGAGTGCGGTTCAAGCTTCCAATCCTGCTTGCCGCGCGGCTTGGCGAGGTCGGCGGGATCGTCTTCGGCGCGAACGATGACCTCCTGCGTGCCTTTGCGCAGCGCCGAGGTGACGTCGGCCGTGAAGGGCGTGTACCCGCCCTGGTGCTCGCAGACGCGTACCCCGTTCACCCATACGGTCGCCTTGTAGTCCACCGCCTCGAAGTGAAGCAGCAGCCGCTCCGCGTCGCCAAGCACGGGGGCCTCGAAGTTTCTGCGATACCAGACGGCGGAGTAGAAGCCCGGTTCGCCGATGCCGCTGGCCCGTGTTTCGGGACTGAACGGCACCACGATGGTGCGGTCCCACTGAACCTGCTCGGGCCGGGACAGTGCGGCGTGGGGATCGATGTGAAAGTCCCAACTGCCGTTCAGAGAGGTCCAGCTTTGTCTCTGATGCTGTGGCCGCGGGTGCTCACCGGCCGCGTTGGCCAGCTTGCTGACGTGGAAATCGGACACGACGTTCTCCTGGATGAGTTGCCGGTCTCTTCGGGGGTAGCGCCGCGAAACCTGTTGTTGTTCGGCTGCCGCGCACCACTCGCCGGCGGGGCCTCCACACCCAGCATCGCACGGTTTCACGCCCGGTGGGGAGACGGTTTTCCGCAGCCGTCCGCGCAGCCCGCGAGATGCATCCAAGGACGCGAGAGCAGCCCTCGCCCGGGCAGCGGGGGAGTGATTGCGCACTCCTCGAACGTCGGGAGCGCGGCTCGCACGTTGAACCCGAGGAGGCCCCAATGGCTGCAGATGTGGTAAGCAGAGACGCGGTCGCAGCGATGGCCGAACAGCAGCACTGGATCAGTTCGGATGCGGAGAAGAAGGCGCAGTCCTCCATTCAGGATGTGTTCCGACGCGGCGGGGCAGCAGGGCAGGGAGCGCTCTCGTTTCTCCACGGAGACTTCCTTCACGAGCCCCTCCACGCTGTGCTTACCGACATCCCGGTGGGTGCATGGACGGTGACGGTGGTGTTCGATCTGCTGGCTGCGGCGACCCGCAGGCGCAGCCTCGACCGGGTAGCCGACGGCGCGCTCAAGCTTGGTCTCGTGGGCGCGGTGCTGGCGGCCGTCGCGGGTGCTGCAGACTGGTCGGAGATCGAGCACCGTGCGCCCCGCCGGATCGGCGCGGTTCACGCACTGCTGAACATCGCGGCGACCGGCGCCTTCGCAGTGTCATGGATCTACCGGCGCAAACGTCGAACCCGCAGCGACGCGCGGCTGCTTGCCCTGGGCGCGTATGCCGTCACGTCGGTATCCGCTCACCTCGGCGGGAACCTGGTGTACGAGCATCGCGTGGGTGTGCGCACACGCCCGTTTGGCAGCACGTCAGCGCGATCGGATGAGGATTGAGGGGGGGCGAGCGGCACCATGGCTACGCTTCGACCTGCGGAGGCATTCGACAGCAAGCTGGCAGATCTGGCGGACGCGGCGCGTCGGCGCGACCTGATTCTCTTCGTCGGAGGCGGGGTCTCACAAAGCCTCGGACTGCCCGACTTTCGCGAGCTGGTGCAGCACCTGGCGCGCGAGATGGCACTGCCCGATCGGGAGATCCCGATTGCCGATTACACGATCGTCGCAGAGGCATATATCACCACGCGCGGTCACCTCGGCAGTCTGCGAAGCTGGATGGACACCACCTGGCACCCGCCCAGCATCGACATCTCGCGGTCCCGGATTCACAACCTGATCATCGACCTCGACTTTCCGACGATCTACACCACCAACTACGATCGCTGGCTGGAACGCGCCTTCGAACAGCGGGGACGCCCCTACCGCAAGATTGTCAACGTCGCCGACCTGACGCCGTCGCGCGAGGCGCGCACCGAGATCATCAAATTTCATGGGGACTTCGAGGACGATGACTCGCTTGTGCTCACCGAGACCAGCTACTTCCGCCGCATGACCTTTGAAACGCCGCTCGATATCCGTCTGCGCGCAGATTGTCTCGCGCGGCCCATCCTGTTTCTGGGCTACAGCCTGCACGATTTGAATACCCGCTATCTGCTGTTCCGGCTGCAGGAGCTATGGCGCCAGACTCCACTCCACACCCAGCGCCCCATCTCCTACATCTTCATGCTCGAGCCGGATCCGGTGCAGGAGATCGTACTCCGCAGCAGAGGTGTGGAACCGATCGCCTGGTATGGTGAGACCCCAAAGAACGCCGCAGTGTGCTTTCTCGAAGCCCTGCTTGCGGCCGTCAAAGCTCGACGGACCTCCCCCGCCAGCAGAGATGCGCCGCGGCGGCGGAAGGCATCGGCGGCGAGGAAGCCCCGACGGAGAACCTCGTGACGAAGCGCGTTCAGCAATACCGCAGCACACCCTGTCGCAGCAGCGAGTGCTGCGCCACCACGGCCTTGCTCGGGAAGTCCGTGCGGAAGTGGGCGCCCCGGCTCTCCTGCCTTCCCAGCGCAGCGGCAACAATGGCCGTCGCTACCGTGTGGAGATTGCGCGCCTCCACTGCGCGTCTGCCGTGCCCTTGCGGCATGTCCTCGCTCATCGCGCTAAGCTGTTGCTCTGTGGAGCGCAGCCCTGCGCCGGCCCGCAGCAGCCCGGCATCGCGCCACATCAACTCGCGCAGCCGCAGGATCCAGGCGTCGAGAGTGGGCGCAGGGGACGTCTCCGCGGGGGCGGCCCCGCTGTGCTCGGGCGGCGCCGATCCCGTCGCAGCTGCACTGTCCTCCTGCATGGCCTGGGCGGCCTTTGCGCCAAACACCAGGCCTTCCAGCAGGGAGTTGCTCGCCAGCCGGTTGGCTCCATGGACCCCCGTGCACGCCGCCTCTCCGGCCGCGTACAGACCGGGAATCGCGGTTCGCCCGTGTACGTCCGTCCGTATCCCACCCATGAGGTAATGGGCAGCAGGGCCGACCGGGATCAGGTCCTTTGCCAGATGGAGACCATAGCCTGCAAGGAAGGCCGATATGCCGGGGAACCGCGCCGTCAGATCCATCCGCGAGCCTGCCTCCCGCATGTCGAGGCAGACTCGCCCGTCCAGCATCTCGCGGGCTATCGCCCGTGCCACACTGTCGCGCGGCGCAAGTTCCAGGCGGGAGTCATACTGCTGCATGAAGCGCTCACCCCGCGCGTTCACCAGCCAAGCACCTTCTCCGCGAAGCGCCTCGCTGAGAAGAAAACGGGGTGCGCCGGGCATCGCGAACGCGGTGGGGTGGAACTGGTAGAACTCCATGTCCATCAGCTCGGCTCCGGCTCGATAGGCCATTGCTATGCCATCGCCCGTAGCGACAGGCGGATTCGTGGTGTCGCTGTACACCTGTCCCGCACCTCCGCTGGCCAGCAGCACAGCACGCGCGCCGATCTGTAGTGCCCTGCCGCTCGCGTCGAGCAGCTTCACGCCCACCACGCGTTCTTCGGCGGCGATCAGGTCCACAGCCGTGGCCCATTCCATCACTTCCACAGACGGCAGGGCGCGTATCTGCCGCAGCAGCGAGTGTGCGATGACGCGGCCCGTCGCATCCCCGTCGGCATGCAGAATGCGGGGAAGGCTGTGGGCTCCTTCGCGCGTCCTCATCAACTCACCCACGCAGTTCCCGGCGGCGTAGCGGTCGAAGCGTGTTCCCCACGCCAGCAGTTCGTCCACGCGTATGGGGCCTTCCTGCACCAGCACCTCCGCGGCGCAGCGATCCACCAGCCCATCGCCGGCGGCCAAAGTGTCCTCCAGATGGAGTGCGATATCTTGCTCCCCGCCCAAGGCAACGGCGATCCCGCCCTGCGCATACGCGGTGTTCGATTCGGCGATGCTCTCCTTGGTCACAATCAGGACGCGCCCCGCCTTCGCGAGGTCCGCCGCCGCTCTAAGGCCTGCAATTCCCCCGCCGACTACCAGAAAATCCACCGCCTGCATGGTTCAAGGCTAGCACCGCGCGCGACGTCCGCCGCTCGAGGCTCGCACTGCGCGCTGCCCGATGTTGCTCCTGTGAACGGGGGCGCCGCTGTCATGCGGATTCGCGTGCCGGCATCGGGGTCTCGGCGGCGAGGAGGGTTTACGCGGCAAGGAGGGTCTAGGCGGCGAGGAGGGCGGCAAGGAGGGTCTCGGCGGCGAGGAGGGTCTAGGTCTGCTGCCCCTGTGGCCTGGTGGAGGCGTCGGAGAGGGTAAGTTTGATCTCCAGGCGTTTGCGGCCGCGGAAGATGGTCAATGTGACGGTATCGCCCGCGCGGTGGGTGTTGATCGCGGCGGAGAGGTCCTGGTTGTTGGCGACCTCCTGCCCGTCTACCGCAACGATCAGGTCTCCGCCGACCATCACGGGGGTGTTGCCCAGATAGGCGCGCTGGCTGCCGCCGCGCAGGCCCGCCCGCTCCGCCGCGCCGCCGGGAAGGACACGCTGCACCAGCACGCCGTAGTCGGCGGGAAGCCCCATCTGTTCGGCAAGATCGGGGCCGATCGGGAGCATGACGATGTCGAGCGTCGGCGTGCGGATGTGGCCGTACTTCGCAAAGTCGTCGAGCACGGACTTCGCGGTGTTGATCGGGATGGCAAAGCCGATGCCTGAGGACTGATCCGCGCCGTTCGAGGCGATCATGGTAGTGATGCCGATGACCTCGCCGTGCGAGTTCAGCAGGGGACCGCCCGAGTTTCCCGGGTTCACCGAGGCATCCGTCTGGATCGCATCCTCGATGGGATTGCCCTGAGGACCGCGAATGGAGCGTATGGCAGAGATGATCCCGCGGGTCATGGTTCCCGAGAGACCGAATGGATTGCCGATGGCATACACGCGCTGGCCTACCGTAAGGCCCGACGAGGTCTCCGCCAGCGTCGCCGGCACCAGGTTGGGGGCGTCGATCTTGAGCAGGGCGAGATCGTGGGCCTTATCTGCCGTCACCAGGGCGGCCTTGTACTTGTGCTTGTCCGCCAGCGTGACTTCAATCCGCTGCGCGTTGTCGATGACGTGGTTGTTGGTCAGGATAAGACCCTCTTTGTTGAGGACGAAGCCGGACCCCTGCCCCTGTTGCGGCACCGCGCCATAGAAGAAGTCGAACGCTACCGCGGTAGACGTGATGTTCACGACCGAGGGCAGGGCGCGCTTGTAGACGGCGATGTTCTGCTGCTCTTCGGCGTCGTATGCCGGCGCGGCGGCTGCCACCGAGAGTTCAAACGCCGCGTTCGTCCCGCGGACGGTATCGAGGGCAGCGCCGGGGATGGCGGAAGGAGTGCCCGGGTGCAGCGTGCTCGAGAGCCAGGGCGCGAAGCTGCCTGCCGCGCCGAAGTGTGTCGTCGCGTAGTAGAACGCCGACAGGATGAGAAGCACCGCGAGGATGGGACGAAGTTTCATGAAGAGCTCGTGGACGGAGGGTTGATTCAGGCGTGTGTGCACCAACCTGCGTTCCCTTCTTATGGTAGCGGAGGATGGACCTTCTGGCAGGATCGTTCAGGAAATTTGGGGGATGTGGACGAGCGCCTCCCACAGTTCAGCGACTTGCGCTTCGAGCTCCGCGAGGGTGCCGTTGTTTCGCAGAACAAAATCGCTCCAAGCAATCTTCTCCTCCTCCGGAAGCTGATGCGACATGCGTTTCTCCGCCTCTCGCACCTGGACCTGGCGGCTTGCGGTACGCTCGCCGAGGATCGCGGTTTGGCGTGCGACGTATCGTCCGATCCTGGTGGTCTCCGGCGCCGTGACCAGAACGACGCGATCGAAGCGCCCGCGCCAGCCGTTGCTGCCCGCGTGTTTCGTCTCAAAGAGGAGGGCCGATTCGACCACGACGATCGCCCGGGAATCGCCGGCGGCGATCTCGGCGATGAGCGTCGCCTGGCGAGCCAGAACCGCAGGATGCACCAGCGCGTTCAGCTCTTCCACCCGGCCTTCGCCGAACGCAAGGCGCGCGAGCACGGAGCGGTCGAGCGCTCCGTCGGCCTGTAGTACCTCTGGGCCGAATCGTGCCACGATGGCGTCCCGTAGCCCCGAGCTGCTGTCCGACATAAGCTCCCGGCCGATCGTGTCGGAGTCGAGCAGATGCGCCCCCCGTGCGGCAAGCATGCGCGCCACGGTGGACTTGCCGCTGCCCAGGCCGCCGGTAAGGCCTATGCGAAGCATGGCTGTCCTGAGCCGGCGGCGGGCGGAGCGACGGCCGGCGTCTTCTGCCGCATGCTGCTCACCGCTGCCGCCTGATGCGGGCCGCGGTGACCGTGTTCTGCATCAGCATGGCGATCGTCAGCGCGCCGACGCCGCCCGGAACCGGGGTGTAGGCACCCGAAATGGCAAAGGCCGCCGGATGGATGTCGCCGACTACGGTGGAGCCTCGCCTGGCGAACAGGGCGGCACGCTCGGCGTTATCGGGAAAGAAACGGTCGACATCTTCTTGGGCTTCAATCCGGTTGATTCCTACATCGATCAGCGTTGCTCCGGGTTTGACCATGTCGGGCGTAACAAACCCCGGGCGGCCGATGGCGGCTACCAGGATGTCCGCGTTCCGGGTGAAGCTCGCGAGATCGCGCGTGCGGGAGTGGCAGATGGTGACGGTCGCCGATGCGTTCAGCAGCATCATCGCGGCCGGCTTCCCGACAATCTCCGACCGGCCCAGCACGACTGCGTTCTCCCCCGCCACGCGGATCTCCGAACGTCGCAGAATCTCCAGTATGCCGGCAGGGGTGCATGGGGCAAGCCGCTGAGCGGACTCCGCGCCGTAGGCGGCGCTCTGCAGCCGCCCCGCGTTGACCGGGTGGAAGCCATCGACATCCTTGTCAGGAGAGATCGCTTCCAGCAGGAGACGTGTATCCACGTGGACCGGAAGAGGGAGCTGAATCAGGATTCCGTCGATCTCCTCCCGCGCGTTCAGGCTCTCGACCAGGCTGAGGAGCTCGCCGGTGGTGATGGATTCAGGCGGGGTGATGAGTTCGGAGTAGATGCCGAGTTCGGCGCAGGTCTTCACCTTGGAGCGGACATAGATCTCCGACGCCGCGACGTGGCCGACGAGGATGACGGCCAATCCGGGGGTAATCGCGTCGGCGACGAGCGCCTGCACCGCGGAGGAGACCTCGGCCTTGATTTCGGCGGCAATGTGCAGTCCATTGAGAATGCGCGGGGTGTGGCTCACAGTGTGTATGGTATCGCGCACGGATCGGGGATTGTGCGAATCTGCCCTGTCGATGAGACTGGTGCAATGAATCCCCCGCCGAGATCCGTGTCTGCTGACGACCTGCGCTGGTTTTGCTGCCCGGTGTGCCACCACGCGCTCGAGCTCCAGGATGACGGCGTGCTCTGCACGGGATGTGGACGCCGATACCCCGTGCAGGACGGAATCCCGGTGCTGCTTGCTGCAAGGGGCATGATCGAATTCGCATAGGATGCGCATTTCGTGCAGCAGGTTCCGGCGAACCGGGAGTCATCCGCAAACGTAGTTACGGAATCGTTGATAGGACCGGAACGATGTCATGCAACACGATGACCGTAGCAACTCTAGTACAAAGGACACGTCTAAATCTGTAACCGCAGTCTTCCGAAGAGGGTTCGGAGTCCGGCAGGCTTCTGACAACGTGCATCGGTGGGAGGTACAGATGGGGGAAGCTATTTCGGTGAATCAGCGTTTTGGGATTGAAACGACGATCGTTGCGCCAGAGAAATTCGCAGCCAACGACCTATCGTCTTTGCGCGACGAGTTGTTGCAGTCGGGCCTTGACTCCTGGCAGGCGGCAGAGCTGATCGGCGCCTTCTTGAGTATCCGCGGATATGGAGTCTCGAACCATGCGGCTCGCAGCGCCGCGACCCGGATCGAATCCGTAGGCTGCTCGCTGAAGTGCATGCAGGAAGAGCTGGAGAAGCTTGCGCTGGTGATGTAGATCTCCCGCGTCCTCGGACGTGATTCTTGCTGTCGGGCAGTCGGGCATCTCTCTGGACCTTCGACGTGTCTGGATGGCCCCTCATCCGCGCAGGGCATCCATAACGCTGCTGCAAGCACACGGGGGCAGAGCTTCGGTTGGGCTCGCACGCGGTGCATAATTCTAAGATGCCGTCTCTCTGGTCCCCACCGAACTGGCCGCAACGTCTGGCCGAACTTCAGGCTGCCGCGGGTGAATTGAAGGAAGCGCCGCTCCGGCGCGACGTGCGCTCTCTGGGCATGCTGCTGGGCGAGGTCCTCAGGGAGCAGGCCGACGCGGGCGTCTTTGAGACAGTGGAGGAACTGCGGCGTACCGCGATCGCGCGGCGCGAGGCCCAGCAACCCGAACCACGCGAGGGCACACGACGCCCGGGGGCGGCCCGTGCGGCATCGGACCCAGGCGGGGGATCGGCGCACGAGCACTTTGAACGCGCCCGTCGGCGGGTGCAGTCCTTGCAGGCAGGGACGGCGTATCAACTTGCCCGGGCGTTCGGCTTCTACTTCGAGTTGATCAACCTGGCGGAGACCAACCACCGCAAGCGCCGCCGCTTGGCGAAGGAGCTTGACCCGGACGCCGGGCTGCAGCGCGGATCGCTGCGCGGCACACTCCGGGCGCTGCGCAACGCAGGCAGATCCAGTGACGAGGTGCTGGCGCTGCTGGGCTGCATTCGAATCGAGCCCGTCTTCACGGCACACCCGACCGAGGTCGCGCGACGCTCCGTGATGTTCAAGCGCAGGCGGATCTCGGACCTGCTCGAAAAGCTGGACCGCATCCCCGTGCCCGATTCGGAGCTCGAGTCGCTCGAGCGCGAGCTGACGGCAGAGATCACCGCGCTCTGGCAGACGGACGACGTGCGCAGCTCCCGGCCCACCGTCCGCGACGAGATCCGCATGGCGCTGGACTACTACGAGACCTCCATCCTGGATACCGTGCCTGTGCTGTACGGGGAGGTGGCGTCCGCGATCCAATCCGAGCTTCAGCTCTCCCCTGAGCTGGCCGAGCTTCCTCTGCTGGTGCGCTTCGGCTCCTGGATCGGCGGGGACCGCGACGGAAATCCATTTGTCACGGCAGAGGTGACCAGAGACGCGCTGGCGATGGCGCAGGGCCTTCTGATGGCCCACTACAGGCGCCGGCTGCAGAACATCTTCGAGCAGCTGGCCAGCTCGACACAGCAGGCGGGCATCTCGACCGAGCTGGAGCATCTGGTGGAGGGCTACCTGGCGAAGCTCCGATCTGCCGGGCATACCGCGCTTGAAAATCGCTTCTCGTTCGAGCCCGTGCGCCTGCTGGTCGCCTGCATGATCATGCGGCTCGGCGGAATGCCGCAGAGCTCCGTGGCGTTGCCGGGGACGGCGGCTCTTGAGCCGTACCGGCGGGCGGCCGAGCTGCTCGCCGACCTCCAGGTGCTTCGCACCTCGCTGCTGCGCAACCGGGGCCGCCGTCTCGCCCAGATACTTCTCGATCCGCTGCTGGTGGAGGTGCGGACCTATGGCATGCATCTGCAGGCGCTCGATATCCGCCAGCATGCGCGCGTGCATGCGGCGGCGGTGCGCGAGATCGCAGCAGGTACAGGCTCGGGCGAAGGACAGGACGCGCTGGTTCTGCCGCCCGCCCTCAGCGCCCAGACGATGGAAGTGCTGGAGACGTTCCGCGCGATCGCTGAGCTGAAGCGTACGTTCGTTCCGGAGGCGCTGCCGCGCTATGTGATCAGCGGGGCGACCTCCGCGGACGACGTGCTGAATGTGCTTTGGCTCGCCCGTCTGGGCGGCGTGCGCTTGGAGGGGAGCACAGGCCAGGGCGACCAGGCCGGCGAAGAGGCCGATCCTGGACTGCAGCCTGTACCGCTGTTCGAATCCATCGAGGACCTGCAGGCAGCGCCCGCGATCTGTCGCGCGCTGTGGAGTTCAGCGGTCTACAAGCCGCTGCTTGCCGCGTGGGGCGGACGCCAGGAGGTCATGCTCGGCTACTCCGACTCCAACAAGGATGGCGGCATGATCACAAGCACGTGGGAGATTTGGAAGGCACATCGTGCGCTGCACCAGGTGGCCCGCGAATGCGGCGTCACCCTGCGGCTCTTCCACGGACGCGGTGGCACCGTGGGCCGAGGTGGCGGACCGACGCATCGCGCCATCTTTGCGCAGCCGGTGGACGCCTTCACGGGCGAGCTGCGGATCACGGAGCAGGGCGAGGTGCTGAACTGGAAGTACTCCGACGTGGTACTGGCCGAGAGGAATCTGGAGCTGATGATCGCAGCCGCGGTGGATGCCGTCGGACGCCCGGACGCGGCGCTGACACGGACGACCGCAGAAGACCCGGCCCCCCACCTGACGGGCGAGATCCTGCCGGAGTGGGAGGCCGCGCTCGATACCCTCTCCGCAACCTCGTATGCCTTCTACCGCGAGCACATCGTCGACAATCCCGAGACGTTTACGTACTTCGAGCAGGCGACACCAGTGGCTGAGCTGGAGCATGCACGAATCGGCTCCAGGCCCGCAAAGCGCACCGACGCCAGCTCTGCGAAGAAGCGCAGCATGGAGGACCTGCGGGCGATTCCCTGGGTCTTCGGCTGGATGCAGTCCCGGCAGCTCGTCCCGGCCTACTTCGGGGTAGGGCATGCGCTCAGCCGGTATGCGGAGGAGACTCCCGGCGGGCTCCAGCAGCTCCAGACCATGGCGCGAGACTTCCCGTTGTTCCTCGATATCGTCCGCAATGTGGAGATGGCGCTCGCCAAGGCGGACTTCTCGATCGCCCGGCTGTACGCCTCGCTCGTCGAGGACGAAGGGCTCCGGGACCGCGTGTTCTCACGGCTGGAGGCGGAGTTCGAGCTGACACGCCGCATGATACTCGCCATCACAGGGCAGACGAGACTGCTCGAGACGAACCGTGTCCTCGAGCACTCCATCCGCCTGCGGAACCCCTATGTCGATCCCATGTCGCTCATCCAGGTCGAGCTCCTGGCGCGCAAGCGGGCTGCGCTGCGGGCCGGGGAGGCCGTTCCGCCGGAGCTCGATCGCGCGATCACGGCGACCATCAACGGGATATCGGCCGGGCTGCGCAACACGGGCTGAGAGAGGGGAGGGGACTCGCGGGCGAGCGTCTCAGGCGAGTGCATACAGGACATCGGTGAATCCCGCATCGCGGGCGAGGGAGGCCATATGCTCGGCACCCTGCGGAAAGGCCTGATGGACGTGTCGAACGTACCATCCGCTGACGTACCATCCGCTGGGCCTCCCGAAGCATTGCAGCCAGGTATCCTTCGTACGGAGCGCAACCGCTTGTGCAGACCGCCCATCCAACGGATGGTCGGGCAGGTGGCGGCGGCAGCACGCTGCTGCGTCTGCGACCGACGCAAAGGTGCTTGCATGCGTGTTTCGCGAAGGATGGTGTATGTGGCATTCATGATGGCTACTGGAGGTCTCAGTGGCTCGTTTGTTGCTCCAGCGGGGCAGGCTCTCGCCCAGGCGCCGGACAACTCCGCCAGGAACAAGGGCCAGACAGCGACTGCGGATCACCAGAGCAATACGCCGTCCGACCGGGCGCTGACCGCCCAGGTTCGGCGCGCCGTTGTGTCCGATAAAGGGCTCTCGACGTATGCCCACAACGTGAAGATCCTGGTCCAGAACGGCACGGTGACGCTGAAGGGCCCCGTCCGATCCGACGACGAGAGGCAGAAGCTGCTCGCGGACGCCGGCTCGGTTGTGTCGTCGGAAAAGATCTCGGACCAGCTAACGGTGAAGCAGTAGAAGGCGACCGAACGCCCGGGCACATCGCCTCGGCGGCGCAGTTGGAGTGTGAACCGGCCCAGGTGGGACAAACGATCCCAAGAAGGAGTACCAATGGACACGAAAAACGTCGCTGTATTCGGCATCTACGCCAGCCCCGCGCTCGCGGAGAACGCTGTGGATTACCTCATCGAGAAGGGTTTCTCGAACTCGGCTATCTCGGTTCTTCTGCCGGACGATGAGAGCACGCGCGCCTTCGCGCATGAGAAGCACACCAAGGCGCCCGAGGGTGCTGCCACCGGAGTTACCGCAGGCGGACTGATCGGCGGCAGCCTTGGGCTGCTGGCCGGTATCGGCGCCCTGGCAATCCCCGGAGTAGGACCGCTGATCGCCGCCGGGCCCATCATGGGTGCGCTGGCTGGATTAGGCGTCGGCGGAGCTGTGGGCGGTGTCGTCGGTGCGCTCGTCGGCATGGGCATTCCGGAGTTCGAAGCCAAGCGGTATGAGAGCGCCGTGAAGGACGGCGGAACGCTTCTGTCCGTCCACTGCGACACGGGCGCGCAGATCGACGCCGCGAAGCTTGCCCTGAAGCACACAGGTGCACGGGATATCGCTTCGACCAGCGAGGCGAGCTCCCCCAAGCGCGAGCACACAGACGAACGCGACGACACCCTTCGCCGCTCCGCCTAGCCGCTCCGCATAGCCGTTCCGCATAGACGTTCCGTCACCGAAGGGCGGAGGCCGGCATCAGCCAGCCTCGCCCTCGTGCGTGCAAGCGCGTCAGTATCCCTGGTCGGGACGGAATGCCGTCACCTTGTTCTTCGCAAACGTGACTGCCATCGGATGCCCTGTGTTGGCGTAGATCACCAGGCGGTTGCCGTACTCGTTACTCAGACTCTTCGACACCTGACCGAGGGCAAGCTGCACCTGGCGCTCGTTCATGCCGAGGATCACCTGGTGCGAATCGACGGCCTGCCAGATCTGGGGACCCCAATGCTTGTACAGCACGTGCGGATCCTCGTAGAAGAACAGCTCATCGGTGAAGAAGGTGAAGTCCGCGCCCTGCCGGTAGCCCACCGGAAACGCGTACACCCTCTGAGGATCTGCCGACCTGGGAAGCGTAAACGTGAGCAGCACCTGGCGATCTCCGCCCGGAACGCGGTAGGTGGCCGTCTTCGGCGCGACCTGCTCGAAGGCATCCTTGATCACCAGCGGCTCGGCGCCCAGCAGGGTTCCGGCGGAATGCGCATAGTCCGCGCGGTGACCCGCGGCGGGATAGTACTCCATCTGCCCGCCGGCTGAGATCCACACCGTGGAGCCGTAGAGCTCCTTCAGGTCTGCGAGCGACGAGGGACGCTTGTTCTTGAGAAAAACAAGATCGTCCGGATCCGCTCTCTGGGGCGCCGCGGTCTGCAGCGTATTGGCTGCCGGAGCATTGCGCTCGTGGTGCAGATACAGAAGCTCTCCCCCGATGCAGAGCACCGCAAATGCGGTCACTCCGATGGCTGCCTTGACTCCGTTCTTCATGCTCGATGCTGCCTCCTGGTTGCAAGGTACCTGTTGCGCCTGGTGCCGTTCAGTCCGCCGGCTCGGCTACGCTCTGCTGCAGACTGGCGCCCGTCAGGGACTCCGCGGTCAGCGCGTCGGCGCGTCGCAGCGTGGGAAACAGAATACTCGCACATCCGGTCACCACCATGGAGCCGACGCCGCCGATCACAACCGCCCGCACAGCTCCCCACCAGTGCGCCGTCAAACCACTCTCGAACTCCCCGAACTCATTCGACGCCCCGATGAACAACCAGTTCACGGCGGACACCCGGCCGCGCATCTCGGGGGGCGTGGCCAGCTGCAGAATGCTCGAGCGCACCACAACAGAAACCATGTCGCTTGCGCCGACCACAAGCAGCGCGGCAAGGCTGATCCACAGGGTGTGTGACAGGCCGAAGATCACCGTCGCGCCGCCGAAGACGACTACGCTGATCAGCATGAGCTTGCCCGCATCGTGCTTGATTGGACGCACAATCATCAACAGCGAGACGGCCAGCGCGCCAAGGGATGGCATCGCGCGGAGCAGGCCCAGAGCACGAGGCCCCGCGTGCAGAATGTCCGTGGCGTAGATAGGCAGAAGCGCGGTGGCGCCCCCCAGCAGCACGGCAAACAGATCGAGCGAGATAGAGCCCAGCAGCAGCTTGGCCTGCCACACGTAGTGGAAGCCCGCCATCATGGTCTCTACCGTAAACGCCTTCTTCACCGCGCGCACCGGGCGGGTGCGCATGGCGCCCACCAGGATAAGAAAGGCCACAAGGGTGACAAACGTAAACAGGTAGACGATCGGGGCGCCGTTCCAGCCGGCCAGCACACCACCCAGCGTAAGCGTGAACAGCAGGCCGCCCACCGCCGGGCCCGCAATGTTGGCCACCTGGAACACAGTTGCGCCCCACGTAATCGCGTTCACGAAGTGCTCCTTCGGCACCAGGCTCGGCAAAAGGGCGCTCGACGCCGGCCCGCTGAACGCCCGGCCTAGCCCGATCAACAGCAGCACGGCGTAGATGGGCCAGATGCGGGTGATGCCTGAGACCGAGAACCACAGCAGCGCCAGCGTACTGACCGCCTGGACCGCGTAGCAGATCAGGATGATGCCGCGGCGATCGTATCGGTCTGCTACATGTCCCGCCGCCAGCATGAAGAACAATCCGGGGAGGAAGAGGGCGAGTCCGGTCAACCCGAGATCAAGCGCCGATCCCGTCATCTTGTAGACCTGCCACGCGACCGCTACGGATTGAGCCTCGGCTCCGAGAATGACCAGCAGCCGGGCGGTCTGATAGAGCCGGAAGTCCCGCGAGAGAAACGCACTGCCTGCACCAGGTTCTGCTGCTTCGCCTGCCTGTCCCGCCATGGCTCCTATGGTGTCACACTCGCAGGCTGCTGCCCAAACGAGCACCGAGGGACAAGCTCAGCGGCCAAGGAACTGGCGGTACTGGGTCTCCACCACTCCCGTGTTCCGCGCGAGCTGGAGCTTCGCCTGGTTGTACTGGAACTCGGTGGAGATCAGGCGGCTCTGTGCGGAGGCGAGCGACGCCTGCGCCTGGATGACGGCTAGGTTGTCCGTCACCCCCGCGGCAAACCGGTCGCGTGCATCCGAGAGCGCCTGGCTGGTGAGCAGTACGTTGCTCTGCGCGACCCGCACACGCTGTGCGGCCGATTCCACGTCGAGCATGGACGACCGGATCTGCTGCTCGATCGTCACCTTGAGTGCGTCAATCTGCCGATTCAGCGCCATCACCTGGGCTGCGGCTATCTCGCCCTCGCCGCGAAACCGCGCCTCTTCGAAGAGCGGTATCTTCACCACAGCCTGGGCGGTAAAAACACCGTGGTACAGTCCCCGCGTCTCGCCGAGCACGCCGTAGAAGCCGTTAAACGCGAGCTGCGGCAGGTGCTCCGCGTGCACTGCCTTGCGAACCCGCTCCGCAACCTCGAGCTGGGCCTGGAGCGCCAGCAGGTCCTTCCGTCGCGCATACGCGATCGTCTGCGCCTGCTCGAGCGGCATCACCGCAAGCTCGGCGTAGGGAACCGTATCCGTCAGCGTGATCTGCTGGTCCGCCGGGAGCCCGATCAGCCGGTTCAGCGCGACCTTGTCCTGGGCGAAGGCATTCTCATACCGCACCACCGTCTGCTGTTCCGTCTGCAGTTGCACGCGCGCGCGCAGCACATCCAGGTTCGTGCCCACGCCGGCCTCCCGGAACAGCGTCGCCTGGCGCAGCTGCTCCTCGTCGGCCACCACGAGCGCCTGCGCATCGGCGATCTGCGCCTGATCGGCAAGCGCAGCCAGATACCGCGTCGCCACCGCATCGACTACCCCGCCGCGCACGTTCAGCACGTTCCACGCGGCCACCGCGGCGGACTTTCGAGCCGCGCTGTACAGGTAGATCTCCGGCAGGTTGAAGAGAGTCTGGTCCAGCGAAAGCTGCGCGCTCGTCGTATCCACCTTGACGATCTGGTGTAAGGACCCGGGGGCAAGCCCCAGGCCGGCCAGCGACGCCGGCTTGAAGCCCAACGCAGCCAGGTTGATCTCCGACGTATTGGTCTGTGCGCTGGCTCGCAGGTTGGGCATCAGGTTGTTGCCCACGGCAAGGATCTCGCCCCGCACGCTGCGCTCGGTCTCGGCGGCAAGCTGCATCTGCAGGCTCATGCGCACGCCGCGGTCTACTGCGTCCTCGAGCGCCAGCGGAAGAGCCTCCGCCGTCGCGGTGGCAATCGAAATCGTCCCGAACCGCAAAGTGGGAGAGCCCGGCCCGGTCTGCGCACGCACCACGCTCGGCGCAGTGGGCAGCGAGTCCGGCGCAGTCGGGTGCGGGTCCGGTGCAGCTGGCTGCAGGTCCGGCACCTGCGCGTGCCCCGCGGCCGAGGCGAGCAGCATCCCCAGCAGCACAGCGCAGGCTCGCCGCACCGCGCCGCCATGGGCTGGACTCGTACCGGCTCGACCGGTCTTGGGGGATTGGGATCTGCCCGCAGTCACTTCAGCGTTAGAGTGCAAGGGCAGGACTTCGGTTGCGAAATATCTAATGGATCTGTACCAGGCCGGCGCCCGCGTCGTGCGGTGCTCCCGGCGTCATCTGCGCGTTCTGGGGAGCCCGCCAGTGGTCGATATAGCTGACCTGGTGCACGCACGAGATGGTGCAGTTTGGCGCGCAACCCTTCTCCGTCACGAACTCACGCTTCAGATCGGCCTTGGTGTAGTCCGCGACCGGCACGCCCGGATACCCGCGCTGCTGGGAACAGTAATGCACCAGCCCGAACTCGCAGAGGTACAGGTAGCGGCTTCCCGCACGGCACCGCCAATCGTTCGGCTCGCCGTTGGCGATGGCTTCCTGGAAGTGGTTGAAGCGCGAGTACGAGCGGCGTGTCAACTTGCGGACCTTGTCCCACACCGTGCGTTCGCGCTCCCCAAGTGGCTTCAGCTGCCCCGAACCGTCGTGGATGATCCCGATCGTCGACGAAAAGCCCAGCGCCAGGGCGCGCGTCGAGACCAGGTATGCATCCTCCGGCGGAGTGCCACCACCCACCACCGAGTTGATGTTGACGTGGAAGTCCGCATGCTGCGCGAGCATCCGCAGCTTCGCGTCCAGCACCTTCAGCGACTTCTTTGAAACCTCGTCCGGCAGGACGTTGTCGATCGAGATCTGCATATGATCGAGCCCGGCACGATTCAGCCGCTCGATGCGCTCCGGCATCAGCAGGTACCCGTTCGTGATCATGCCCGCGATCGCCCCGGTATGCCGTATGCGGGCGATCACGCGATCGAGGTCGGGATGCAGCAGAGGCTCGCCGCCCGAGATCGTGATCACCGACACCCCGAGCCGGCCGAGCTCGTCGATCCGCCGCTCCATCTCCCCGATCGGCACAGGATCCGACACATCGTCGTACTCGTTGCAGTAGGTGCACGCAAGATTGCACCGCCGCATCGGCACGATGTGCGCCATGTAGGGATGCGCCGTATCCGCCAGGGCCCAGCCGATCGAGGCCAGCTCGCGCGTACGGCGAGTCAAGGCCTTCCAGCGCCGCCGGAGAGGCATGGGGCGCGGAGTCGCGGGCGGAAAACTGGGGGCAAAGCTGGGCTGTGTCATGCTCTCTCAGTATACGGTGGGCGGCTCCGGATACGGGGCTGCGCTCCGGCTAACGCCTGGGCGGCCAGGCGACGTTCACGTGCGCGAGCACGGGCCGTTCTTGCCCTTGCATCTGCTCCTCTACCGCGGACCGCCGCTTGCCGTCCGGTGTAAGCATCAGTGTCTGCTGCTTCTTGTCGCGCAAAACCGTGATCGCCAGAGGCCGCCCGCGGCTGCTCCGGAGCGTCTTGGACCACTCCGCCGTGCTGGTGATCGGGTGATCGTTTGCCCGCACCACCACATCGCCCGCACGCATCCCCGCCTCTGCGGCAGGCGAGTTGTCGGCGACCGACCGGACCAGCAGACCGTTGCCGGAGGGCACGCCGAAGAACTGCGCCAGCTGGCTGCTCAGCTGCTCCAGCCTCGCCCCGGTATACGAGGGGCTCATCACCAGCGTGCCCATAAAGCTGTTGCCTTCGTGGGGCGTAGGCGTGGGAGATGCCGACAGGGTCGAGCCCGGCTCCACTGCCACAGCAGGCTCGGACGACGTCGTGTCCGGCGGCTCAGGCACCGGGATGTGCTGCTCCCAGGCCCGGCGCTCCACCTCGTCCCGGGTCGACATCCGCGCGCTGAACGAGAGCACCTGCCCGTCCCGGCTGATCAGCAGAACCATCGTATGGCCGGGCGCGCACTCATGCAGAATACGCCGCGCGTGGTCCTGACTCAACACCGTCTGCCCATCCATCTGCAGCACCACGTCATGTTCCCGCAGACCCGCCTTCCCCGCAGGTGCGTCGTGATCCACCAGGATGATCTCGGCGCCGTGGCCGTCGTGGAGCTTCATCGCCGAGATCTGATCGTCGGGGATGTCGCGCAGATCGATTCCGAGATACCCCTGCGGCGCGTGGTTGGAGGATGAACCCAAGCCCGCCGCCCGGGCCGCATGCTGCGGAACAAACGCCGCAGCGAATGCAAGAAGAAGTGCGCTAGCGAGCTGTCTGTTCATGGGGGTCAATCCGCCTGGTCTCATGGTCGGTTACTGGATCGCCGCGGTGCCCGCAAGGGCCTGCGTGCTGACGGTTCGAATATAGGGGTTCGCATCGGTGGTCGACACCGTGCGCATCACCTGGCGCACGCTCGAATCCGATTGAACGGGCTGAAGCATGCTTATGGCGTGGGTGCGTACGGTTGCGCTTCCATCGTGCATCAGCGTCTCGAGAATTGCGTCGCGCACCCGCTGGTCCTCTGCGACATAGGGCTGCAGGCCTTCGAGCGCCTGCAGGCGCACAGCAGGGCTCTTGTCGTAGCGCAGCGTGACCAGCAGGGCGTTGCGGATTCCCGTGCCGTCGTCGGTCGCCACGCAGTGGTGGCCCGCGCGGCACTCATTGGCAATCAGCGCCACCGAGTCGGCCCGCACCCCGCTCGATGCCGCCGCCTTCGTCCCCACAAGCAGAAGCTGACGGATCTGCGGATCGTCGAGCGAACCCTGCACCGTCTCCGGCACAATCCGGTTGTAGCTGACCTGGACGATCTCGGAGTTCGGAGTCTGCATGATGCCGCTGATGTTGGCGATCGCCGAGTTCGCCGGGTTGCTCAGCAGCACAGAAGGCGCCGGCACCGGCTGGTGCGCCACCTGGTAGCGGTAGGTAAAGTTGCCCGCCAGAAAGCCTGTCCCCACCAGCAGCGTCATCAGGGCAGGTGCGCCCTGCAGGTGACCGATCCAGCTCCACAGGTTCGATTGCAGGCGCGTCATCCACCCGTGCGGAGGAATCGCATCAAGCTCCTCGTCCAGCTTCATCCGCGCCAGGGCTATCAGGTTGGGAGACGGCTCAAGCACCGGCTCGGCCGCCATCGCCTCGTGCATCGCAAGCTGCGCGTGCAGCTCGCGTGTGCACTCTGCACACTCGGCCAGATGATTCTCGAGCGACGCCAGCTCTTCATCCGGCAGTTCGCCGTACGTTACCAGCACGATATTCTGCTGCACTGCCTCGCACTTCATTGCTCTACCTCTACCAGCCTCAAAAGTCGTCGCTTGCAATTGCCCGGGTCTCGAATCTGCCTTTGCCCGTTGTGTTTCCGTTCGCTGCTTGTTCCGTTTGCTGCGTCGTGCCTGCACTCCTGCGCTTCAGCCCGTACTGTGCTTCAGATCCGCCAGGTTGGCGCGCAGTTTGCGAGTCGCGCGAAAGAGTGTGTTCTTGGCGGTCTCTTCTGTGGTGCTCAGCATCTCCCCAATGGTCCGGAGCTTCAATCCCTGGTAGTGCTTCAACTCGAACACCATGCGCTCCCGCGGCGTCAGTCTGCCCAGAGCCTGCTGAATGCTCTCCGCCATCCTCTTCCGGTCCAGCTCGCGCGAAGGGTTCGCCATCGCCCGCGTGTCGGAGATGTTCGAGAGCAGGTCCATCTCGTCCCCGCTCGCGTCCACAATGGTTGCCGGATCTTCGCGGCGGCTCTTCCGGCGGCGCAGCTGATCCAGGCAAAGATTGGTCACAATCCGGTACAGCCAGGTGTAGAAGGAGCACTCGAAACGGAAGTTGCTCAAGTGCCGGTACGCCTTCAGAAAGCCTTCCTGGTGAACATCTTGCGCGTCCTGCTCGTTGCCAAGCATATGCAGCGCAAGCCGCAGCACGGACTGGTCGTATCGGCGCACGAGCGAGTCGAACGAAGAGCGGTCGCCGCGCTGCGCAGCGCGGATCAGTTCGTCGTCCTCCGTGCGCTGCAGCGCACGCGCTTCGATCTGCGCCTGGGTCAGCTTGCCGCTGCCCGTCCGCCCGGATTGCGTCGCCGCCTTCGCCATACCTGGATACGATTCTATCGCTCCGGACGGCGCCGGGGTGGCGTTTGCCCC
Source organism: Acidobacteriota bacterium (assembly GCA_030776065.1). Classification (GTDB taxonomy): domain Bacteria; phylum Acidobacteriota; class Terriglobia; order Terriglobales; family Acidobacteriaceae; genus Edaphobacter. The sequence goes on from JALYIA010000134.1 coordinate 32,294, forward strand.
GACACGGGCCGCCGCACCAAGCAGAACCGAGAGCTGTGGTGCAGGAGAAAACGCGCTCCCGCGGCGTGCACCTGTCTTGTACGGCGACAGCCCCGGCGTCACAGCAACGCCAGCTTCAAGGCCTAAAGCATCTGCATTCATCGTGTCTGACTCCGGACGTCAGCGGTTGGGATCCTTATCCCAGTAGACCGCCCTCGAGCCGGAAAGGTAAGCAGCCGGTCCGCTTTTCCACGCCCAGGCGGCAGCGTAGCATCAGGCTTGTATGCCCACCCGCTCCCCATCGCCCAGCCTGTTTCCGCCCTCCGCCTCGACCACCCCCCCAGCCGAGCCACGCGCCAACCTCCAGGATTGGATCTCCGCGCACTGCGACGGAGGCGCCAGGGGCAACCCGGGACCCTCCGGCTTCGGCGCCGTAGTCACCGACGCCGCCGGAAATACGCTGGCGGAGCTGTCCGAGTTCCTCGGAATCCAGACCAACAACTTCGCCGAGTACTCCGGCCTGCTTGCCGTCCTGGACTATGCGCTCAAACAGGGCCACGCCCGCCTCAGGGTCGTCTCGGACTCCGAGCTGATGGTGAAGCAGATCCAGGGCAAGTACCAGGTCAAGAGCCCCGGCCTGAAGCCGCTCTACGACGAAGCCAGGAGAAGAATCGCCCGGCTCGAACAGTTCGAAATCTCCCACGCCCTGCGCCACAAGAACAAGGACGCCGACCGCCTCGCCAACCAGGCCATGGACCGGGGTACAGGACGCCGCTAGCACCTCTCTGGCGACCGCGAACCGCCCAATAAGCGCAACCCCAGCCGCCCAGCCTCTCCCGCACCGCGTCCTCCACCATCCAGCCCGCGTCCGCGTCGACACCCACCCTGCAGTACGATTGACTCCACGTATGGACTACCTCTGGGTTGCGGTCGGCAGTGCGCTGGGCGGGGTGCTGCGCTATGCGCTCACCCGGGCCATGATCCCCATCAGCACAGGTGTGCCCTGGGGCACCGTACTCATCAACGTGCTCGGCAGCTTCGTCATCGGCTACTTCGCAACCCTCACCCTCCACACCGGCCGCTCTCCGGCGCCCGACAACCTCCGCCTCTTCGTCATGGTCGGCATCTGTGGCGGCTTCACCACCTTTTCGTCCTTCTCTCTCCAGACGTTCGACCTCCTGCGGTCTGGCCATTGGGCCCAGGCGACCGCCAACGTCGTCCTCTCGGTCGCCCTTTGTCTCGCAGCCGTCGGAGCCGGCCACGCGCTCGCCTCCCGTGCTCTCTCCGGCCAGTCGATCGCAGCCGAATCCCTGGAGAAGCCGACCGGCTGAGCACCGGCGCCCCTGGCGGCACTTGAGCGGCGCTGGCCATCTGGTCTCGCCCCATCCGGTCTCGCCGCCGCAACCCTCCGATGCCCTTAGATATCCCGCCATTCTCGTGGTTGCTGGCTTATACTTACGGCACACGTTTCCAGGTCAACCACTGTGATGATCCCCATGGACTTCACCGAAACGCTTGTAGCGCAGCAGCAGGTCGTCCGACTGCAGGCTCTGCTGGAGGCAAGTCGCCAGCTCCACTCGACCATCGAGTTGGAGGAGGTCGTGCGGATTGCGCTGCAGATCGTCGTCCGCGAGCTTGAGCTCGAAGGCGCATTCTTCACCTGCTTCGTGCAGGTCTACGGCGAAGTCCCGGAGGCCCTGCTGGCCGAGCTGAGTGCGCCGGGGAGCGGCTCGCGCGACCGTTCCTGGTTCCCCCCGCTGCAGCGCTTTCCCCTGTACGACAAATCGGGCGCGTCGTTCACCGAGCTTGTGGCCCTGCTTCCAGCCGGCCGAACCCTCGACCTGGACGAGACCGATTTTCTGGAAGCGCTCGCTGTGCAGGCGGCGGTTGCCATCGAAAATGCGCGCTTTCATCGGCGCGCGCTCGAGTGGCAGCGGGTGGAAAGCGATCTCGCCGCCGCGCGGCAGGTGCAGCAGAGCCTCGTGCCCCAGGCCATGCCCGAGATCGCGAACTACAGCATCGCGGCGCGATCCGTAACCTGCTACGAGGTCGGCGGAGACTACCTCGACTTTGTGCCGACACCCTCCGGCCAGATCGTCGGCGTGGTCGGCGATGTGGCCGGAAAGGGACTCGCTTCGGCGCTCATCGGCGCCTCGTTCCGGTCCGCCTTCCGCGCCATGGTGCATGCGGAGTTGAGCCTCTACGAGATCGCCACCAAGATGAATCTGCTGCACTACGGCGAAGGCGAAGAGGCGCGCCACCGATACGTCACGGCAATCCTGTTCAGACTGGACCCCGCCACCCATACGCTCGAGATTCTGAACGCCGGGCACAACCCTGCGTTCCTCGCCGCGCCGGACGGTGCTGTGACCAGAATCAACGCGAGCGGCACACCCATCGGGCTGCTGCCGTTTTCCACCTACAGCTCCCAGCAACTCCAATTCTTCGCCGGGGCGCGTCTGCTGGTGTACACCGACGGAATGACCGAAGTCTTCAACGGAGACGACGAATTTGGCGAGGATCGCCTCCTGCAGACATTTCTGGAATGCCAGGAGACCTGGCCCGACGGAGCTCTCAGCAAGGTCTGGCATACGCTGGATACCTTCGCCGCAGGCGAAAGCCAGACCGACGACATGACCGCATTGGCCGTATTTCGCAGGACCTAAACGAAAGGCTTGTACGCGATGGACGATGTGACCAGCACCGTGGAGCTCCAGATCTCCTCACGCCTCGGTTGCGAGAAGGTAGCCATGAATACCGCCGCCAGCCTCGCCCGCCAGATGGGCTTCTCCGACGAGCGGATCGAGGACCTGAAGACCGCCGTTGCCGAGGCCTGCATCAACGCGATGGAGCATGGCAACAAGCTCGATGAGCGGCTTCCCGTCGGCGTGATGTTGTCCATGAACTCCGATGCCCTGGAGGTAAAGGTTACCGACGAGGGCAGGGGCCCGCAGGGTCACGCCCCGGCGCCCGACATCGACCGTAAGATGCACGAGGAGGAGGGCGCCCGCGGCATGGGGATGTTTCTTATAGAGTCGCTGGTGGATGAGGTCGAGTGGGTGCGCTGCACCCGCTCCGGAAGCTATGCGCGCATGGTCATCCGGTTGAACGCAGACCAGGATGGCTGTGGGGCGAACGAATGAGCACAGAGTTTGAGGAGACTGTATGACAGACAAATCCACCCATGTAAAACTGCAGGACGTCTCGTGCGAACCCGCCGGTATGGTGACTGTGTTGCGTTTCGCGGGCGATATCACCAGCGCCTCCAAGGCCGCGGTCCTCGGAACCTACCAGGGCCTTCCGACGGGCACAAAGCGCATCCTGCTGGACTTCACCGGCGTCGACTACCTGAACTCGAGCGGCATCGCGCTCGTCATCCAGATGATGATCGCCGCCGGAAAGAGTGGACAGACGATCCGGAGCTTTGGCCTGAAGCCACACTTCCAGAAGGTGTTCACGATGGTCGGAATCACGAAGTACACAAGCCTCCATCCCGACGAGCAGACCGCTAAGGCAGCGTTCATGGCGTAGAGCGCAATCCGCCCTCGGGGCGCGGGCGGACTCACGCCACCTCGGTTGCTCCTACCTGGGTTGCTTTCACGCCACATCGGTTGCTCTCACCGCGCTGAAGTGCTTCAATGAGCCTGTTGCGCAGACTCCTGTCCATCCTGCTGCTGGCCGCCTTCGGCCTGCCCTTCATCGCCGCCGCGCTTCCCCTCGCGCAGAGCGGCGACTCGCGGCTGCCGGCCTGTTGCCGGCGCAATGGAGCGCACCATTGCGCGATGTCCGCGCTCGGCGACAGGTCTGCCATCCCAGCCTCGAGCGAAGAGCCGGCATGGAAGGCGCCCGCGGAACGGTGTCCCTACTGGCCTGCCCCGGGTGTGAGTTCCACTCCGCACCACGCGCCTCCGCAGCCCGACGCGTACGGCCTGGCGGCCCGCTTCGGCAGCCCGATCGGAACCGCCCAAATGGTGTGCAGGCATCGAATCGCCTGCGATCGATCCACCCAGAGGCGCGGCCCACCCTACCTCGCGGTCTAACTCTCATTGCAGAACTCGCTCCCTGACCCCTTCGTGGGTAGAGGAGGCCCTGCTACATCACGCTCTGTGACCGGTCGCGCTTGCCTGCGGGACCATGGAGGCTGCGCCGTGCGCCGCTTAGTCTTTTGCTTGTCTCTTCTGCTGATCGTAGCTCCGCAGATTGCCTCGGCCTCAACCATCTTCGGCCAGGTGCGTGGCGTCGTTCACGATGCCCAGCACCGTCCCATTCGCGGCGCCACCGTCACCGTGCACTCTGCCCACTCCGCGTTTGAGAGCGCGGCGCACACAAACCAGGACGGGACCTTCAGCCTCCCGGCCATCCCGCTCGGCGAGTACACCGTCGCTGTCAGCCAGCCCGGCTTCCGCACCGTCCAGCAGGGGATCACCCTCGCGTCGGATACCTCTCCTCTTCTGCACTTCGAGTTGCCGGTGGGGGATGTCTCCGAGTCCATCACGGTGACCGCCGAAGCCGGGGGAGCGAACCCGAACTCTGCCACCCCCACCACCCTGGTCGGTCGCGTGGAGATTGAGCAGACCCCGGGAGCCGATCGGACAAACAGCCTCGCCATGATCACCGACTACGTGCCCGGCGCCTATATCGCGCATGACATGCTGCACATGCGTGGAGGCCACCAGGTGAGCTGGCTGCTCGACGGGATCGAGATCCCGAACACCAATATCGCGAGCAACCTGGGGCCGCAGATCGACCCCAAGGACATCGACTACCTCGAGGTGCAGCGCGGCAGCTACACGTCCGATGTCGGAGACCGGACGTTTGGTGTCTTCAACGTGGTTCCTCGCTCCGGCTTTGAGCGCGATCGCGAGGCCGAACTCGTCGTAACGGCGGGCAGCTTCCTGCAGACCAACGACCAGATCAGCTTCGGCGACCACACCTCCAGGTCCGCCTACTATGCGAGCCTGAATGGCCACCGCAGCGACTACGGCCTCTCCCCGCCCGTCGGGCACGTCTACCATGACGCGTCCGATGGCTTCGGCGGCTTTGCCTCCTTCCTCGACAACACCACGCCGAAGGACCAGCTTCGCCTGATCGTGCAGCTCCGCAACGACTCCTTCGAGATCCCGAACGACTCCGGCTCCAGCGGACTGCGCGACCACCAGCACGAGGAGGACGGCGTCGTGGCCTCCTCCTGGCTCCATACTTTCAACCCCGGCAGTATGCTGCAGGTCTCCCCGTTCTTTCACTACAACCGGGCCGACTACGAGCCCGATGCGTCGGACACGCCGGTTGCAACTACGTCCCAGCGGAGCTCGAACTATGCGGGCGCCCAGGCCTCCCTCACCGTGCAGGTCGCCCGCAACATGCTCGAGGCCGGGCTCTATTCCTTTGGCCAGCACGACGGCTACCGGTTTGGAGCAGTCTTCCACGACGGCTCGGGAGAGTCGCCGTTCTCCATCCCCGACGCCGCATCCGGCGGCGTCATCGAAGAAAATCTCTCCGACAGCTACAAGGCGACATCGTGGCTTACGGTGCTTGCGGGCGTCCGCGAGACCTTGTTCCGCGGGCAGTTTACCGAGTCTGCGACCGCGCCTCGCTTCGGCGTTGCGGTTCGTCTCCCACGGCTGAACTGGGTGTTCCGCGGATTCTACGGGCGCTTCTACCAGCCCCCTCCGCTGCTCACTGCCTCCGGCCCGCTGGTCCAGTTCGCCGAGGCAAACAATACCGCGTTCCGCCCCCTGCATGGTGAGCGGGATGAAGAGCACCAGTTCGGTGTGCAGATTCCGTATCGCGGCTGGCTGCTCGATGTCGACACCTTCAAGACCCGCATCAACAACTTCCTGGACCACTCCAACATCGGCAACTCCAGCATCTACTTCCCGGTCACGATCGATGGCGCCCGTGTGCGCGCGTGGGAGCTGGCGCTGCGCTCCCCGCGGCTCCGGCATGGAGCGCAGGTGCACCTCGCCTACTCCAACCAGATCGCCGAGCAGCGCGGCGGCATCACCGGTGGGCTGATCTGTACGCCCGTCGGGGACCCGGCGTGCTCCGCCGGCTTCGAGTACAGGCCCGTGGATCACGACCAGCGCAACACCCTCACTGTGGGCTTCAATACACTCTTGCCCTTCCGCATCGCGGCGTCCACCAACGTCATGTACGGTTCGGGATTGACCAATGGAGGGTACGACCCCGCAGGGGAGCCCGCCGACCCGCGCTACCCCAACCAATATCTGCCCGCGCACACCACCGTCGACCTCTCGCTTCGAAGGAGCTTGGGCAGGCGCACCCAGGTCTCCGTCACCGCGCTCAACCTGGCGAATCGCCGTGTGCTGCTCGACAACAGCCTGACCTTCGGAGGATTTCATTACAACGATCCGCGCGAGATCTACGGCGAGGTTCGCTACCGCTTCCGCTACTAGACGAGCGACGGCCGCCACCAGCTCAGCCCTGTCGCTGCCCTGCCGTTCGGCGAAGCGTCGAGCGTCAGGGCTGCAGGGTCAGGGCTTCAGGTGCGCGAAGAAAGGCAGCTTGGTGATGTCGTTGAAGATCACGACTGCCGCGAACACCACCAGGCAGACGAAGGCCACCTGGTAGACGCGCTCCTTGATGTGCATGGGGAAGTCGCGGCGGATCAGGCTCTCCACCAGCAGGAAGAAGATCATCCCGCCGTCCAGGATGGGGAAGGGAAGCAGGTTGAACATCCCCAGGTTGATCGAGATGCCCGCCATCGTCTCGATCAGCGGCATCCAGCCCGGCATGGAGGCCGCCTGGTGGACCACCTGGCCGATGCCGATGGGGCCAGACAGGCTCTTGACCGAGATCTGCCGCTGGAACATGCCCTTGAGCACATCCTTGATCAGCACGGCGCTCTTCGTGTTGAACCTCCAGGAGGCCTTGAGCGACTTCGGGAACGAGAGCTGCTCTACCTTGACCGGCGGCAGCACGGGCTGGAAGCCGAGGCGGTAGGCCTTCGATCCTTCCACCTCGGTCATCTGCGGCGTCACGTTCAGGGTCATCGGCTGACCCTTGCGCACCACCGTCAGCGTGGCGGGCCGGCCCTTTTGGTCCTGCATGTAGGTGAGCAGGGTGGCGACCGAATGAATCTCGAGCGAGTCGATGCGGGTGATCTGGTCTTCCGCCTTCAGGCCCGCCTTGTCCGCCGGGCTGCCGCTGACGAGCGCGGCCACCTGGACCGGCGTCGTCTGCATCTTCGGTACGAAGCCCAGGGTCTCGGCCGAAAAATCTTCGGGCTTGTCTTTGGGATCTTTCGCCGCAACGAACAGCGTCGTGTCCACCCGCTGCCCGTCGTGGAGGAACGAGAACGGGACCGTCTGGTTCAGCTTGAGCCCGGTCCGGGTGAAGACGTCCTCCCACGTCGGGTGCTCCACCACGTCGTAGCGCACAATCGTATCGCCTGAGCGGATGCCCGTACGGGCAACAGGGGAGTCCGGCGAGATGTAGTCGGTGACGGCCGCGCCGGAGAGGTATTCGTTCACCTCGTTGTGGAGCATGTAGGCGCCCGTCATCAGCACGAACGCAAGGATGAAGTTCGCGATCGGCCCGGCGATGGCGATGAGCATGCGCTGCCAGCGGGGATGGTTGTTCAGCTCGCCGGGGTCGTGCGAGACAGCCTCCCCCGGAATCTCGCCCGCCATCTTGACGTAGCCGCCGAGCGGGAGCGCGTTGATCTGGTAATCGGTGCCGCCGCGGCGGAACCCGATAAGCTTCTTGCCGAACCCGATGGCGAAGGTCTCCACCCGGACGCGGCACAGCTTGGCGACGGCGAAGTGGCCGAACTCGTGCACCAGCACCATCAGGCCGAGGACGAGCAGAAGTTGGATGATCCACATAACGGGTGGGGAGCCTTGTAACCGGCCCGGGGCGAAGACTACGCCCGGACAGGCAATGCGGTTTGCCGTGCGACGTTCTCGCGCGCGGCGGTTCGGGCTGCCTGGTCTGCCGCGAGAACGTCTTCGATCGACGACGGGGCGGACGAAGGAGTATGCGCTAACACCCTCTCGATTGTACGCGGGATGCCAAGGTAGGGGATGCGACCTTCGAGGAATGCCGCCACCGCGATCTCGTCGGCCGCGTTCAGGGCGATGCAGGCGGAGGGGCCGGCTTCGGCTGCCTCGTACGCCAGCAGGAGGCAGGGGAACCGGGCGGGGTCAGGCGGCGCAAAGTCGAGGTGCGAGAGCCCGGCCAGGTCCAGGGCCAGGCCCGCGGCCGGCGTGGCGTCCGGCCGCTCCGGATAGGCGAGGGCATACAGGATCGGCAGCCGCATGTCCGTGACCGAGATCTGCGCCAGGATCGAGCCGTCGACGAACTCCACCAGAGAGTGCACGGTGGACTGCGGGTGAATCGTGACCCGCACCCTGGCCGGCGCGAGGTCGAACAGGCGGCACGCCTCGATAATCTCGAACCCCTTGTTCATCATCGTCGCCGAATCGATCGTGATCCGCCGCCCCATCACCCATGTGGGGTGCTTCAACGCCTGCGCGGGAGTGATGTGGTCGAACTCGGCGAGCGGAGTGTTGCGGAACGGGCCCCCCGATGCGGTCAGCCAGATCTGGCGGACCTCGGAGCGCTGCCCGCCCCGCATGCACTGGTGCACCGCGTTGTGCTCGGAGTCGATCGGCAGGATCGCGACCCTGTGTTTGCGCGCGGCGGCCATGATCAGCTCCCCCGCCGCGACCATGCACTCCTTGTTCGCGAGCCCGATGGTCTTGCCCGCACAGACCGCGGCGTACGTGGCCTCCAGCCCGGCTACGCCCACGATCGCCGACACCACGAAGTCCGCCTCGGGCAGGGTCGCCACCGCCACCGCACCCGCGGCTCCGTGGACCACCTCGGTCCCGCTGTGGCCCTCAGCCTTCAGTCGCGCGGCCAGCCCGGTCGCACACTCTTCGGTAGCCAGCGAGACCAGGCGGGGGCGCCAGCGAAGGCACTGCGCGAATGCCTCCGCCACATTCTGCCCGGCGGCGAGCGAGACCACCTGGTACCGGTCGGGGAAGGATTCGCAGATCGAGAGGGTGCTCTGGCCGATGGAGCCGGTCGAGCCCAGGATGGCGAGCTTTTTCACTCCCCTATCTTCGCAGATCGGCGCTATTCGCAGATCGGCGCTACTGGCCGACGAGGCGGCCTTCGAGAGAGGCGAGGCGCGCTTCGAGAGAGCCGACGCGCACGCCGACCTCGAAGCCATCTCTGGAAGCGACTGCCATCAGGGAAGTTACACGCTCAGGCATGCGGCGGAGCCTCAAAATCGGCCCAGGCTGAAGGCGTCCTTCAGCAGAAGCGCGCACCACAGGGCCGGCGCGGCAAGCAGCAGAGCGTCGATGCGGTCCAGGATGCCGCCGTGGCCGGGCAGCATGGTCCCGGAGTCCTTCACGCCTGCGCCGCGCTTGATGGCGGACTCCAGCAGGTCGCCCAACTGGGCCGCGATGTTGATCAGCACCGCGAAGAGGATCGACTGCCAGATCGGCTGCGTGATGTGGAGCACCGTGTTGCCGCGCGCCGAGAGCGCCTCCCCCGCGAACACCACGCCCAGGCACGCAGCCACGCTCCCCGCGACCGATGCAATCGAGCCCTCCCAGGTCTTGTTCGGGCTCAGCGCGGAGAGCTTGCGCCGGCCGAAGTTCCTGCCGATGTACAGCGCGGCGATGTCGCCTGCCCACACCCCCACCATCAGGAACAGCAGCAGCGCGCGGCCATCGTCCCGGTTCCAGATCACCGGCAGCAGCGTAAGCGGGTAGCCCACGTAGACCAGCCCGAAGAGTCCCAGCGCGGCATCGGGCAGAACACGTTCGACGGAGTCCCGGAAGCCCGACCAGGCCAGCAGGATCAGCGCAAGCGTGCTCAGAACAGGCAGCGCCGTATCCATCGGCCGGAAGAAGGTGATCAGGAACAGCAGCGCGATCCCGCACAGCATCCACCACACCGGCAGGCGGTTGCCGCGGGAGTTGGCCAGGACCAGGTACTCATACGCCGCCAGCTCCGCCACCAGCGCGCACGCGACGGTAAGCATCCAGAGCTGTCCAAAGAAGATAAGGCCGACGACCAGGGCAATCAGAACCACTGCGGTGAGGATACGTTTCATCTCGGACAGGAACCTCACACGAGAATACATGGGCTCCCTCCGGCGGCCAGTCCGCCCCTCGGCCGCACCTGCGTCGGCCACGCTACACAGGAACCAACTTAGCGTCGGCGTCTTCATCCGCGCCGGAAAACGCGCTGAGTTGATTCGGCGTCGTATTCGCTTAGTTGGACACATCACGTCCAGCTACCTGTACAAGGTAAGGAGAGCGACATTGGCGCAATACAGAGGAGTCGTGAAGTGGTTCAATAACGCCAAGGGCTATGGATTTCTCGGGCGCGAGGGCGGAGCGGATGTGTTTGTGCACTACAGCTCCATCCAGGTGGACGGGTACAAGAGTCTGAAAGAGGGTGATGAGGTTGAATTCGACATCATCGAGGGCACAAAAGGACCGCAGGCCGACCAGGTCGTCCGTGTCCGCGAGGTAGCGGCGTAGGGTGTACCTCACCCTGGTTCCCGCTCGGTTCCAGCATCCCACCGGTTCCGTTTGAACACATCGCACACGCATGCGGACTCCCGCTCCCGGCGTGTGCACGTAGGATTTCGAGCGGGTCCACGTAATATTAGGTCTGCATAGCAGCCGGGCACGCTGTAGGTGTACGGCCGGACCTTTTTCTGTATGGACAATATTGAAATCGCCCGCGCCCTCGACGAGACGGCTGCCCTGCTGGAGATCGATTCCGCGGACCCCTTTCGGGTGCGCTCCTACCGCCGCGCGGCAGAGGCCGTGGAGCAGCAGACCACGCGGCTCGCCGACCTCGTCGCAACCGACCCGAAGGCCCTGCTTGCCATCGCGGGAATCGGCAAGGGCATGGCGGCCAACATCGCGCAGCTGGTGGAGACGGGTGAGATTCCGCTGCGTGGCGAGCTGCTCAAGAAGTATCGGCCCAGCATGCTGCAGCTGCTGCGGCTTCCCGGCATGGGGCCGAAGACCGTCGCGCTCGTCTGGTCGGCGCTCGGCGTAAGCGATATGGATGGCCTCGAGGCGGCGGCGAAGGAGGGCAAGCTCGCCGACCTGCCGCGCATGGGCGACAAGTTCGCCGCCAAGCTCTTGAAGGGCATCGAGGATCACCGCAAGAACTCGGGCCGCTACAGGATCGACCAGGCACGCGAGCAGGCCGAGCGCATCGCGGCGATGATCCGGGAGTTTCCGGGTATTGACGAGGTTACCCCCGCCGGCTCCCTGCGCCGCGGACGCGAGACCGTGGGCGATCTCGACCTGCTCGCCACCGGCCCGGCCTGCGAGCCCGACGTCGTCAACCTGGCCGTCGAGCACGTCGCCACGTTGCCCCTGATCGACAAGCTGCTCGCCCGTGGGCAGAACAAGGTGAGCTTTACCCTGCGCAACAACCTCCAGGTGGACGTCCGTCTGCTTCCGCGCGCAAGCTACGGCGCCGCCCTGCAGTACTTCACCGGGTCGAAGATGCACAACGTGGCGCTCCGGCAGCGGGCCATCAAACGCGGGTTCACGCTGAGCGAGTACGCGCTGCTGCGACTCGAAGACAACGCAATCGTCGCGTCGGCCACAGAGGAGGAGATCTACCGGGCGCTCGAGCTCGACTATATCCCGCCCGAGCTGCGCGAGAACTGCGGTGAGCTTGCAGCCGCTGCGGACCGCTCTCTGCCCACCCTGATTACGAAGGCGGATATCCGCGGCGATCTCCACATGCATACGGAGGCGACCGATGGCCGCGACACTATCCGCACGATGGCCGAGGCCGCGATGGCGCGCGGCCTGCGCTACATCGCTATCACGGATCACTCGAAGAACCTCGCGATGACCAATGGCATGGACGATGCCCGCGCGCTCGCGCATGTCCAGCGCATTCGCGAGATCGACCGCGAGCTCCACGACGAGCACGGCGGCGCAATCCGCGTGCTCCCGGGCATCGAGGTCGACATCCTGCTCGACGGCGCCATCGACCTCGACGACTCCACCCTGGCGCAGATGGACATCGTGGTCGCGAGCGTACACTCCGGCTTCAACCAGCCGAAGGAGGAGATGACCGCGCGCGTTCTGCGTGCGCTCGAGAACCCCTACGTTCGCATCCTCGGCCATCCGACCGGGCGCAAGGTGCTCCGGCGCGACCCATACGCCATAGACCTCGAGGCCGTGCTCCGCCGGGCGGCGGAGCTCGGCGTGGCCGTCGAGCACAACGCATCCCCGGCCCGTGCGGATCTCAGCGACCTGCACCTCCGGCGGGCCAGGGAACTGGGCTGCAGGATCACCGTCAACACGGACGCGCACGCGACCGAGGAACTCGACCAGATGATCTACGGCATCACGCAGCTTCGGCGGGCCTGGCTCACCGCCGCCGACGTGGTAAACACAGCGCCCACGGTCGAGGCGCTGCTCGCTGTGCTCCGCGCCAGGCCGTAGCCGCCGCCACCCTCGCGCGTCCCCGCTTCGGACGCGGACGCGTCTCGCTTCGACGAGGATTGGACCAGCCGAACACGCGCTCCACCTTTCCCCCCTCCACGTCTTCCCCCCTCCACCTGGTTCGTTGACAGGATCAATGCCGGAGCGCGTCCACCCTGCCCCAGCGGGGCGGCGGAGGACAACTATCGCCGTCTGCCGACCAACTAACTCCTATGTCAGGGATCGGGCAGGGAACGGCTTCTGCATCGTGAGCTGCGTACGTCAGATCACCACGTTTGAAGGAGAGAACCATGTCCACCACAAGAAGCAGGATCGTATGTTTTTCGACAGCCGCGCTGCTGTGTGCCGCTCCTGTGTTCGCGCAGGATATGCCCCAGGGCGCAGCCGGTTGCCACGGTGCAGCCGGTTCGCAGGCCGCAACCAGTGCTGCGGACAAGAAGTTCGTGATGAAGGCCATGCAAGGCAGCATGGCCGAGATTCAGCTCGGCCAGCTCGCCACCCAGAAGGCCTCCAGCCAGGAAGTGAAGGACTTCGGCCAGAAGATGGTCGACGACCACACCAAGCTCTCCGATCAGATGAAGCCGGTCGCCACCGACCTTGGGGTTACGCCGCCAAGCGAGGTCTCAGCCAAGGATCAGGCCGTAATAGCCAGGCTGCAGGGGTTGTCTGGAACGGAGTTCGACAAGGCATACATCCGGGCCATGGTCCTCGATCACAGAACGGATGACAAGGAGTTCAAGGCCGAGGAGATGAGCGGCAAGAACCCCCAGGTGAAGGACGCCGCCACCCAGGGTGAGCCCGTCATCGCAATGCATCTGCAGATGGCGACCGATCTTGCGAAGAAGATGAAGTAACGGCACGGCTGGAGGAGGGCAGCGGGTCCGCCCGCTGCCTCCCGGCGCCCACCAGCAGACAGATCAGCAGCAGCGCGCCGAAGTACATGTAGCTCTGCAGCACGTTCGCAACCCGCACCCCGGCGAGCGCATTCAGCGGCGAGAGGAAGTCCGCGATCAACACCCACGCGAGCGCAGGCCACACCGCAGGCTCCCTGCCGGTGCGGTAGACCGCAAACCACAGCCAGACCAGTACCGTCAGCATGATGCCGTAGTGGTGCTCCCATGCCATCGGCGTCGCAATGACACAGACCACACCCATCGCGCCTAGATCCGCCATGGACCCCGCGCGCTTCCGCCACGGATACCCGAGCGCTCCGATCACCAGGACAGCCGAAGTCGCAAGCGTCGCGTAGTACACCCAGGGAACGAACGGCGGATACACGTACGGGTGGTACGGGATGTTTTCGCCGTTGAAGATCGCCCGGTTCAGCAGGCCGAACATGGACTGGTTCGCGTAGTGCGCCTGGGCCTTGCGGCTCAGGCTCGCCATCACAGCGCCGTAGTCCAGGTTGTTGCGCAGGCCGAAGGCCGCGACCGAGGCCGCGCCTCCAGCAGCCAGCGCCACGCACCCTGCGGTGAAGGCGCTCCACCGGCGGCGCAGCGCAGCCCACACCAGCAGAAGCCCGAACTGCGGCTTCACCATCGCGAGCAGCGCCATCATCACCCCCGCCGCGCGCTCGCGCCCCTGAATCCAGAACAACACCAGCAGCGCGAAGAAGAGATCCAGGAAGATCTGCGCCTGCCCCAGCGAGAACGCCAGCGTGATCGGCATAAAGAAGAAGGCCGCAAGCGACGTGGCCACCGCGGCGCGCCAACTGAGACGTGCGGTCGGTTCACCCTGCCGGACCACCCGTGCGGCCACCGCGACCGAAAGCGCAACGATCGCCCCCACCGCGCTCCACGAGGCGTACAGCAGAATGCGGAAGACGCCGGCGTCGCTCACCCCCGCCTTGCGCAGCCACAGGATCGGCAGCAGCGACGTGAGTGGATAGATCAGCGTGTCGTAGAGCTTCGCCTGGTAGATTGGCAGCGCGGGTCGGCTCAGGTACGAATCCACCGAACCCAGCATCGGCGTCCACGAGTCGGTGAACTGCCGCACGCGAAGAAAATCGATATACCGCCCGCGCATCTCGTCGATGCCCGTGTGGAACACGAAGTGGGCCACCAGCTTGAAGCCCACATTCACCACCAGGATGTTCAGCAGAACGAACAGCAGCAGCCGGCGATCGCCTCTGCCGGCCGCAGGGCGCTCGCTGCCGCCCGCAGGGCTCTGGCTATGGGTAGACACGTCCCATTTTCCCACGAGCGGTACGGAAGCGCCGCCCCGGGGAGGTATCCTACAAGCTGTGGCCCTGAGCGCAACCTCCTACCCCCGAACCCGCACCATCGCCGACGCTCTGCCCGCGCGCCGCTCGCTGCTGGCCGACTACGCCACGCTGTTCAAGGTGCGCGTCTCCGTCATGGTGATCGTCACGGCTGCGGCAGGGTTCTACCTCGGCAGCCTGCGTTCGGGCATCAGCCCGTTTCAGCCCCAGATGCTGAAGGCCCTCGGAGCCATCGCGTTGGTGACCTGTGGATCGAGCGCGCTGAACCAGGCGCTCGAGCGCAGGGTCGATCGCCTGATGCGGCGCACCTGCGATCGGCCGATGGCAGCCGGCCGCATCGGACTCGCCCATGGACTGCTGATCGGGTTTACCGCCATCTTTGCCGCCTCGCTCTACCTCGCCTGGGTAACCAATCCCCTCACGGGCGTCCTCACGCTGCTCACCGCCGTCGGCTATGTGGCCATCTACACGCCGCTCAAACGGGTCACCACCGTGAACACGTTTATCGGCGCATTCCCGGGCGCGTTGCCTCCGCTCATCGGCTGGACGGCCATCCGCGGCGTCATCGAGTGGCCCGCCGTGGCGCTGTTTGCCATCCTGTTCGTGTGGCAGTTTCCCCACTTCATGGCCATCGGCTGGATGTACCGCGACGACTACGCCGCAGCCGGCATCCGTCTCACGCCTGCGCTGGCGGACCGGCGCTACGCTGCGCTGTCGACCGTCGTGCAGTCGCTCTTCTACGCCGTGCTCATGCTGCCCGTAAGCCTCTGGCCCTACGCGCTCGGCGTGGTCGGAGCCCCGTATGCGATCGCCGCCACGCTGCTCTCGCTCGCCTACCTCTGGTACACCATCCGTTTTGCCTCGATCGCGCGTACACCGCGGTATGCAGCCACCCGGCCGTTTGCCGCCCGCGACCTTCTGCGTGCCTCGGTCATCTATCTCCCGCTGCTGCTGGCGGCGATGATGCTCGATGCACGCGGCCGGCTGCTGTTCTGATGTCTTCGGAGAGAGACCTGATGCCCAGTGTTGCAGCACCGAACCCCACAACCCTGCGGACGCCGCCTGCCGTGATCCTCGCAATCCTCGGCATCAGCGCACTCGCCAGTGCGTTCATCGTGTGGTTGGTCTACGTTCACCCCCCGGTCGATTCCGCCGGTGCCACCTTCAACTTCCTCCCCGCCGTCAACGCCGCCCTCAATGCGGCTGCCGCGCTTGCGCTCTTCGCCGGCTACCGCTTCATTCGCGCGGGTCTGGTTGCCCAGCATCGCAGCGCGATGTTTACGGCGTTCGTGTTCTCGTCCGCCTTCCTGGTCAGCTATCTTGCCACCTACTACCTCCATGGGGAGACCCGCCTGCCCATCGCCCACGCCGGGCTGCTCTGGTACACCTACGCCCTTGTGCTCTTTGCGACCCATATCCCCCTGGCCATCGTCGCCCTGCCTATGATCCTGATCACGTTCTTCCTCTCGCTTTCGGGCCGCATCCCCCAACATCGAAGGCTCGCCCGGTGGACGTATCCCATCTGGCTGTACGTGTCCCTCAGCGGTGTCTTCGTCTACTGCCTGCAGGCGGTCGTCCGCCGCTGATGCGACCTCGCGAGCGCCATCTCCGGTCCGACACCCGCCAGCTTCTGCGCACGGGAGCCGCAATCGTCGTCACCGGCACAGCGGGTGCGCTGCTTGCGTTGACGGTCTTCGGCGGCATCGGACGGCAGGGTCCGCACACCAGTGCCGGCTGGCTCGCTCTTATGGTCGCCATGGGCTGCCTCCCAACCGGGATGCTGACCCTCGCCCTCGGCATCGCCAAGCTGCTGGGCGATCGCCGCCGCCCGGAATGACACCGCCGCGAGCCCCCGCTCGCCGCCGGTCTCCACACACCCCGATCTGCTATCCTCAACCTCTCAAATCAAGCTTCTCCGGAGCACAGCGATATGGCAAAAGGCGTCAACAAGGTGTTTCTTCTCGGCAATGTAGGCAAAGATCCGGAGATCCGCGCAACCGCCGGAGGCATGACCATCGCCTCGTTCACCCTCGCCACCGCGGACCGCCAGAAGGGCCAGGACGGCCAGTGGACCGACAAGACCGAGTGGCACAACCTGGTCGCCTTTCAGCGCACCGCCGAGATCGTCCGCGACTACGTCAAGAAGGGGACACAGATCTTCGTCGAGGGCAAGATCCAGACCCGCTCCTGGGATGACAAGGAGTCCGGCCAGAAGAAGTACCGCACCGAGATCCTCGTGAACGATCTGTCTCTGCTCGGCAAGCCGGGCGGCGGCGGCGAGTCCTCCGGAGGCGGCTACTCCCGCTCCAATACAGCCTCCTACGGCTCGCCCGCCACCGCGACCGCCTCCCAGCCCGACTACGCCGACCAGGGCATCACCGACGACGACATCCCCTTCTAGCTCCCGCCCCCGCTCTGTATCGCCTCCGCCGGAATGCCTGCGCCGTATCGCCTGCGCCCGAGCCCCTCTACTCCGCGCACCCAAGGCGGAACTGGGGCGGGAGTCCCTTGCCTTCGCCCGCGGTCTGGACTCAAACTGATGCTCATGCGTCGCCTTCTGCTCACCGTGCTGGTCGTCGGCACCTCGGCTGCTTCCTTCGCGCAGACCACGCCATCCCCGGCGCCCGTCACGCTAACCCAGCCCACGCCGGACACCTACACCCTCGCCAACGGCATCGTTTCACTCACGCTCGACGGCCCCCGCCTCGCCGTCACCTCCATCGTCTACAAGGGCGAGGACATGGTCTCGCACAGTGGCAGCCACGACCACATCTACTGGTCCATGGACGGCCCTCCCAACTACCAGGTGGCCGCCAACGCGGCATGCACGGTGAAGAGCAACACGCCCGAGATGGCCGACGTCGGCTGCAAGCACACCTACACCAGCAAGGGCCCACACCCCGACGCCCACGCCGTGGACATCGACATCCACTACGTCGTCCGCCGCAACAAGCCCGGCGTCTACGCATACGCCATCCTCTCCCACCCTGCTGCCTATCCCGCGGCCGACATCGGCGAGTGGCGCATGGTCTGGCCCACCGGTACAAAGGACGGCAACTATCTCCTGGACCGCATCTACGTCGACGACAGGCGCCACTGGACCATGCCCACCCTCGCCGATCGCGCGCAGGCCCAGACCATGCCCATCAAGGAGGTCTCCCTCTTCCGCAGCGGCGCTTGGGCCGGCAAGATGGAATCGAAGTACACCTACGCGGTCAACTATGAGTCCACCGGCGCCTTCGGCTTCGCCAGCGACACCCGCCAGATCGGCGCATGGACCGTCATGGGCAGCTTCGAGTACTACAACGACGGCCCCCACAAGCAGGACCTCACCGCGCTCGCCGGCACCATGACGCACCACTTCGGGCGCAATCATTACAACGGCACCGGCCTTCACCTCGCCGCCGGCGAGCAGTGGTCGAAGATCTTCGGACCCTTTCTCCTGTTCTTCAACTCCGGGCTGCCCGCCGATGCGCTCTGGTCCGATGCCCGCGCCCAGTCCGTCCTCGAGCGCGCCCAGTGGCCCTACCCCTGGCTCACCGGCGTGCCCGAGTATCCCGCCGCCGCAGAGCGCGGAGCCGTGACCGGAAAGCTGCTGATCGCCGACAGCCTCAACCCCGGCCAGACCTCTGCCTACGCCTTGGTCGGTCTCGCGCAGCCCGCCCCGGGGGCAGACTTCCAGACCGACGCCAGCCACTACCAGTACTGGGCGGAGGCGCGCGCCGACGGCACCTTCACCCTGCGCGGCGTCCGGCCCGGCACCTACACCCTCTACGCCTACGTCAACGGCGAGGTCGGCCAGCTCGTCCGCGAGAACGTCACCGTCACCGCCGCACACAATGAGAAGCTGTCCAACCTCGTCTGGACCGTGCCCCGCACCGGCACCCGCCTCGCGTGGGAGATCGGCCACCCCGACCGCGATTCGGTCGAGTTCCGCCACGGCGAAGACTTCTTCACGCCATATCTCTACAAGACCTTCTGGCGCGACCTCCCGAACCCCCTGGTATACGACGCCGACACGGGCGACTGGACAAAGCAGTGGAACTACGCCCAGTCCATGTACGTCACCCCGGATGGCCGTGCACAGCCCTGGAGGTGGACCATCCGGTTCAACCTCGCAAGCGTGCCGAAGACGGGCGACGCCGCGCTCATCGTGGCGCTCGCCGGGTCGAACGCCGCGCAGCTGGCCATCCGCCTGAACGGCAGCCAGCTCACCCAATTCAGGCCGAAGCTCGATGGCGGCAACGGCCTGCTGCGCCAGACCTCCTACGGCAAGTACTCCAACTACTCCATCCCCGTCCCGTTGTCGCGCCTGCACGTGGGGCAGAACACCCTCGATCTCGACATGACGGACGCACACGGTGAAGCGAGCGTGATCTTCTACGACTACCTCGCCCTCGAGCTGCCCTAGCCGTCCGCGGCGAAGCCTCGTCCGCGACCGCGGCGAAGCAGTCCGCAGCCGCCGCCAAGCCGTCCGCGACCGATCTCTCCCTACCGGCGGCCCTCCGCGCGGCAGTGCGGAGGCGCGGAGGGCAAGTACACTATCCCCATGCTTGACGAAGCACAGTTCCGCCGCCACTCCGACCTTGCCCTCGAACAGCTGAAGCAGGCTCTGATCGCTGCCGAGGACACGCAGGCCGGCTTCGAGTTCGAGGACAACAACGGTGTCATGAACATCGTCTTCGAGGATGGCTCGAGCAAGTTCGTCGTCACCCCGAACACCCCCGTGCGCCAGATCTGGATCTCCGCTCAGGCCACCAGCTACAAGCTCGAGTGGTCGGAGTCCTCTGCTGCCTTCGTGCTGCCCAGGACCGGCGAGGCCCTCCTTCCACTCACCGAACGGCTGCTGCGCGAGCACCTCGGCAGTCCGGCCATCTCCCTGTGACGGCTGGCCCCTCTGTAATCGCCGTGTATACCGGACGCGCGCGCTCCGTTAGAATCAAAACGCTGGCTTAAACCACGCAATCGAGAATCGTGAAGCGTCCGTGACTGGCCGCAGCCGTAGGAGATGCCCGCTAGGCGGGGACTGTGCCGCATACCCGCCGCTCGATTCACACCCCTGCCGCCGGAGCCGTTCGCTCTCGTCGCCAAATCATCTGCCCGCCGGGCTCGCGGGGAAGGGCTGACTGACTCTATGCCTCCGCTGCTTTCGGTCGCCATCATCACCAAGAACGAGGAGCGGAACCTCGCGCGCACCCTTGCCAGCGTGCAGTTCGCGGACGAGATCGTCGTGCTCGACTCCGCCTCCACCGACCGCACCGTCGAGATCGCGCGCGAATTCAACGCCAGGGTCTTCGATGAACCCTGGCGCGGCTTCGCAGGATCGAAGAACTCCGCCATCGCTAAGTGTACCGGCACCTGGATCCTCTCCCTCGACGCCGACGAGGAGCTGTCCCCCGAACTCCAGCGGCAGATCCGCCTGCTTCTGCCCTCGAACCCGCCCACCGACGCGTTCTACATCCGGCGGCGCAACCTCTTTCTCGGACGCTGGATCAAGCACGGCGGCTTCTATCCCGACCCCAAACTCCGCCTCTTCCGCCGCTCTGCCGCCAGCTTCTCCTCGACGCCGCAGTTCGAAGATCGCCCCGTCCACGAGACCATCACGTTCGACGGCGAGGCCTCCACGCTCGACTACGACCTGATCCACCACGCCTATCCCACGCTTGAGACCTACATCGAGCACATGGACCGCTACAGCACACTCGGTTGCGAGCTGCTGGTCTCGGCCGGCAGAACAAGCCGCTCCTGGCCCGCCTTTCTGGCCAACATCCTCATCGCGCCGGAGGCCACCTTTCTCTGGAACTACATCGTCCGGCTCGGCTTCCTGGACGGCCGCGAGGGCCTTCTGCTCCACCTCTACCACGCGACCTACACCAGCTGGAAGTACGCCAAGGCATGGCAGACCACCCTCGCCGCCAAGCCGTAGCACCGCAGCCGACGCGTTAGACTGGCTTCTGCCATGCCCACCCGCTCGATCCCATACGTGAAGGCTGTCCTTCACCTGCTCTGCCTGCTGCCCTTCGTCCGTCTGCTCCGGATGTTCTACGCGGGAGCCTTCGGGCAGATGGCCGACCCCGTCAACTTCATCACCCACAACACAGGCAGCTGTGCGCTCTACCTGCTGCTCGCAAGCCTTGCGATTACCCCCCTTCGCCGGCTCACCCCAAAGCTCTCCGCCCTCATCCGATTCCGCAGAATGCTTGGCCTGTACGCCTTCTTCTACACCACACTGCACCTCGCAACGTATGTCTTCCTCTTTTCCGGATACGACCTTCCCGCCGTCTGGGCTGCGCTGCGCGCCGGGCACGCCGCGGCCGCCGTCGATGCATGGAAGGCAGTCTGGCCCACCGTTCGGGACGATCTCGCCAAGCGACGCTTTATCCAGGTAGGGCTGGTGGCCTGGCTCATCCTGCTGGCGCTCGCCGTCACGTCGCCGGCGTGGGTCTTGCGCCGCATGGGAGGCAAGCCGTGGCAGATGCTTCACCGCCTCGTCTACGCCGCCGCCGTGCTGGGGATTGTGCACTTCTGGTGGCTCGTCAAGACCGGCAATCGTGAGCCCCTGCCCCTCACCATCCTGCTGCTCGTCCTGCTCGCAGCACGCCTCTGGAAGCCCGCCCGCCTGGCTATTCGGCGTCGCACCCCGCAACCCGACGCCTGACCTATCGTCGCTCCGCGGCAGCCGATATACTGTCCCGGCATGCCAGAGAAGATCCTCGCCGTCCTGTTCACCTCCATCACGCACATCATCTCCGCCATGGGCTATGCCGGAGTCGCGCTGCTGATGGCCATCGAGAGCGCCTGCATCCCGCTGCCGTCGGAGATCATCATGCCCTTCGCCGGCTTCGTGCTGGGCACAACCACGGCCAAGCTGCTGCTGGTTGCAACAGCCGGCGCCATCGGCTGCAACCTCGGGTCCATCCCGCCCTACCTGATCGGCGCCTGGGGAGGACGTCCCATGGTCGAACGCTTCGGCAAATACCTGCTGCTCAGCCGGCACGACCTGGACAGCACCGAGCACTACTTCTCGAAGTACGGCGGCCTCACCGTCCTCGTCGGAAGGCTGCTGCCCGTCGTCCGGACCTTCATCGCCCTCCCCGCGGGCATTGCCCGGATGAACCCCGTACGCTTCCACGTGTACACCTTCGTCGGCTCCTGGCCCTGGTGCTTTGCGCTCGCCTGGGTAGGGAAGAAGCTCGGCGACACGTGGGACACCGATCCCCGGTTCAAGGCGATCTTCCACCGCTTCCACCTCGGCGTCGAAGTCGTCCTCCTCGCCCTGATCGTCTGGTTCGTGTGGACTCACTGGAAGAACCGCATGGGAGCCGAACAAGCCGCCTGAACGCGCCCTTCACTTCGTCTGCTGTGCCCGAGGATCGTGCAGTATCTGGGCGGGTATATACATCGAGGCGAGGTCGGAGAGCCTCACCGAGTTGCGGAAGCGTTCAAGGTCACCCGCATTTGCCCACACGCTCTGCGCTGAGCCATACTAAAGAGCCGACGTAACCACTCCGCACCACTCATAACCG
The DNA here is from genome assembly GCA_030776065.1 of Acidobacteriota bacterium. GTDB lineage: Bacteria > Acidobacteriota > Terriglobia > Terriglobales > Acidobacteriaceae > Edaphobacter. The sequence continues at coordinate 54,490 of JALYIA010000134.1, forward strand.
CACCACTCATAACCGCACCACAGAAGGGTCACACCAGCACATGTCCACACCCGAAGCCGCCACTCCAGACGCGGCCAGCATCAAGCCTGCCACCGGAAAACTCGGCATCATGATCCCCGGCATGGGAGCCGTCGCCACCACCCTCATCGCCGGAGTAGAAGCGGTCCGCCGTGGCTTCGCCAAGCCCATCGGCTCCCTCACCCAGATGGGCACCATCCGCCTCGGCAAGCGCACCGAGCAGAACTCCCCGCTCATCAAGGACTTCGCCCCCATCGCCAAGCTCGACGACCTCGTCTTCACCGGCTGGGACATCTTCGGCGGCAACCTCTACGACGCCGCCAGGACCGCCGCCGTGCTCGACCGCGACCAGCTCGAATCCATGAAGCCCTTCCTCCAGGGCATCGAGCCCATGCCCGCCGCCTTCTCCCAGCACTACGTCAAGCGGCTCGAAGGCAAGTCCGTCAAGACCGGCAAGAACAAGTGCGATCTCGCCAACCAGATCCGCAACGACATCGCCGAGTTCAAAACCAAGACCGACCGCCAGGTCATGATCTGGACCGGCTCCACCGAGATCTTCCTCGAGCAGACCGCCGTCCACCAGTCCCTCGCCGCCTTCGAAAAAGGCCTCGTCGACGACGACCCCGGCATCTCCCCCTCCATGCTCTACGCCTGGGCCGCCCTCAAGGAAGGCATCCCCTTCGCCAACGGCGCGCCCAACCTCACGGTCGATATCCCCGCCCTCAACGAGCTCTCCCGCACCATGAACGCACCCATCTGCGGCAAGGACTTCAAGACCGGCCAGACCTTCATCAAGTCCGTCCTCGCCCCCGCCTTCAAGACCCGCATGCTCGGCGTCTCCGGCTGGTACTCCACCAACATCCTCGGCAACCGCGACGGCGAGGTCCTCGACGACCCCGAGTCCTTCAAGACCAAGGAAGAGTCCAAGCTCGGCCTGCTCGAGATGATCCTCCAGCCCGAGCTCTACCCCGACCTTTACAAGGACATCTACCACAAGGTCCGCATCAACTATTACCCGCCGCGCGGTGACAACAAAGAGGGTTGGGACAACATCGACATCTTCGGCTGGCTGGGCTACCCCATGCAGCTCAAGGTGGACTTCCTCTGCCGCGACTCCATCCTCGCCGCCCCCCTCGCGCTCGACCTCTGCCTCTTCATGGACCTCGCGGCCCGCACCCCGTCGCTCCGCGGCCTCGGCATCCAGGAATGGCTCAGCTTCTACTTCAAGGCCCCAGACTCCGCCCCCGGCCTCAACCCCGAGCACGACCTCTTCATCCAGTCCATGAAGCTCAAGAACACGCTCCGCCACATCATGGGCCAGGACCTCATCACCCACCTCGGCCTCGACTACTACGACTGAGGTCTCCCCGCCGGCGGTGCCACCCGCCCCGCGACGTCCAGCCGCGATTTGCGCTACGGCCAGCGGGGAAGCAGACCCGGCGACAGCACCGTCGTCCGCCGCACAACCCCTTCGCCTCCTCGCCGGACCCTCGGCAGCGCGGGCGGGAACGGATACACCCGATGGCCACCCTGCAAAAAGCCGAAGTGCTCGACTCCCTCCGCTCCCTCGGCCTCGTCCCCGTGCTTCGCGCCGAATCCGAAGCCCAGGCCCTCGCCTTGGCCGACGCCATCGCCGCCGGCGGCGTTACCACCCTCGAAGTCACCATGACCGTACCCGGCGCCATCAAGGTCATGCGCCGGCTGGCCGAGGATCGCCCCGACATCCTCATCGGCGCCGGAACCGTGCTCGACCCGGAGACCGCGCGCATGTGCATCCTCGAAGGCGCGCAGTACGTCGTCTCCCCCGCGCTCAACATCCGCACCATCGAGCTGTGCCATCGCTACGGCATCGCCGTGCTGCCCGGCGCACTCACCCCCACTGAGGTCGTCACCGCCTGGCAGGCCGGCGCAGACGTCGTCAAGATCTTCCCGGCCTCCGCCATGGGAGGAGCCAAGTACCTGAAGGGGTTGAAGGCCCCGCTCCCGCAGGTGGAGATGATTCCCACCGGAGGCGTCTCCCTGGCCACCGCGCGCGAGTTCCTCGAAGCTGGTGCGTTCGCACTCGGAGTCGGCGCCGACCTCGTCGATCCGAAGATGATCGCCGCCGGAACCCCCGCCGTCATCACCGAAAACGCACGCAGGTACCTCGCTATCGTGCAGGGCTTCCGGCAGGGCCAACCGCCAGCCTGACCGCGCGGTACGCCCCCCGGTACGCCCCCGACACGCGCCCCAACACGCCCAGCCCAGCACACCACCCTCGCAGGTATTCGCGCCCGTTCGGGGAAAAGTGCGCACCCGGTCATCCAATCGCCGCCCCGCTGCGTCCTGACTATGACGCGGCCGTGGCGCGCGTCGCCTAGTTACTAGGAAGTAACCTCGACGCGATACTTTCTGCCCAGTCGGCGGCCCGCCGGTCTAGAATTGGGCGACTCAGACAGGAGCGCAAAAGAATCCATGGACGCCAAGAACGTGATCTGTCGGAAGTGCGGGGCCGGGGCAGCCATTCGGATCAGCCGCGTGGGTTTCTTTCAGCGTGCGGTCCTCAGCCGCATCGGTCTATATCCGTGGAAGTGCGGAGCCTGCGGGTCCATGTTCCTGTTTCCCAGCCGCGGACACGGCGTGCGTGGCCGCAGCTCCTCCTCCGGAGGGGGCGCGGAGCGGCGCACCGCGCGACCCTCGCCCCGTTCGCACGATCTGGTCCAGCCGATCGTCGCGCCGCGCGTCTAACCCCGAGCCCTTCAGCCGGAAGCCCTTTAGCCGGAAGCCCTTCCGCTACACCACCATCCGCGGAGCCTGCCGCACCCACAGCAGAGGCTGCTGCACCGGCATCGTCCGCTGCACCTCCGGCGACACCCCGTCCGGCGAAAGCGTCGTCCACAGGGCCGCGTACTCCGGCCGGTGATACGCACGCGCGGCGAACAGCAGGCTCACCCTCCGTCCCGGCAGCTCGCTGAACCGACGGGCGTCCGCACGGTACGGCCACTTCGCCCGGTTCGCGATAAACGGGAAGTGGTACGCCACCGCCGACCGCATCGACGGCCCATCCTCCAGCTGGTACTCCCATACGCTGTCGAACCGGGTCGTCAGCAGCATGCACAGGCACGCCATCATATCCAGGTTCCATAGCGAATCGCGGTACGGATGCGCCGACGTGATCTCGTTCCGGAAGAAGCCCTCGGGCGCCACCTGCGACCGCAGGATCACCCCCCGAAACCTCCGCCGAAGCTCCGTCATCGCCCGGTCTTCGTTCTTCGGAGCGGCCGTATCGGCTGCCGTAAACAGTGTGTACGCCGCCGCCTGCAGCGCCCACGACGTGGCGTGATGATCCTTGTGATCGCGTGCCAGCGCCGCCAGTCGCGGCCCGCTGTCCTCGTCCGAGACCAGCCAGCGCAGGTACCGCGCGAACCACCCGCGCAGCGCGCTCACATCCCCCGCCGACAGCGCTCCGGCAGCCGCGAGGAAGGGAATCGCCTGCACCACCTCCACCAGCGGCAGCGTCTCGAGCACGCCGACGAAGCTGCCCGTCGGCGCAGTCTCCGCCCGCCCCGCGTTTCCCGGCCCTGCCGCACTCTCCGCCCGCGCAGTCTCCGGCCGCCCCGGCGCTTTCACCGCGGCCGCGGCCCCGGTACGAGGAGCCACCCCCGCATAGTCCATCCGCGGCTCCATCGCGGTCCCCGGGTCCACGAACCACATCCGCAGATGCGCCGCCGCAGCCTCCGCGTACCGCGTCTCCCCCGTCAGAAGGTGCGCCGCCGCCAGCGCCCCCACGCTGCGCCCCAGTCCGAACAGTGCATCCCGATGCGCCGTGAACGCGCCGTCCCTCCCACCCGCACCGCCGTCGCTCTCCTCCGCCTGCGCCTCGGAGAAGTACACCTGCGGCCCCGCGGGACTGCGTTCGCTGCGCATCGCGGCCAGCGGCGCCGGCCTCTCCGCCAGGGCCCGCTCTGCCTCCGCCAGAATCCTCGGACGATCGATGGCCGCCACATCCGGCCGGGCAGAGTTCGCCCCCGCACCCCCGGCCTGCGCGAGCATCGCACCCCCGCTCCACCCCCGCACCCACGCCGCCGCCGTCGCTGCACTCCAGCAGAAGCGTCTTCGGCTCCATCCCACGCTGGCTTCCCCCGGACCTCTCATCCCGTGCCTCCCCCAGCCCCCATCCGCCGCCCAGGCCAATCGGCCTGCATCCAATCGGCCTGCATCCAATCGGCCTGCATATAGTTACACCCTCGCCTGTATAGATATGCAACCCTGTACTATGACTCCAAAGAGCGAGTAACGAACCGGTCATTCTCCTCCGATCCATCGTCTCCGCATCAGGCCGGAACGACTGCCCGAATCCGCTCATCAAGGTGCCGCAATGCAAGCCCCCGAACGTACATCTGCCGATGCGCAGGACCTGATCGCCCTCGAAGATCGCTACGGAGCCCATAACTACCACCCCCTCGACGTCATCGTCGAGCGCGCCTCGGGCGCCTGGGTCTACGACACCGAAGGCCGCCGCTACCTCGACTTCCTCGCCGCCTACTCCGCCGTCAACCAGGGCCACTGCCACCCCGCCATCTACAAGGCCATGTGCGAGCAGGCCCAGAAGGTCACCCTCACCTCCCGCGCCTTCCGCAACGACCAGCTCCCCCTCCTCTACCGCGACCTCCACCGGATCACCGGCTTCGAGATGGCGCTGCCCATGAACTCCGGCGCCGAGGCGGTCGAGACCGCCCTGAAGGCAGCCCGCAAGTGGGCCTCCGTCGTCAAACGCATCCCCGAAGGCCGCGCCGAGATCCTCGTCGCCTCCAACAACTTCCACGGCCGCACCATCTCCATCGTCGGCTTCTCGTCCGACGCCCAGTACCGCCACGGCTTCGGCCCGTTCCCCACCGGCTTCCGCACGGTCGCCTTCGGCGACGCCGAATCCCTCCGCGCCGCCATCACGCCCGAGACCTGCGCCTTCCTGGTCGAGCCCATCCAGGGAGAGGCCGGCATCATCGTCCCGCCCGCCGGCTACCTCCGCGAGGTCGCCCGCATCTGCCGCGAGAACAACGTCCTCCTCATGCTCGATGAGATCCAGTCCGGCCTCGGCCGCACCGGCAAGCTCTTCGCCTACCAGCACGAGGACATCACGCCCGACGTCCTGATCGTCGGCAAGGCCCTCGCCGGCGGCTTCTACCCCGTCTCCGCGGTCCTCAGCTCGCGCGCGGTCCTGGGCGTCTTCCGCCCGGGCGATCACGGCAGCACCTTCGGCGGCAACCCTCTGGCCTGCGCCATCGCCCGCGCCGCTCTGGGCGTCATCCTCGACGAAGACCTGCCGGGCCGGTCCGCCGAACTCGGCGCGCACGCCATGCGCTTCCTGCACAAGCTCGAGAGCCCCCACATCGTCGAGATTCGCGGCAAAGGCCTCTGGATCGGTATCGAGCTGAACACCGCGGCCCGCCCCTTCTGCGAAGCCCTCAAAGAGCGCGGCGTCCTCTGCAAGGAGACCCACGAGCACGTCATCCGCCTCGCCCCGCCCCTCACCATCTCCAAAGCCAACCTCGACTGGGGCCTCGAACAGATCCGCGCGGTCCTCTGCGCCCGCCCGGCACTCCTTCCGCACGCGGACGAAGCGGAGCTAGCCGAAGCCACCGCCCCGTAGGGTCGCACCGGACACGGCCCGTGCCCAACTCCCCCGCGTCAGAGATCTGCTTCCCGCTGCCTCACCGCGAACTCCACGTCTTGTCGCCCGAGTTGCACACCCGCTCGAGCGTGCAATCCGCGCACCGCGGCGTACGAGCGACGCAGATCTGCCGCCCATGGAAGATCACCTCGTGCGAGAAGTCGATCCGCCGCTCCTGCGGGATCACCCGCATCAGGTCCTGCTCCACCTTCACCGGCTCGTCTTCCTTCGTCAGCTCCAGCCGCCGGCTCAGCCGAAGCACATGCGTGTCCACCACCACGCCCACCGCGATCCCGAACCAGCTCCCCAGCACCACATTGGCCGTCTTCCGCGCCACCCCGGGAATCCGCAGCAGCTCCTCCATCGTCCGCGGAACCTCGCCGCCGAACTCCTCCACCACCACCCTCCCCGCGCCCTGGATCGACTTCGCCTTGTTGCGAAAGAATCCCGTCGTACGGATCAACTCCTCAAGCTCCGGCAGCCCGGCCGAGGCCATCGCCTTCGGGGTAGGGAACTGCGCAAACAGCTCCGGCGTCACCAGGTTCACCCGCACATCCGTACACTGCGCCGACAGGATCGTCGCCACCAGCAGCTCCCACGCGCTGCGATGGTTCAGCGCACACACCGCCTCGGGATACGCCTTGCGCAACCCATCCAGAATCGCCGCCACCCGCTCCGGCGCAAGCGGCTTCTTCGTCCGCCCATCCCGCGTCGTCGCAAACACCGGCTCCCCCGCCGCAATCGCCCGCGCATCCGCCCCCACCGGAGACACAGAAGTC
>JALYIA010000135.1 GCA_030776065.1 Acidobacteriota bacterium
CAAGGCTCTCGCACAAAGGGCGGTCGAAGCTCTTCTCCTAAAACTCAACTCTGAAACAGCACAGCAGTCCATGGCCGTGGTCACGTTCGGCGCGATATGCGACCGCTACCTTGAGGAAGAACTGCCAGAACGGTATTCGACGGCGAAGTCTTACCGCTCGAATATCAAGAACTACCTCAGGCCTAGATGGGGCGACTATCTACTCGAAAAGATCCGGCCAATGGCGGTCGAGGATTGGTTGAAGAACCTTTCTATGGCTCCGAAGTCGAAGGCCCACATCCGTAGCGTGATGCACTTGATGTTTGAGTGCGCAACGCGATGGGAACTCTTCAACGAGCGCCGAAACCCGATTGCGTTGGTTCGTGTGAAAGGTGGCAGCAAGCGCCGGCAACGCCCGACTTCGCTCACTGTGGAGGAGTTCGAACTCATCGTTGCAACTCTGCAAGAGCCGTGGCGCACGATGGTACAGATAGCCCAATGCCTCGGTCTTCGCGTGAGCGAGATCGCGGCGCTTCAATGGGACGATTTCGATTTCGACAAAAACCAGCTTCTCGTTCAGCGCAGCTTTGTGAACGGCAGGGTGGATGACGTCAAGACCGAATACTCCCAGGATTATGTTCCTCTGCATCCGTCGTTGACCGAGATCGTTCTGAAGTGGAGCACGCACGCTGTGGCCACGGAAGAAGGCTGGGTCTTTGCCAACCCGAGAACGAACCGGCCCTACTATCCCACCGAGATCCAGAAGCGGCATGTTCGCCCCTCGGGTTGCTGTGTGGTGGAATGTCCGACGTGCGGGGCAGCACCTGGTGTCTGGTGTAACCAGGATCAGAAAACCGGAAACGGCGTTCGTATGCTTTTGCACGAGACGCGCGTGAAGAACTCCGGCAAGTACGGGACCATCGGCTGGCACACGTTCCGCCACACGTATCGATCGTGGCTGGACGAGACCGGAGCTCCGATGAAGGTGCAGCAGGAGCTGATGCGACACGCTTCCATCCAGACGACGATGAACGTCTATGGACAGGCAATGTCGTCATCGAAGCGGGAGGCGAATGGGAAAGTGGTAGAGATGGTGCTCAAGCCGTTGAAAGCGAGCGCCTAAACTCCACTTTTTGCTATTGGGAGTTTATGGGAGTCTGTCAGCATTTCCAGACTTTCGTAACTTATTGATTTGGTTGGTTGCGGGGGTAGGATTTGAACCTACGACCTTTGGGTTATGAGCCCAACGAGCTACCGGGCTGCTCCACCCCGCATTCAAAGTATACCGCCGGTCATGAAGCCAGTCAAACCTGCGGTAAGCCAGTCAAACCTGCGGTTTGGGTTGCGGGATCGACAGGAGTGGCGCATCCCTTGAGTCGTCCGAAGCGTCGCGCGAGCGCACCTTTCGCGCTGCGTATTAACTGCGGCGGCACCGGCAGAACCCACTGCGGCGGCACCGGTCGGCACGTAACTGGCACCCTGCAACTTATACGGCCGATCATGTGGCCGACCCCGCCCGGCCGCAATTTAGGGCCCGCAGCAATACGTCTCCGACCCGAGCCACGCGACGAGCGTCACCGACGCCCGCGCGAATTCCGGGTACTTTTCGGGGCTGCCGGGGAGCGCGGACGCCGCGCCGGCGCCAGATGCATTAGCACCGCAAGTCATCCATAACGTAACTTTTTGTGAGATGTCGCGTCTGCAAGAGTAGAGGCTATGGGGTGCATGCTCCGGGCCGGACCTTTGGGGGTTTGGAATGGTTAACACAGATGTGCTTCGGTTCCGCACTGCGGCTTCAGCTTTGGTGTTTTCGATGATATGGTACGGGGCGGGCGCGCAGGCCCAAGCTTCTTCCGCGCCCACCAATCAGAGCGTAGCGGGGAGTGGCGGAGGCAAGGTTTCAGACGCCCAGGTGGAGGCCGGCGTGGTCAAGGCGCTCGCCGGGGCTCCGGCGCTTGCCAACCAGCCAATCACCACGACCACTGTGTTCGGCGTAGTCACGCTCAGCGGGTCTGTGGAGAGCGAAGCGGAACGCAAACAGGCCGAGGATCTTGCGGCGCGCATCCCGGGAGTGGTCAAGGTGGTGGATGAGTTGACGCTGGGCAGTGTGCCGAGCAACTCCGAGGCCGCAGGCTCCCAGTTGCCGGGCGCGCCAAGCAACACCCCAGCGAAGCAGGGAAGTAGTGCGCAGCAGCCGGCGAGCTCGCAGGGACTACCGACTGACAGCAATCTCCCCGGTACATCTGCCGGAGTTGCGGGCAACGGGTCGGGAGATCCTTCGTATCGGCAGCCATACGGAGGCGAATCGCAGCAGGCGGAAGGCGGAGCCTCCGCCCAGGTTGGGCCGGGCTATGGCCGGCCGAACCCATACCCGGGAAGCCCACGTGCCACCTACCCACAATCCAACCGTGCGGAGAACGAAGCACGTTGGAGTCCGGGCTACGGCGGGCAGCAGGGCGGGGAGACGGTTACGATTGCTCCGGGCGCGTTGATCCGAATCCGAATCAACGAGACGCTCGATAGCGGGCGCACCCAGTCAGGGACCACGTTCGACGGCACAGTGGTTAACGATGTAGTTGCCGGCGGCGCCGTCGCCATTCCGCGGGGCGCCGCAGTGCAGGGAACAGTGGTCGATGTGAAACGTTCGGGTGTACTTGCCGGGCGCGGCGAGATGTCGCTTCAACTCACTCAAGTCACGCTCGGCGGCAAGGTGTATCCGATCTCGTCGGATGTGTGGAAACAGCACGGTGGAGACAAGACGATTCAGAGTGTCAACAGCACGGCACTGGGTACCGGAGTGGGAGCGCTTTTCGGGGCGGCCGCAGGTGGGGGTGCGGGAGCCGCCATCGGTGCGGGGGTGGGTGGTGCCCTGGGTCTGGGCGCCTCTGCCAGCTCAGAGTCCGGGCAGGTATACGTCCCAAGCGAAGGCATGCTGACATTTCACCTCGCTCAACCCGCTACCGTGGCCACCGTCTCGCAGGAGGAGATGAACCGGCTCGCACAGGGCGCGGGTCCCACGTCGGCGGAGCCCCGTCCCATACGGAGGCGCTACTATCCGTATCCGTACTACGGTCCCGTCTACTACCGTCCGATGCCATACGGGTATCCCTATCCGTATGGCATGCCGTACCCATACTGAGAGGAACTGCGGCTGCCGATTCAGCGGAGGGGTGAGCGCGGTGAACCACCGCCTCACCCTCTCTCGTGCATGATTCCCCTCCCGTGTTGATTTATACTCAAGGCTTGCCCTTGTGACCGGGACTGCAGGCCAGCGTGTCGATGCGCGTCGCCTTGCTTCCGGCGCAGGATGGGCAGCCGTGTAGTACACACGAGAGACCTACCCGACAGGGTGGACGACGCAGGATAAGGCATGATTCGGTTTCTTCAGCAGGACAGCAAGGTCACCAAGATTCTCTTCACGGTAATCATCGGAGCGGCCATTCTTGCAATGGTCGTCTACCTCGTTCCCGGATTACTCGACAACCAGGGCAGCTCGAACGCGGCAGTGTTTGCGACCGTGCGTGAACCTGGTTTGCGGGGCCGCTTCTTCGGCGAGAGCAGCGAAGTCAAGACGCAGGATGTGCAGCGTCTTGCCGCCCGCCAGCTCCAGCAGCAGCGGCTCCCGGACTTCCTGCTCCCCTACATGATGAACCGCGCCGGGCAGGTCCTGGTTCAGCGGAGCATTCTGAAGCAGGAGGCGGACCGTATGCACCTGCAGGTCTCGGATGAGGATCTTCGCCAGGAACTTCAAACGGGACCCTTCGCGCAGTACCTCTTTCCCGGCGGCCAGTACATCGGTGACGACCGCTATATGGACTTCGTCCAAACGGCGTTCGGGACCAACCGGTCCGACTTTGAGAGCCAGCTCAAACAGGATATGGAGCTCAACCGGCTTCAAGCGCTGATTACAGGCGGAGTTGCGGTCTCCGATCAGGCAGTGCGGGAGGCCTATCGCAAGCAGGGCCTGAAGGTGAAGTTCGACTACGCGGTGATCTCAGCCGACGAGCTGAAGAAGACCATCAACCCTCCGGACGCGGAGCTCGAGGCCTTCTTCAAGCAGAATGCGGCAAAGTACGCGCATGCCATTCCAGAGACCCGCAAGATTCAGTACGTCGCGTTCAACGCCTCGAACCTGCCGGGCGGCAAGCCGCAGATCGCGGATAGCGAGGTCCAGGCCTACTACACCGCGCACCAGGTCCAGTACAAGACAGACGAGCAGGTGAAGACGCGCCACATCCTGATCGCCTCCAAGGCGGGAGCCGACGCACAGGCCGACACTGCTGCCAAGACCAAAGCCGAGGAAGTTCTCAAGCAGGTGCAGTCCGGCGGCAGCTTCGCGGATCTCGCAAAGAAGTACTCCGACGATCCGGGGTCGAAGGATCAGGGCGGCGAACTGCCCATGGTCCCCACGGCGGGCCTCGATCCCGCGTACGCCAAGGCTGCGATGGCGCTCAACCCAGGCCAGACCTCGGGGCTCGTCAAGTCGCAGTTCGGCTACCACATCATTCAGACGGAAGCGAAGCAGCCGGCCGGCACCAAGCCTCTGGCTGAGGTGAAGGACTCAATCACGCAGGTGCTGGCGCAGCAGAAGCTGGGGCAGGCGCAGCAGCAGTTCGCCCAGCAGCTCGCGGCGGATGCCAAGAAAGAAGGCTTCGACAAGGCCGCGGCGTCGCGCGGGCTAAAGGCCGTAGCCACCGACTATCTACCCAAGGATGGCACAGTAGGCGGCCTGTCGGATTCGGCCACACTGTTGGGGCAAGCCTTCTCCACGGACAAGAATGCGGCGCCCGCCACGGCCTCGACCGGCGACGGATTTGCAGTCTTCCAGGTTGTGGACGTAAGGCCAGCGCACGCGCCGGAGTTCGCGGCCTACAAGAACCAGATACTCGCCGACTACCGCGACCAGAAGGTTCCCGCTATGCTCGTCGCAGAGGCCCAGCGGCTGGACGACCGCGCCAAACTGCTGAACGACCTGCGCAAGGCGGCCGCGGAGTTCAAAGTGCCGGTCAAGTCGAGCGATCTGGTCGGACAGGATGGGCAGGTCCCCGACATTGGCGCGATGAGCGGACCCGCCGCCGTGGCGCTTACCCTTCCCAAGGGGGCGATCTCAAACGCCATCAACACCGGCCCAACCGCAGCCGTGCTCACCGTTACGGACAGGCAGGAGCCCACCGCGGAAGAGACGACAAAGAACCTGGAGCAGACGCGCGAGCAGCTTCTAAGCAAGCAGCGCGAGCAGATCTTCCGGGTCTACCTTGGAACCCTCTCCGAGAAGTACGAGAAGGGTGGGGGCCTTCGGTATTCCAAGGGTGCCCAGAACGCGAGCACTACTCCAGGCGACGCCCCGGCCGGGAACTAGCGGCCAGGCTGCAGCGCAAACCGGGCTCCCGGAGCATCTGCAGCGTTCCCGGTCTCGCTCCCGCCTCTGCGCCAGCCCACCCAGGAATGGCCCGGAGCCCGTGCGGTGGGATCGCCCCTCGGGACGAACCATTATCTGACCCCGAGGAAGACGTATTCGGCCCCAGAATCATCCGGATAAAGCGGGGATCAAATGCAGATCTGTGCCGCCCCAAAGGGGCCTGGACAGACCGTTGGGCGATCTCTGCATCGTAGCTCAAAGACAAAAAGCCACGGGGTACCTGTCGAACGGCGGGTTCCAGGGCGCAGATCGAAGGCGGCCCGTCTGTCTGCTTATGCGCGCGGTTCATTCCACTAAAGGTTGGCAGAAGCAAAGCATATGATTCAGGACCGTGTCTCCGGTGTACTGCTGCACATCACCTCACTGCCCTCCTACGGCGGTGTCGGGGACTTCGGGCCTGCCGCATACGGGTTTGTCGATTTTCTCGCCGCAGCCCGGCAGCGTGTGTGGCAGGTGCTTCCTCTCAACCCGACAGGCTACGGCAGCTCGCCCTATTCGGCACTCTCCGCGTTTGCGGGAAATCCTTTGCTGATCAGTCTTGAGCGCCTGGTGGACGACGGCTGGCTCACCGCCGATCGAATCGCCGGATTGCCCGGACACGAGGGCCCGTGCGACTTCGACGCGGCGTTTCAGATCAAGCTGCCTCTGATCCTCGAGGCTGCGGGAAATTTTCTGAACCGCGCCACCCCAGGCGACCGCCTCCGATTCGACCAGTTCTGCAGGCAGAATGTCTCCTGGCTGCCGGACTTCGCACTGTACACGGTGCTCCGCCGGCGATTTGACTTCGCGGGCTGGCGCGAATGGCCGGAGGCGTATGCTCTGCGCAAGCCGGAGGCGATGAGTGCCGCCGCCGAAGAACACGCTCGCGAGGCGGCAGTCGAGCAGGTCGTCCAATTCTTCTTCGAGGAGCAGTGGGCTGCCCTGCGCGCACACTGCAGGGCGCGGCAGGTGCAGATCCTGGGAGACGTAGCCATCTTCCTCAGCTACGACAGTGCGGACGTGTGGGCTCACCCGGAGGTCTTCGAACTGGACGAGAAGCGCAACATGATCCGGGTCTCCGGCGTACCCCCCGACTACTTCTCCGCCAACGGACAGCGCTGGGGCAATCCCCTGTACAAATGGGACCACCTGAAACGCCGCGGCTATGACTGGTGGGTGGCCCGCATGCGCCGGACCCTAGCGCTCCACGACATGGTTCGCCTGGATCACTTCCGCGGGTTTGAGGCCTACTGGGCCATCCCCGCCGACGAGGAGACCGCGATGAACGGCGAGTGGGTCAAAGGGCCCGGCGCGGAGTTGTTCGAGCGCTTCCGCGAGGTCTTCGGTGAGCTGCCCTTTGTTGCCGAAGATCTTGGCCACATCACGCCCGAGGTGGACCAGCTTCGGGAGCGCTTCGGCATGCCGGGAATGCGCATTCTTCAGTTCGGATTTGCGGACCGCGGAGGCCACATCTATCTGCCCCACAAGTTCGTCGCGAACACCGTCGTCTACACCGGCACGCATGACAACGACACCACGCTGGGTTGGTGGCTCGACGGCGCCAGCCCACAGGAGCGGGCACACGTCCAAACATATCTTGGACCCATTCGCACGGGCGCGGACGTCGTATGGGCGATGATGCGCGCGGCTGCGGCTTCCGTGGCGAGCATCTGCATCTTTCCATTACAGGACGTGCTCGGGCTCGGCAGCGAGGCGCGCGTCAACACGCCTGCCGCCGGGGCGGGGAACTGGACCTGGCGCTTCGGGCTGCGGGCGCTCGACGCCCGGCTCGCCGGCGATCTGGCTGCCCTGATGGCCATGACCGATCGTGACGGGCACAATCCCTCCGGCGAGCCCGAGGACGGGACCCCCTAAGCCCGCGGCCGCCCCGCGTACGCCCCCCTCGCGGTAGACTGAAGAGAAGCGAATCTATCCTCTCAGGAGCACCAATGCCTCTCTCCGGCGAAGCTATCCGCACCATGAACTATGTCGACGACATCTCCGTTACACTTCGCCGCATCTTGACGGTTCTGCCCTCGCTGACCATCGAGGAGCGCCAGCGGGTTTCGGATCACATCAAGACCGCCGATCCCAGCTACGACTCGGTCGTCAAGGCTGTGCAGAGCGCGAAGTGACCTCTGCCCGCCCGGCCTCTGAGGGCGCGGATCCCGAGGCCAGCGTCCATACTGTAGCCGTGATCGGCGCCGGGTCCGCAGGCCGGGACTTTGCTGTCCGGTGCGCTGTGGCAGGGTACGAGGTCATCCTTGAAGACGTGATGCCTGCCAGGCTTCGGGATGCCGAGCAGGACTTCCGAACGGTCGCGCCGAGGCTGGCCGGCGGCTCTCTCCGGCTGGCGCTCACCGTCGAAGATGCAGTCCGCACGGCCGACCTCGCCATCGACTTCGTTCCCGACGAGCTCGAGTCCAAGCTCGAGATCTTCTGCATGATCGATCGGATGGCCCCGCCAAAGACCATTCTTGTCACCCCGACCGACGCCTTGAGCATCACCGACCTGGCGTCCTGCACGTATCGGCCGGACCGCTGCTTCGCCCTCCGCGGGCCGCTCACCGGCGCCGCGGTCGTTCCGATAACCCTGATCGTTCCCACCTGCGCAGCGCCCGCGGAGCTTGCCGCTGCAGAGCGCTTCCTGCGCCGTCTGGGCCTCAACCCGGAGCGCCAGGCGGACAGTGACGCTCCGCTGCTGCGGCGAAACTACTTGTAGCCCATGCCCGCCAGCACGCCACGCATGTAGGCGAAGCTTTCAATCACGCCCGGCATCGGGTTGTCGCCGTGGATCTCATACTCCAGGTCCACGTTGCCCGCGTACTTGGTCGCGATCAGCGCCTCAAACACGGCCCGGACAGGCATCAGGCCTTCCCCTACCGCCACCTGGCTTTCGCGGCTGGTGGAGTCGGCGAGGTCCTTGATGTGGATGTCGTAAAGGCGAGGTCCTGCGGCGTGGATGGCGGCGACCACGTCAGCGCCCGCTCGCATGGCGTGGCCCAGGTCGATACAGAGCCCGATCCGGGGATCCAGGTTCTTCACCGCGGCCAGAACGTCGAACGGAGACGGGAAGTTCTTGTCCTCCGGCCCATGGTTATGAATGGCGAGCCGGAAGTTGTACTCCTTCACGAACGTCTCCAGGCGAGGCAGGTTCTCGTGAGTCGGCGCGCACACCAGGGTGGAGATCCCGGCGGCCTTGCAGTACTCGAACTTCGCGCGGATGTCGGCGTCGTCGTCTTTGGCGAACGTGATATTGCCGCCCGAGGTCACGGTCAGTCCGGTCGCACGATAGGCTGCGGCCTGCGTGGCCACCTGGTCCAGCGGACCCATCGCGAGATGTACGTCCTTCAGGTTCAGGTATGGTGTCCGCAGCTGATGCATGAAGTCGATCAGGTGCGCCGAATCAAACTCGCGAAACGTGTAGCTCGCAATCCCCAGCCTTACAGGGAGATCGGCGGCCGACGAAGGCGCCTTGAGAGCTGTCTGCGAGCTACCCGGGGCCTGGGTACCGGAGGAGCCGCGCGCAGCCTGGGATTGGCTCCGGCCGGTCAGAGCGGCGGCTGCGCCGGTAAGCGCGGCTCCACGAATAAAGGCACGACGGGATGGGAAGTCAATCATGGTTCGTCATACTACTTCGTCGCCCTGACGGCGTCTACTCGCGGCTCTTCAAAGCCACGATCTGGGGATGGATCAACTTCGCCGTAAGGGCGCGGGTAAGCGATTCGAGAGCGGCATGCTGTTCGGGAGTCAGCGGCGCAACCGCCGAGAGCCGGGCGACGGTGCGGCGCACCTCGGCCTCCCGGATCGCATCGGCCTGTTCCCGCAGTGCGCGAATCGCAGGTGCTGCCACGCGCGTGCGCATCTGCTCCGCGTAGAGCTCCACCTCCTCGGCCACGATCGACTCTGCCGCATCCGCCTCGCGCCGCCGGTCGGAGTGGTTGGCCTGCGCGACCTGCTGGAGGTCGTCGATGTCGTAGACAAAGCAGCCCTCGATCTCGTTCATCCTCGGATCGACGTTCCGTGGCACGGCAATATCGATAAAGAACATGGGACGATTGCGCCGCCGCTCGAGGAAGTGCCGCGCCTGCGAGCGTCCGAAGATCTGCTGGGAGGCGCCGGTGGAGGTGATCACGATGTCGGCGCGCGACGCCTCCGCATCCAGCGTCTCGAACGGCAGCACCTCAGCCACTGCGGTCGTCTGCTCCCCAGCCGCACCGCTCACGATCTGCTGCGCAATGGCGTGTGCGCGGGCCTCCGTCCGGTTCGCCACCAGGATCGTGCCCGCACCGTGACGGATCAGGTGGCGCGCGGCGAGCTCGGACATCTTGCCCGCACCCACCAGCAGCACGGTCTTCCCCTTCAGATTGCCGAAGATCTTCCGCGCGAGATCGACCGCAACCGATGCGATCGAGACCGACGAGCTGCCGATCAGCGTCTCCGTCCGCACGCGCTTCGCCACAGAGAAGGCCCGCTGAAACAGCGGATCAAGCGTAGCGCCGATCCCGCCTGCCTCGCGCGCCACCGACCACGCCTCCTTCACCTGCCCTAGGATCTGAGGCTCACCCACCACCATCGAATCGAGCGAACTGGCTACCCGGAACAGGTGACGCACGGCTTCGGGCCCGCGAAGCTGGTAGAGGTGCGGCTCAATCGTGGAGGGTGACACCGTGAAGTACTCGCGGAGCAAGCCCTTGACCGCCGGCTCCGCTGGATCCGAGTGTTCTTCGAGCGCGAGGAACTCGACCCGATTGCAGGTCGAGACGATCAGTGCCTCCGAGACTCCGGGGCGCGCCAGCAGCGCCCGCGTAGCCTCAGCCAGACGCTCTGCCGGGATCGCGAGCCGCTCGCGAACCTCAATCGGCGCCGTTGTGTGGTTCACGCCCAGCAGCACCAGCGCGGGCCGCGATGCGGGCAAAGCGTCGGCCGCTGCCGGCTCTGACGGCTGCAGAGCCGCTCCCGCAGTCGTCTTCTCGAACTCGGCCCCGGTCTTCATGGAGTCGGGAACCTGTGTACGGCGGAGAACTGATTGGCTGCCCACACCGCGAGCACAACCAGGAACACAAAACTCGAGAGGTACACCGCACGCCGGCCGCGCAGCCCGGAGATCCGCCGGATATGGATCATCGCGATGTACACCACCCACATCGCAAACGCCAGCAGGATCTTGGGATCGCGGAAGTATGCCGCCCCAAAATCATGTTGCGCCATCACCGACCCGATCAGCAGCCCCGCCGTCATGCATGGCAGCCCCAACAAGAGCGCACGCTGGGCGATCTGGTCGATCGTATCCAGAGGAGCATCCAGCGGCGCAAGCCAGCGCGGAGCCGCCCCCCGAACCCTTGCCTTCAGCCGTCCCTCCTGCACCAGGTACAGCAGCGAGGCTCCCATCGAGACCACCAGCGCGGCGTACGCCGCCAGCAGAAGCACGATATGCAGAAAGATCCACCCCGTGCGAACCGGCGTGGGAAAGGTCTCTTCGCCTGGCCGGAACGCCGCGAGCATCGCCAGCAGCGACGCAATGGGGAGCACAAACACCCCCACCGCTACGCTCCGGTACACCGTGTAAATGACGATGAAGGCCGCCGCCAGGATCAACGCCAGAACGGACTGCAACTCGTGGGCCTCCACGGGGAGCCGATGATGGGCGGCATTCAGCGTCTCGGCCAGGGAGACGAAGTGAAACATCACCGCGGCGAGAACGGCGGGAACGGCGACGTGCCGCCAGCGGGGACGGTCGTAGAGCGCAGCCGGCAAGACCGCCAGGGCGGCCACGCCGTAGAGCAACACCGCAACTCGAAGCCAGAGCAGAGCCATGCGCAGATGGGGCGGAAATGCCCCAACGTTCAGTATAGCTTTGGCGCGGGCGCTGGGGTGCAGTGCCGCCGGTTCAACGCCCCGCCTTCCGGGTAGCGCCCGGTTGCGGGGTCCAGCAGGTGTCCGGCGCGGATGTAGATCAAGGATGGGGCGGGCACAGGCGGCTGGGCCTGTGCTCCCGGGAGCCATCCACAGCAGACCGCGGCAGCACAGAGGACGAGTCGAAGGGCGGGCCGCAAGGCGATCTCCTTATGGGTGGCAAACGCTGACACCATCGTAAGGGAGTTCGGAACCCGGTTCTCCACCGCTGGCGTGCGATATTCTGGCGACTCCGGCGATGGCGACCCCCACACTCAACGACGCGGCGATGCAGACGCCCGTGATGCGTCAGTACTTCGCCGCCAAGCAGGCCCATCCCGACTGCCTGATGTTCTGCCGCATCGGCGACTTCTACGAGCTGTTCTACGACGACGCCATCGTCGCCTCCCGCGAGCTGCAGTTGACCCTTACGGCCCGTGACCGCGAGAAGAAGCAGCCCATGTGCGGCGTGCCGTACCACGCGGCCGAGCAGTACATCCAGCGCCTGCTCCGCAAGGGCTACCGCATAGCGCTCTGCGAGCAGATGGAAGACCCCAAGCTCACCAAGAAGATCGTCCGCCGCGAGGTCACCCGCGTGCTGACACCCGGCACCGTCGTCGACGCCAGCCTGGGAGCCGAGCAGAGCAACTGGCTAGGCAGTCTTGCCGTCCGCGCGGGCGACGGACCGGCATGCGTCGGCCTCGCGCTGCTCGATCTCTCGACCGGCGAGTTCCAGGCGACCGAGTTCACCGGACCCGCCGCATGGTCGCTGCTCGCCGACGAGCTAGGCCGCCTGCGCCCCGCCGAACTCCTGTTTGCCGAAGGCACCCCTGCCATGCCCCCGCAGCGCACCGCGCTGGCAGGGATGAAGGTGGCTCCGGAGCGCGACCCCGCCGCCGAGGACGCCGGAGAGCGCGAGACCTCCTCGGCCCTCTCCGCGGTGCGAACCCGCAGCCCGCTGGAGGATTGGATCTTCACGGCGGAGTACGCGCTCCCCCTGGTGCGCTCGCACTTCGGGGTGCAGTCGCTCGATGGTCTCGGACTGGGTGGCCATGAGACCGCCGGCGTCGCCGCGGGAGCGCTGCTGCATTACCTCAAGCAGACGATGCAGGGTGGCTTAGAACACCTTGATACATTACGCTTTTACGAGCGGTCAGAATGCCTCTCTCTGGACTCCGTCAGCGTGCGGAACCTCGAACTGGTGGAGCCGCTGTTCTCCGGCGAAAGCGCGCAGACCACCCTGTTCCATACGCTGGATGCGTGCTGCACTCCCATGGGTCGACGGCTCCTGCGGGCGACGCTGCTTCGACCCGCGGCACAGCTCGCCGAGATCGACGCGCGCCTGGACGCCGTGCAGGAGGCCGCCTCCGACCTCCGGCGCCGGGAGGAGGTTCGTCGCTCCATGGAGGGCCTGCTCGACATCGAGCGTCTGCTCGGCCGGGTCGCGCTCGACTCCGCCGGACCACGCGAGATGATGGCGCTGGCCTCCACCCTGCGCTGCCTCCCCGGGCTGCGCGAGGCCGTCCGGGCGCTCCAATCGGTCCGCTGGAGGGAGCTCGCCGGGCGGGGACCCGCCCCCCCCCGCCACACTGCCGCATCGTCCGCTGCCGCGACACCCTCCAGGTTATCCACAGGTCGTCCACAGGTTGAGGCTGTGCCGCAGCAGGCTGAGACAGTGCCGCAACCTGCAGATGCGCCGGCGTTTGACGCGCTCGAAGACATCTACAGCCGCATCGTGACGACGCTTGTGGATGAGCCCCCTGCGAACCTCGCCGACGGTGGCGTCGTCCGCGCCGGCGTCGATGCGGACCTCGATGAACTTCGCGAGCTGAGCCGCACCGGGCGCCAGGCGCTCGCCGGAATCGAAGAGCGCGAGCGGCAGCGCACAGGCATCGCCAGCCTGAAGGTGCGGTTCAACTCCATCTTCGGCTACTACCTCGAGGTGACCAAGGCGAACGCGCGCGCCGTCCCCGCGGACTACGAACGCAAGCAGACGCTGGTCAACGCCGAGCGGTTCACCACTCCCGAGCTCAAAGAGTACGAGGGCAAGATCCTCACCGCACAAGAGCGCTCAGGCGAGATCGAGCGTCGCATCGTCGCCGATCTGCGGCGCGATCTGCTGGGTTCTGCGAGCAGAATGCGCGACACGGCACGCCGCGTGGCCGAGATCGACCTGCTCGCCTCCTTCGCCCACCTCGCGGCTCTCCGCGCCTGGACCAGGCCGCTGGTCGAGAACTCGGGCGTCATCGAGTTCGCCAATGCGCGGCATCCTGTGGTCGAGCGCCGCATCGAAGAGTCGGGCGGCGGGCGCTTCGTCCCGAACTCGCTTTCGCTCGAGGCATGGGATGG
Organism: Acidobacteriota bacterium; assembly: GCA_030776065.1. GTDB lineage: Bacteria > Acidobacteriota > Terriglobia > Terriglobales > Acidobacteriaceae > Edaphobacter. Next base: position 13,622 of record JALYIA010000135.1, read on the forward strand.
CGGTACCGAAACCCCAGCCTCGATCGTGCTGATCACCGGACCCAACATGGGCGGCAAGAGCACGTATCTGCGCCAGGCAGCTCTCCTCGCGATCATGGCGCAGTGCGGGTGCTTCGTTCCCGCCGAGCGCATGCGTCTCGGGGTGGTGGACCGCATCTTCACCCGGATCGGGGCCAGCGACAACGTAGCCCGCGGCCGCTCAACTTTTATGGTGGAGATGACCGAAACTGCTGCCATCCTCAACACGGCCACCTCGCGCAGCCTTGTTCTATTGGATGAGATGGGGCGAGGAACTGCTACATACGACGGACTTTCGCTCGCCTGGGCAACGGTGGAGCATATGCACGGCCAGATCGGCGCACGGACGCTGTTCGCCACCCACTACCACGAGCTCACGCTGCTTGCCGAGAGGCTTCCCCGGCTCAAGAATCTGCGCGTCACCGTGAAGGAGACCTCCGGAGGCATCGTCTTCCTGCACACCGTCGAGCCCGGCGCCGCCAGCAAGAGTTACGGCATCGAGGTCGCGCGTCTTGCCGGTCTGCCGCCGGCGGTGATCGCGCGGGCTCGCGAGGTGCTGCGCTTGCACGAGCGCGCAGAGACGCAGCAGGTTGCGGCGGCGCTTGCCCGCGCAGCCGGAGAGACTCCCGCCACCTCCGTCCAGATGACGATGTTTACGCCCCTGTCGCAGAAGATCGCCGACCGCATCGCCGCGCTGGACCTGGATGGTCTGACGCCGCGCGAGGCCCTGCACGTGCTGGCCGACCTGCAGCAGGAGCTGGGAGCCGGCGCATGATGCGGCCGTCCTCGTCCTCGACCCGCCGCTCCATGGTCGTCGCCGGTGTGATGAGCGGCACGTCGGCCGATGGCGTCGATGTGGCGCTCTGCCGCATCGGCCCGCGGGTGGCGGACTTCGCCATGCCCCGTGTGCGCCTGCTCGGCCTGGTCAGCCGACCCTACCCGTCCGCCCTGCGCCGCCAGGTCCTGCGCCTGATGGAGGGCGAGCCCGCCACGGCGGCCGAGATCAGCCGTCTGAACTGGCGCCTCGGCGAGACCTACGCCGATGTCGTAGTCCAGGCGGCGAAGCATCTCGGCTACACGCCGGCGCTGGTAGGGATGCACGGCCAGACCATCCACCACGAGGCCGCGGCCCCGCGCGCGCCGGGCCGCACGGTACGCTCGACCTGGCAGCTGGGCGAGGCGGCAGTCGTGGCCGAGCGCCTCCGCTGTCCCGTGGTCGGCGATCTTCGCCCCGCGGATCTTGCCGCCGGCGGCCAGGGTGCGCCGCTCGTCCCCATGCTGGACGCGTGCCTCTTCCGTTCGGACCGGGTAAGCCGCGTGCTGCAGAACCTCGGCGGCATCGGCAACCTCACCGCGATCCCCGCCGGCGGCGCCGTGGAGTCGCTGCTGGCGTTCGACACAGGCCCCGGCAACATGGTGATCGACCTCTGCATGGCGACGCTGTTCGGCAAGACGTTCGATCGCGGCGGAGCAGTCGCGGCGCGCGGCGCGGTGCGGCCCGACGTGATCGCGTCCGTCCTCCGCGAGGCCTTCTTCCGCGCGCCTCCACCCAAGTCGTGCGGCCGGGAGGAGTTCGGCGCACGCTTCGGCGCGCGCTTCGTCTCCCTGTGCCGCAGCCGGGCCGCCTCCGATGCGGATGTGGTCGCGACCGCCACCGCGCTCACGGCGGAGTCCGTTGTGCAGGCCTACCGCAGTTTTGTGCGGCCACACCTCGCGGGCGCCGCACCACGCGCGAAGGTGGAGTTCTGCGTCGCGGGCGGCGGCGCGAAGAATCGTACGCTGATGGCGATGCTGGCCGAGCGCTTCGCTCCCTTGGGCGTTCGCGTTCGGCAGATGGAGGAGCTCGGCATGCCGGCGCAGGCCAAGGAGGCCGTGGCCTTCGCATTGCTTGCCTGGCTCACATGGCACGGCCTCCCCGGCAATCTGCCCAGCGCGACCGGCGCGGCGCGGGCCGTGGTGCTCGGAAAGCTATCGCATGGCTGACCGGACGCCCCACACCGGCAGGGGTGAAGCAGCCGCGACGGCTTTCAGTCGCTGGGCCTGCAGCCGCGGGACGGGCAGCCGCGGGACGCGCAGCCGCCGTGCCGTATCGGCCTCCGTCCTGCTGGTCTGCGCCGCGCTGACCTCCTGCCGCGAAACGAAGCCGCGTGCGGGCGAGGTCGTCGTGATCCTGGAAAGCTCGCCCAACAACCTCGATCTCCGGCAGGGAACCGATGCTCAATCCGAGCGCGTCGGCAGCCTGGTCTTCGATGCGCTCGTGAAGAAGGACGAGCACTTCGCGCTGCGCCCGTGGCTGGCGACGAGCTGGGAGCAGCCCGACCCTCTCACCTGGATCTTCCATCTGCGCCCCGGCGTGCGGTTCCACGACGGACGGCCGCTTGAGGCCGAGGACGTGGTGTGGACCATCGAGAGCCTCATCGACTCCCACCGGACAGCGGTGCTGCCCGGCGGCGCCCTGGTCAGCGCAAAGAGCGGCAGCTTCGCCGCCGTAGACCACGCGGAAGCACAGGACCCTCTTACGGTCGTCGTTCACATGAAGCGGCCCGATGCGGGGCTGCTGTTCAACATGAGCGATGGCCTCTTCGGCGTGGTGCCCCGGGGCGCCGGCAGAGAGTTCGGGCTGAACCCGGTGGGCTCCGGGCCCTACCGGTTTGTGCGCCAGGTGCAGGATCAGGAGGTCGTGCTCGAACGCTTCGCCGACTGCTGGTCCACGGCGCCGGCTAACGGAGGAGCGACCGCCGCAGGCAGCCAGATCCAGCGGCTGCGCTTCTCGGTGGTTCCCGACACGATCACCAGCGCGCTCGAGATGCAGAAGGGCTCGGGCGACATCGCAAGCAACGTGCTGACCCCGGACATGGTGCACGCGCTCGAAGGCGCGCCGGGCCTGGGAATCGAGAGCGGCCCAGGCTCGAGCGTGTGGTACCTCAATTTCAACGCGCAGGACCATGCGCTCGGGGACAAGCGTGTGCGGCAGGCGGTGGCGTACTCGCTCGATCGGCCGGCGATCATCGCGGCGCTGTGGCGAGGGCGCGCGCAGATCGCGCGCGGGCTTCTGCCGGAGCAGCACTGGGCCGCGGCCTCGGACGCTGAGACCGCGCAGTACCCTCACGACACGGCGCGCGCGCAGGCGTTGCTCGACGCCGCCGGCTTCCATCCCGGCGCGGACGGCGTGCGCCTGACCCTCACGCTGAAGACAAGCACCGACGAGACCACGCGTCTGCTCGCCGCCGTGATGCAGCAGCAGATGCGCGCCTCCGGCATCGCGCTGAAGATCCGCTCGGCGGAGTTCGGCACCTTCTACTCCGATGTGACGAAGGGCGCATTCCAGATGTACGTGCTCAAGTGGGTCGGGTCCAACGAAGACCCCGACATCTTCCGCTACATGTACGCGTCGGCGAGCTTTCCGCCGCGCGGCGCCAATCGCGGCCGGTACGTGAACCCGCAGGTGGATGCGCTGCTGACCCGCGCCGCGTCGGAGGCAGGCGATCCCCGCGACGTAGAGGTGCGCCGCAGAGCGGAGTACGTTCAGATCCAGAAGATCGTTGCCGAGGAGCTGCCGTCTCTGCCGTTGTGGTTCCCGCAGAACCGGATCCTGCACAGCCGGCGGATGCGTGGCGTACACAACGAGCCGGACGGGAGCTACGACTATCTGCGCGACGGCCGTGTGATCGAGCCGTAGAGCGCCGTGCCGAGCGGCGGCCTCACATCAGCTGAATGGCGTCCACATCGACGATCAGGTTGCGGCGCGGGATGCCCTCCTGCTCCGCATGCGCCAGCATGGCCCGCAGCGTCCGGCTCAGAGCGTCGCGGCGCTGGGCCTTCAGCAGCAGGTGGAACCGATAGATGCGCTTCAGGCGCGCGATGGGCGCGGTAGCCGGACCGAGCACGCGGATATCCTCCAGGCGCGCGGACTGAAACCAGCGGCCCAGCCTGGCGGCCCACGCGGCCGTCTCTTCCAGGCTGTCGCCGACGATCAGCACGTTGGCGAGCACGGCGAACGGCGGGTAGTGCATCCAGCGCCGGAAGTCCATCTCACGTGCCACAAAGCCGGGATAGTCATGCGCGGCGGCGTAGCGAATGGCGTAGTGATCCGGGTGGTACGTCTGGACCAGCACGCGGCCGGGCAGATGACCGCGGCCCGCGCGGCCGGAGACCTGCGTCAGCAGCTGGAAGACGCGCTCGGCGGCGCGGAAGTCCGGCAGTCCCAGGGCGCTGTCGCACCCGACGACGCCGACCAGCGTGACGCCGTGGATGTCATGGCCCTTGGCGATCATCTGCGTGCCGACGAGCAGGTTGATCTCGCCCGAGTGGAGGCGGGTGAGCAGGCGCTCCATGTCGCCGCGTCCGCGCACCGTGTCGCGATCCATGCGCGCGATCCGCGCGGCTGGAAAGAGGCTCAGGAGGCGCTCTTCGCCCTGCTGGGAGCCTGCTCCGAGGTAGAAGAGGTGCTCGGACCGGCACTTCGGGCAGATCTTCGGGACGGCTCGCCGGAAGCCGCAGTGGTGGCATTCCAGGCGCGCTCTCGGATCCGGTGCAGCGCCGGAGTCCGCATGGACGTCATCGCCCAACCCCGGTTTGTGGTAGGTCATTGCGACGGCGCAGTTCTCGCACTCGATCCGTTCGCCGCAGGAGCGGCACATGACGGTGAACGAATAGCCGCGCCGGTTCAGCAGGATGATGACCTGCTCGCCCCGATCGAGCGTGGCCTGCGTCTCGGTGACGAGCTGGCGCGAGAAGATGTCGTCGCGTGAGGTCTCGCGAAACTCGGTGCGCAGATCGATGAGCTCGACGGCGGGCAGGGGGCGATTGGCCACGCGGGTCAGCATCTCGATGCGCTTGTAGCGGCCGCGCACGGAGTTCGACCAGCTCTCGAGCGAGGGCGTGGCGGAGCCGAGGACCACGACGGCGTGGTTCAGCTTGGCGCGCATCACTGCCACATCGCGTCCGTGATAGCGCGGCGTCTCCTCCTGCTTGTAGCTCGCGTCGTGCTCTTCGTCGACCAGGATCAGGCCGAGGTTGGCGAGCGGCGCGAAGATGGCGGAGCGCGTGCCGACCACGATGCGCGCCTCGCCGGAGCGGATGCGGCGCCACTGCTCGGCGCGCTCGTCGGGCGTGAGCTGCGAATGGAGCAGCGCGACCTCCGTCCCGAAGGCGGCGAAGAGCTGCCCGGCCATCGCCGGCGTCAGGCCGATCTCCGGGACGAGCAGAAGCGCGGACCTGCCTGCGTCGAGCGCCCGCTGCATGGCGGCGAAGTAGACGGTGGTCTTGCCCGAGCCCGTCACGCCGTAGAGCAGCAGAGGACGAAAGGCTCGCTGATCCAGGGCGGCCGCGATCTCGGCGAGCGCCTCCGTCTGCGATTCGTTCAGCGGGTGCTCGTGGGCGTGCTTCTTTCCGGCTGCGCCGACTCCGCCCATGCGGAAGGCTTCGGGCGCGTCTTCGAGCGCGACCAGGCCGCGTTTGACCAGCGTGCCGAGCGTGGAGACGGGCACGCCGCGTTCGCGCAGGGAGGCGGAGTCGCGCAGATCGCGGACGGTCATCCTTCCGCCCGCGGCGGCGAGCTCGGCGAGGATCGCGGTCTGGTTCTCGTTCAGCTTCGGAATGCGCGCATCCTGCAGCAGCACCGCAATGCGTTCGGTGCGGCGGGCGTCGCGCGGTTCGGCGAGGGCCTCCCGGACGAGCCAGCGCTTGCGGACCATGCCGTCGAGGATGGCCTTGTTGGCCTGGGTCGCGGAGCGGATGGCCGAGTGCTTTGCGGGCGCGCCGGCTTCGAGGTAGTTGAGCACGGCGTACTCGCGGTTCTGCTGCTCGGGCGTAAGGCGTGAGCGGCGGGAGGAGCCCTTCTCCGCGCCGTCGTAGAGCACGCGCCGTCCGGCATCGGTGATGCTGTAGGTGAACTGGCGGCGCACCTCCGCGCTCAGCGGCAGCATGGCGCGGAGCACCTCGCCGCGCGGCGCGACGTAGTACTGGGCGATCCAGCCGGCGAGCTGCAGGAGCTCGTCGCCGAGCAGCGGCTCGGGGTCCAGCACCTGCTGGATGGGCTTGATCTCGACTCCTTCGGGCGGCGGGTCGTCGTGCACGCGGGTGACGACGCCCATCAGCTTCTGTCCGGAGAAGGGAACGAGCACACGCGCGCCTACGCTCGGCGCCGTGCCGTTCACCGCGTAGGTGAAGGCCCGGTCGAGCGGCACAGGCAGGGCGACATCGGCGAAGGCGGACACTCCTCTCAGAGTATCGTTCGCGGGGGTGCGGGAAGGGCGCGTTCGCGGATTCGACAAGGGCGCGACGCTGCGCATAGGCTATCGGGCATGAATCGCCGCGAATTCACCTCTCTTTCCGCGCTTGCCCTCGCAGCGAGCACGCTTCCGGCATCGGGCGCGAAGGCCCGGCAGACGGGCGCGAACGCCCGGCAGACGGGTGCGAACGCCCGGCAGACTGGTGCGAACGCGCAGTCCGCTCGCCCCGAGGCGGCCCCCGTCGGGTTCGCGGCGATCGGGCTGGGGACGATCTCGGAGATCTTTATGCGCGCGTGTGCGCGGTCGGGCAAGGCAAAGATCACCGCGCTGGTTACAGGCCATCCGGAGACGAAGGGCAGGAAGTACGCGGCGACGTACGGCATTCCTGAGAGCTCGATCTATACCTACGAGACGTTCGACCGCATCCGCGAGAACAAGGCCGTGGACGCGGTGTATGTGGGGCTGCCGAACAGCATGCATCGCGAGTACACGGTGCGGGCCGCCGCGGCGGGGAAGCATGTGCTGTGCGAGAAGCCCATGGCGATCTCCTCCTCCGAGTGCGAGCAGATGATTGCGGCCTGCAGACGCTCGGGCGTGAAGCTGATGATCGCCTACCGCGTGCACTTCGATCCGACGCACAACGAGGCGCGGCGGATGGTCCAGGCGGGCGAGCTCGGCAGCGTTCAGGCGTTCGAGGGTGCGTTCGGGTTCAACGGCGGCGCCGGCCAGTGGAGGCTGATGAAGAAGCTGGGCGGCGGCGGTTCGCTGATGGATGTGGGGATCTACCCGCTGAACAACATCCGGTGGATTCTGGGCGAGGAGCCTGCGGCGTATACGGGCGTCGTTTCGACCAGGGACCGGGCCAGCGGCCGGTTCGCCGAGGTGGAGCAGAGCGTGAGCTGGACGATGAAGTTTCCTTCGGGCGTGATCGCGGCGCTGGGCTCGACGTACGGGTCGGACATGCCTCCGTTTCTGCGGATCCATGGGGAGCGGGGCACGCTCGAGATTACGAATGCGTATGCGTATACGGGCGTGCGGCTGCGCGGCATCGGCGGCGGGCAGCGGGTGGATCTGTCGACGCCCGGGGACGAGACCAACCACTTTCTGCTGGAGGCGGAGCACTTCGCCGACTGCGTCCGGACGGGTGCGACCCCGAAGACTCCCGGAGAAGAGGGGCTGGCCGACCTCCGGGCGATTGAAGCCGTGTACCGGGCGGCGGGTACACCCATCGCGTGACCGGGGGGTACCCCCCCCGGTGTACTTAAGTCCTAAAGTATCCCGAACATTGGACTTAGGTCCGACGCGGTACGCCAGTGCGGCGCTAAAGTATTGATTCTACGGGGTCTTACTTGTAAAGTATTCAAACCACATGGGTTAGGCAGTTTGGTGCAGTTCGCAGAGAGAGGAGCTTGGTTCGGAATCGTCTACTTCCAGTTTAACAGGGTGGAGCAAACTAAACGGCCAACTATTTTCGAAATATAAATGGTTTGGAATGTGTCCGTTAGCTCGAAATTGGAGGGCAGGGGGGCTTGACACGGATTCCGCGAATGGGGTGTGGGGTTCTGGGG
>JALYIA010000136.1 GCA_030776065.1 Acidobacteriota bacterium
GCCGCCGCCGCCCCCATACCGGACCGCTCCTCCGCCTACTACCACTACGGCCTCGCCCACCTCTATGAGGAGATGGCCATCTCCGCAGGCCGCCCCGACTACGCCACCCAGGCCATCGAGGAGTACAAGCTCGCCCTCTCCGCCGACCCCGAATCCCGCATGCTGCAGGACGGCCTCGCCGACCTCTACTTCAAGATCGGACGCATCCGCGAAGCCGTCTCCGCCGCCCAGGAGCAGGTCAAAAACAACCCCCAGGACCTCCAGGCCCACGAGCTCCTCGGCAAGGTCTACCTCCGCTCCCTCGGAGACATGCAGGGAGCCCAGGCCGGCGAGATGCTTCGCCTCGCCATCGCCGAGTACGAGACCATCGCCAGACTCAAGCCCGCCGACGTCGAATCCCGCCTCCTGCTCGGACAGCTCTACGGCCTCAACCACGAGTCCGGAAAGGCCGAAGCCGAGTTCAAGGAAGCCCAGAAGCTCGACTCCAACTCCGAAGAGGTCGTCCTCAACATGGCCCGCCTCTACGGCGAGCAGGGAGACGCCCAGCGTGCCGCAGATACCCTCGCCGCCGTGCCCCAGGCCGACCGGTCCGCACGCGTCGAGCTCGCCCTCGGAGCCAGCTACGACATGCTCAAAAAGCCCAGGGAAGCCGCCGCCGCCTACCGGCGCTCCCTCGAGCTCGAGCCCGATAACCCGGACGCCGAACGCGGCCTCGCCAACGCCCTCCTGCTCGACGGCCAGCTCGACCACGCCCTCAAGGTCTACACCCAGCTCGCCGCCGCCGACCCCCAGGACGCACAGGCCCAGATCCACATCTCCGAGATCCAGCGCCGGCAAGGCCACTACGACCAGGCCCTCGCCACCCTCCAGAAGGCCAAGGCACAGCTCCCCGATACCTCCGACCTCAAGCTCGAGCTCTCCTTCAACGAGGCCCTCACCTACGACGCCCTCGGCAAGTTCGACCAGGCCCAGCAGGTCCTCACCACCATCCTCGCAGCCACCCTCCACACCGAAGGCAAGTACTCCGAGCAGGAGAAGGCAAACCGTTCCCTCTTCCTCGACCGCCTCGGCAGCATCTACCGCGACGAAAACAAGACCGCCGAAGCAGTCGCCACCTACAAGCAGATGGTCGAGCTCGGCGGCGACTACGCCGTCCGCGGATACCAGGGTCAGGTCGACGCCTTCCGCGACGCCCACCAGTGGAAGGAGGCCACCGCCGTAGCCGCAGAAGCAGCCCGCGCCCTCCCCGCCAACGTCGCCGTCCAGACCATGTACGCCGGCCAGCTCGCCGATACCGGCAAGGTCGAGGAGGCCCTCGCCCTCGCCCGCGCCCAGCTCCACGGAACCCCCGAAGACCGAGACGTCCAGATCGCCCTCGCCCAGATCGACATCCGCCTCAGGCGCTTCAAAGAGGCCAACGACCAGCTCGACCTCGCCGCCAAGACCGCCACCAAGCCCGAAGACAAGCTCTACATGTTCTTCCTCCGCGGCGAGCTCCTCGACCGCCAGAAGCTCTACGACCAGGCAGAGGCCCAGTTCCGCCAGGCCCTCGCCATCGACCCCCAGAACGCCGCCGTCCTCAACTACCTCGGCTACATGCTCGTCGACCACGGCGAAAAGCTCCCCGAAGCCCTCGGCATGATCCGCAAGGCCGTCGAGCTCGACCCCCAGAACGGCGCCTACCTCGACTCCCTCGGCTGGGCCTACTACAAGACCGGCCAGTACACCCAGGCCGAAGAGAGCCTCCGCAAGGCCAACGAACGCATCAACACAGACCCCACCGTCCACGACCACCTCGGCGAGGTCTACGAGAAGACCGGCAAGCTCAAGCAGGCCGTCGCCCAGTGGGAGCGCTCCATGTCCGAGTACGCCCACTCCCTGCCCGCCGACGCCGATCCCGCCGACGTCCAGAAGGTCCAGCACAAGCTCGAAAACGCCCGCGTCAAGCTCGCCCGCCTCAACACCGAAGCCAAGTAAGCCCCACCCCACCCCCGACACCCCTCCGCGCGCACCCCTCCGCGCGCACCCCAATCCCCGCGATACACTAGCGCCTGTGGGCCTGAACGGCACATCCCGCCTCAGCCGGACGCCCGAGCGAACCCCGGACCTCCGCCCCTGCGCCGTCTCCGCGGACCCCGCAGACACCCTTCGCTCCCGCGTCTACCCCGCCCCCGAACGCCCCGCCCGCAGCGCCTTCCAGCGCGACCGCGAGCGCATCGTCCAGGCCCGCGCATTCCGCCGCCTCGCCGGCAAGACCCAGGTCTTCACCAGCCGCGCCTCAGACCACTTCCGCAGCCGCCTCACCCACACCATCGAGGTCCAGCAGATCGCCCGCGGCGTCGCCGAAGCCCTCGGCCTCAACGAGGACCTCGCCGAAACCCTCGCCCTCGTCCACGACATCGGCCACCCGCCCTTCGGACACGCCGGCGAACGCGCCCTCGACCTCTGCCTCCAGCGCCACGGCCTCCGCTTCGACCACAACCTCCACGCCCTCCGCATCGTCGTCTACTTCGAACGCCGCTACGCCGCCCATCCCGGCCTCAACCTCACCCTCGGCGTCCGGGAAGGCATCATCAAGCACTCCCGCGACTACCCCGCTCACCTCCACCCCGAGCTCGCCCCCTACCTCCTCGGCCAGATGCCCCCCCTCGAAGCCCAGATCATCGACCTCGCCGACGAGATCGCCTACCTCACCGCGGACCTCGACGACGGCGTCGAATCCGGCCTCCTCGACATCGACCACATCCGCAGCCACGTCGACATCGTCGCCCGCTGCTACCGCCACGTCGAACAGCAGCACACCGGCGTCGAGCCCAAGTTCCTCTTCAATGAGGCCCTCCAGCTCATGCAGAACGTCCTCACCGAAGACCTCATCGCCACCACCCGGGCCCGCGCCGCCGCCCTCCCCGCCGCCTCCCTGCACGACGTCCGCAACCACCCCGCCCGCCTCGCCGCCTTCTCCCCGGAGGCCGAAGCCCAGCGCCTCCAGGAGAAGCGCTACCTCTACGACACCCTCTACACCTGCCCTGCCCTCTCCCTCGAACACGACAAGGCCGAACAGGTCGTCACCGCACTCTTCGACTTCTGGATGCACAACCCCGAAGAGCTCCCCACCGGCTACATCGACGAGATCCCCACCGAAGGCCAGGCCCGCGTCGTCGCCGACTACATCGCCGGCATGACCGACAGCTACATCCTCCTCCAGTACGCCCAGATCAAACGCACCGTCCGCCCCTGATGACGTCCGCCCCCAACCCCCGCCCCCAAACCCCGCCCCAGACCCACACCTCGACGTCACCCCATCCCGGACTGTCGAACCGCTCCCACTCCTCGGCGATTCAGCCCATCGGGAGGGTCCTGCCCATCGGGAGGGTCCTATTCAGCCCATCGGCAGGGTCCTGCTCAGCCCGCAGCTCAACGTGGCGTCCCCAACGGGATTCGAACCTGTGTTGCCGCCGGGAACAGGCGGAGTCCTGGGCCGCTAGACGATAGGGACGCGCAGCCTTAACGATAGCACCGCCCTCACGCACACCCTTCAGTTCGCCGAAGGCCGCTCCATATGGTCGACCACCAGTCGCTCCACAGCCGCCCTCCCCGCCTCCAGCTTCAACCCAAGCGCATCCATCTGCCCCTGCACCATCTCCTGCCGGTCCACCGCCCCGCCCCCGCTCTCCGGCGTCCTCATCAGCACGTCGTACCGCCCCTTCAGACCCGTGCGATCCAGCACCGGCCGCCCCTCCCCGCTCATCGTCGCCGCAAACGCCGCCACCGCGGCCATCGTCACCCCATCCCGGACTGTCGAACCGCTCCCACTCCTCGGCGATTCAGCCCATCG
>JALYIA010000137.1 GCA_030776065.1 Acidobacteriota bacterium
GCGCAGACCCCCTACACCGCGCTGCCCGCCTACGGAACAGCCGCGGACGACAAGCCGAGCGACACCGGCGGCAGCTCCTACATCCCCGTCGACAGCTGGGTCTATCCAGCCCTCATGCGGCTCTACGGCATGGGCTACCTGGACACCATGTTCCTCTCCATCCGGCCGTACACCCGGCGCAGCGCACTGCACATGCTTCAGGCATCGGAGAGCGCGATCCTCTCCGGCGACGATGCGGAGGCACAGGAGATCCTCGCCTCCCTCATGAGCGAGCTCACCGACGAGGGCATCACCGACGGCGCCCGCCGCGGAACCGTCTACGGCCTCCAATCCGTCTACACCCGCATCGAGGGAGTCTCCGGCACCATCCTCCAGGACAGCTACCATCTCGGCCAGTCCTTCTTCAACGACTACGGCCGCCCGCATCAGCCCGGCTTCAACAACGTCACCGGCTTCTCGACCCTCAACGAACGCGGCCCCTTCTCGCTCCACGTCCGCGCCGAGTACCAGCACGCGCCCTCCGGCACAGGCTACTCGCTCGCCGCCGCCACGCAGCTCTCCACGCTCGACGAGATCGTCCCGTTCGCCGCGCCGAACTTCCCCCAGGCCACCATCCCCTACGGAAAGATCGCCGCGCAGAACCCCTTCCGCATCGTCGAAGCCACGCTGTCCTACCACATCCTCGGACACGAGATCTCCGCCGGAAAGACCGATGCCTGGCTCGGCCCCGCGATGGGCGGCTCCCTCCCCTGGTCCAACAATGCGGAGAACATCTACTCCGTCCGCATCAATCGCGTCGAGCCGCTCTCGATCAAATACCTCTCCCGTCTGCTCGGCCCCGTGCGGTATGACTTCTTCTACGGCAGCCTGAAGGGACACACCGCCCCCAACGACGACTGGGTCCACTCCGACATGTTCTCCTTCCGCCCCACGCGGAACTTCGAGTTCGGCTTCCAGCGCACCGTCATCTTCGGCGGCAAAGGCCACGAGCCCGTCACCCTGCACACCTTCTTCAAAGGCTTCTTCGACGTCCACGACACCACGCAGAGCCTCAAATTCTCACGCGACGATCCCGGCGCGCGCTTCTCCGCCTTCAACTTCTCCTACCGGCTTCCGTTCGCGCGCAACTACCTCACGCTCTACGCCGACTCCGAGGCGCACGACGATCTCACCCCCATCTCCGCGCCGCGTCGTGCCGCCTATCGGCCCGGCATCTACCTGTCCCACTTCCCCGGCGCAAGCCACCTCGACCTCCGCGTCGAAGGCGTCTCCACCGACTGCTCCACCCTCGCCTGCCAGGGCGGAGGCCACCAGTACATCGAGGTCGCCGTGCAGAAGCAGGGATACACCAACAAGGGAAACATCCTCGGCGACTGGATCGGCCGCGAAGCCAAGGGAGGCCAGGCCTGGCTCACCTACCACCTCTCCGGCAACGAGTGGGTGCAGCTCTCCTACCTCACCAAGAAGACGCCCAATGACTTCGCCGGCGGCACGACCCAGAACCAGTTCGGCGTCGACGTCGTGAAGCGCCTCACCCCCATGGTCGAGCTCAACGCGCTCTACCGGTACGAGGCCTGGAAGGCCCCCATCGACCTGCCCGGTCCGCAGACCGACAACACCTTCTCCTTCCAGGTGACCTGGTTCCCCAGGCTGAAGACACGTCCCTGACTCGCAGCTCCGCGGCCTGCGCCGCGCACCCGGCGCTCGTGCCGCCGCACCCGTTACCCGCGCAGCGCAAGCAACACCTTGGCCGTCGTGATCGCCTGCCCGCTGTGCCGCTGCGTGTGCTCCGCGCAGTGGACCAGCAGCCCCGCCACCGTGGTCGGAAGCCCCGCCCGGCCTACCCTCCGGCTCTCCGTGTACTGGTCCGGCGAGAACTCCCGTATCCTCCGAGCCGCGCGCCGCAACCCCGCCACCAGCTCGTCGAGCGCGTCCGCGCGGGTCGCCCCGGGCTCCAGCTCCCCCTCCAGCAGCCCAAACTGCGCCCGATCGAGCTCGCGCCCCGCAGCGTACGTCAGCAGCCGGTCGAGCGAGCGCGCAATATGCCGCAGATGAAACGCCACCGGAGGCAGACCGTGCGGCCGCAGATTGACCTCCGCATCCGTCAGCGGCCCGCACCACCGCACGCAATCCTCCTCCGTCAGCTCAAGCGCGTGCAGCACCTGCCGCGCCACAGGATCGACCTCCGCGTGCGTCCCGCGCAGCCATGGTTCAGGATCTCCCCCCATCGCGTCCTCCATTCGTTACAAACCCTTCCTTCGCCGCAGATCCCGCACCACGTCCGCGGGATCCAGATGCTGCCCGTCCACCGCATCGTTCATCGCCTGCACCTCGGCTGCGGTAAACCTCCCTGCCAGCCGGCTCAGCGCACGCCCGATCGCCGGGTGCGCCGCAAGAGCGTCGCCGCGCACCAGCGGCACCGCCTCGTACGGTGGAAAGTAGTGCCGGTCATCCGCAAGCACCGCCAGGCTCAGTGCGCGGATCGGCCCATCGGTGGAGTTGCCCGCCACCACATCCACCTGCCCGGCCGCGAGCGCACGGTACAGCAGCCCAAGGTCCATCGTGCGCGGCGGCACCGCCAGGTGCAGCCCGTACGCGGCAGAGAGACCGCTCAGCCCGTCCGGACGCGACTCGAACTCGTACCCTACACCGAGCCGCCACGCATGCGGCAGGTTCGCCCCGCTCGCCGCGTCGTCGATCCGCTGCGTGAGCTGTGACACCGTGGTCAGCCCAAGCCGCCGCGCATCGTCCGCGCGAACCACGATGGCGAACGTATCCTCGAACCCCAGCGAAGGCTCCACCTCGATGCCGTACCTCGTCCGATAGAGCTGCGCGACCCTCGCGAAGACCCGCTCTGCGGTGCGCTCGCCCAGGGGCGGCAACGGCTGCTTCAGGATCGCCGTCAGCGCCGTGCCCGTGTACTCCACGTACGCGTCGATGCGTCCGGCAACCAGCGCCTGGTGGCACACGTACGAGCCCGCAAGATAGAACCGCCGCTCCACCGCCTCAGGCCTCCCCTCCGCCGCGGAGACCGCCTCGATCTCCTGCGCCAGCAGCTCGCCCAGAATCACCTGCTCGGTGAAGTTCTTCGCCCCGATCACGATCCGACCCGACCGTGGCGGCGCACACGAGCTCAGCAGCAGAACCAGTGACACGGCCAGCGTCGTCCGCGCATACGCCGGCCATCCACGATCGCTCTCAGGACGCTCCCGGCCGTCGCGCTCCCGTCGCTGCACCAGGGCACTCATCGCGGTACCGAGAGCTTCTTCTCGAGCACACCGAGCACGCTGTCCGCCGCCAGCGCCAGCAGCGCCGCCGGTATAGCCCCCGCCAGCACAAGCCCGTTGTCCACCGACGCCACCCCGCGAAAGATCAGCTCCCCAAGACCACCCGCGCCGATCGCCGCCGCAATGGTCGCCACCCCCACACACGTCACCGTCGCCGTCCGCACGCCCGCCAGTATCACGCTCGCGGCCAGCGGAAGCTCCACCTTGCGCAGACGCTGGAACTCGGTCATCCCCAGCGCATTCGAGACGTCGATCAGCGCCCGATCTACCGACCGGATCCCGGCATAGGTGTTGCGAAGAATCGGCAGCAGCGCGTACCCCGTCAGCGCCAGGATCGCAAGCCGTGCGGCATTCTCCCCCAGCCACGGCACAGGCAGCAGCAGGCCGAAGAGCGCAAGCGAAGGGATCGTCTGCACCACGTTGGCAAATCCCAGGACAGGCCTCGCAAGCGCCTCCCGCCGGGTAAGCAGCACGCCCAGCGGCAGCCCGAACGCCGCCGCCAGCAGCAGCGCGGAGACCGTAAGCCACAGATGCTCGAACGTCAGGCGGCCGATCTCCCATGCATGCTGCCGCAGCAGCGCGGCGAACGGCATCACGCCTCTCCCCCTGCATGATGCACCGCGGCAATATAGCCCCGGATGTACGCATTCGAAGACGCCCGCACCTCCGCGGCCGCGAGATCCGCAACCACCGCCCCGCCGTCCAGGAACACGATCCGCTGCGCAAGATACAGAGCCTCGTCCAGATCGTGCGTCACCAGAAGCGCCGTCTTCCCGAGACCCGCAAGCAGATCACGCAGCGTCGTCTGCAGCTCAGCCCGCGTCACGGGATCGAGTGCGCCGAACGGCTCGTCCAGCAGCAGAACCCCAGGGTCCGGAGCCAGCGCGCGCGCCAGTCCCACCCGCTGCCTCTGCCCTCCGGAGAGCTGCCACGGCAGCCGCTCGGCCAGCTCCGCCGCGTCCAGCCCCGCCAGCCGAAGCGACTCCGCCACCCGCCCCGCCCGCGCCGGCACCGGCGTATTCGCGAGCTCCAGCGCCATACCCGCGTTCCGCTCGACCGACAGATGCGGGAACAGTCCCGTCTCCTGGATCACATACCCCGTCGCCCTGCGCAGCCGAGTCATGCCCGCACCGTCCAGCCCGGCCGGGTCCACACCGCGGTTCAGCACACGTCCCGCCGAAGGCGCCACAAGTCCATTCACCATCCGCAGCAGGGTCGTCTTGCCGGAGCCCGAACGCCCCAGCAGCGCCGTGGTCGTCCCCGCCGCCAGTGTCAACGACACGCCGCGAATCAGCGCGCGCCCACCCGGCAGCACGTAGCTCACGTCTTCGAACTGGACGCCGGGCTCCGCCATCCCACCCTGCCTGTCGAACCCGCCTACTCGGCCTGCGCCGCGCCGGGCCCGGCGCTCGCGACCCCGGCGGCCGCATCTCCCGGCTCGGTCCCCGGATGGCCCTTCACCCGCACCACCGTGATCTTCTCGAAGCCTTCCTTGAAGGTCGGCGGCCGCAGCTTCTCCGCCATCTTGTGCATCACCTCGTCGGTCACCTGCCGGTCGCGCTTGGAGTTGCGCTCCAGGCACACCGCAAGCGGCACGTCGAAGAACACCGCGTGGACCTCGTACCCGAAGCTCTTCGCCATGCGGATCCACTGCTTCCGCTCGTGCGCGCTCAGGTTCGTCGCATCCACATAGTTCCACGGCATCTTCGCGATCAGCCGGGCGCGCAGAAGGCTGCGCAGCGTGGAGAAGACCAGCCCCTGGTACCGCTGATCCGTAATGTCGTCGAACAGCAGGCTGCGCAGCAGATCGCTCGACAACGGCGTAACGCCGCGCCGCTTGTACCACGTCGTCTTGCCGGAGCCCGGCAGGCCGATCGCAAGCACCACGTAGCCGCGCGGCTCCTTGTTGGAGACCGGAACCTGCTCGCCAGGCGGCGTCGAAAGCGAGTCCGGCTGCGTCTCCACCTCCACCCTCTTCTCCGGCTCCGCAGCCGCGGGCGCCGCAGCCTCGGGCACGGCAGCGGCGACCGGAGGAGCCGGCGTGAGCGGCTTTGCACGCACCGCGCTCCGCTCGGAGGGCGGGGCCGAAGGCGCGGCATCCGGATAGCTGGGGCGAAGCGGAGCGGGCTGGTTCTGCGGAAGCTCCTGTCCGCTCTTGCCTGTGGACTCGGAGTTGTTCGGCCCGCGTCTGGAACGTCGTCTCATGATGTTGCTTATCCATTCGCGCACTTCGCGCATGAGTCGCTTGTAACACACGCAGATGGGGGGCGCAAATAGCGCGGAACCTGCCGCGGCACCCCTCCTCTCCCAACCCCGTCGGCAGCCCCCGCCCGGCCGATTTGGCCCCCGGGCAAACCCGGTGGTAGCATCCGATTGATGGCCTGAACTGAAAAGCACACACCCTCGGCCGGGCACCGCACAGCCGATGCCGCCGTCACACGAGAACGCCGCAACACCACAGGAGCAAGCGCACAATGGCTGTAAAGGTAGGCATCAACGGCTTCGGCCGCATCGGACGCAACGTCTTTCGCGCAGCACTCGGCAACCCGGAGATCGAGTTCGTCGCCCTCAACGACCTCACCACCCCGGCCACCCTCGCGCACCTCCTGAAGTACGACTCCATCCTCGGCAACCTCAAGAACGAGATCACCCACGGAGCCGACTTCATCGCCGTAGACGGCAAGCAGATCAAGGTCTTCGCCGAGCGCGACCCCGCCAAGCTCGACTGGGCCTCGGTCGGCGCCCAGGTCATCGTCGAATCCACCGGCTTCTTCACCGACGGCGAAAAGGCCAAGGCCCACCTCGGCCCCACCGTCAAGAAGGTCATCATCTCCGCCCCCGCCTCCAACGAGGACATCACCCTCGTCCTCGGCGTCAACGACGACAAGTACGACGCCGCCAGGCACAACGTCATCTCCAACGCGAGCTGCACCACCAACTGCCTCGCCCCCGTCGTCAAGGTCCTGCACAACACCTTCGGCATCGCCTCCGGCATCATGACCACCATCCACTCCTACACCAACGATCAGGTCATCCTGGACACGCCCCACAAGGACCTCCGCCGCGCCCGCGCCGCAGCCCTCAGCATGATCCCCTCCTCCACCGGCGCCGCCAAGGCCCTCAAGCTCGTCATCCCGGAGATGTCCGGCAAGCTCGACGGCTTCGCCATCCGTGTTCCCACCCCCAACGTCTCCGTCGTCGATCTCACCTTCGTCGCCGAAAAGCCCATCGCGGTCGACACCATCAACGCCGCCATCAAGGCAGCCGCCGAAGGCGAGCTCAAGGGCATCCTCGGCTACACCGAAGAAGAGCTCGTCTCCTCCGACTTCCGCGGCAACCCCCTCTCCAGCATCTTCGACTCCAAGCTCACCAAGGTCGTCGGAACCACAGGCAAGATCATCTCCTGGTACGACAACGAGTGGGGCTACTCCAACCGCGTCAAAGACCTCATCCTCTTCCTGGTAAAAAAGGGCCTCTAACTAGCTCCTGAACTGACACACGGAACAAGAGCGCAGCTCAGGCGGCGCTCTTTCTCCCTGCCGAACCGTCAGGTCCGCCGGTATACTGGAGCGATGGAGATGACCCTGCGCAAACTCGGCTCCTTCCAGGAGATGAAGGACGAGGAGTACCGATACTGGCAGAGCGTCTCTCCGGCTGAACGATTCGCTGCCGTGCACCAGATGAGCGTCGAGGGTTACACCGCCCATGGCTATCCCGCCGATGGACAGCAACTTAAAACAATTGCTGTCCGCCTTCAACGCGAATCACGTTAAGTACGTCCTGATCGGCGGATACGCCGTCGCCATCCGGGCTCAGCCCAGGGTGACCAAAGACCTCGACGTCTTCATTGAATCCAGCCCGGCGAATGCAGTCGCCACCTTCCAGGCCCTCGCCCAGTTTGGAGCGCCCCTCGCCCAATTCAAAGTAGAAGACTTCGCCGACGGCCACACCATCGCCCGATTCGGCCACCCTCCGCTATGCATCGACGTACTGCAGCAGATCGATGGAGTTCAGTTCGCCGCCGTCTACGCCAACAGTGAGCTCGTGTTGGTCGATGGCGATCTTCCAGTCCGCTGTATCTCCGCCGACGATCTGATCGCAAACAAGCTCGCCTCAGGGCGACCCCAGGACCTCGCCGACGTGGACGCAATTCGGAATCAACAGCGAGCTGTCGGCACAAAGCCGTAGGCATCGTCCCCACCCACGCCACCAGGGCGCGCGCGCTCGCGCGTATACCCCAGCCCCTTGCCCAGCTACAATTTACCCGTACACCAGCGAAGCCGTCCCCGTCTCTTCCCAATAGTCGCCGCTCATCCGGCTTGTATGAAAAGGATTCCAGCAATGCCCAAGCTCTCCATCCGCGACCTCGACCTCGCCCACAAGCGCGTGCTCATCCGTGTCGACTTCAACGTCCCCCTCAAAGAAGGCGTCATCACCGACGACACCCGCATCCGCGAGACCCTCCCCACCATCGAGTACGCGCTCCGCCACAAGGCCAAGGTCATCCTCTGCTCCCACCTCGGCCGCCCCACGGGCAAGCCGGTCGAGTCCATGAGCCTCCGCCCCGTCGCCATCCGCCTGCGCCTTCTCCTCGATCACGTCCTCAACTCATCGGAAAACGTCGCCTTCTCCCCCGACTGCATCGGAGAGATCGCGTCCGAAATGTCGCGTCAGCTCGAGTCCGGCCAGACCCTCCTGCTCGAAAACCTCCGCTTTCACGCGGCCGAAGAGGCCAACGACCCCAAATTCTCCGCTCAGCTCGCCGGCCTCTGCGACATCTACGTCAACGACGCCTTCGGCAGCGCCCATCGCGCCCACGCCTCCACCGAAGGCATCACCCACCACGTCGCGCAGTCCGCCGCCGGGCTCCTCATGGAAAAGGAGCTCAACTTCCTCGGCAAGGTCCTTACCGAACCCGACCGCCCCCTCGTCGCCATCATCGGCGGCTCCAAGATCTCCGGCAAGATCGACGTCATCGACTCCATGCTCGACAAGGCCGACACCATCCTCATCGGCGGCGGCATGGCATACACCTTCCTCAACGCCCTCGGTCAGTCCACCGGCAAGTCGCTCGTCGAAGCCGACAAGACCGGCGTCGCACGAGCCGCACTCGACAAGGCCGCGGCCAAGAACGTCAAGCTCCTCCTCCCCATCGACCACTGCCTCGCCGACAAGTTCGCCGCCGACGCAAAGACCCAGCTCTTCTCCGGCTCCGGGCCCTTCCCGGAGAACCTGATGGCCCTCGACATCGGCCCCAGGACCATCGACCTCTTCGCCGGCGAGATCGCCGAAGCGCGCACCGTGCTGTGGAACGGCCCCATGGGCGTCTTCGAGCTCGCGCCCTTCGCCCACGGCACCAACGCCATCGCCGAGCTCGTCGCCGCGAACCAGGACGCCACCACCATCGTCGGTGGCGGGGACTCGGTCGCCGCGGTGCAGCAGGCCGGCGTCGCCGGCCGCATCTCCCACATCTCCACCGGCGGCGGAGCCTCGCTCGAGTTCCTCGAAGGCAAAACCCTCCCCGGAGTCGCCGCCCTCACCGACAAACCCTGACCCCAAACCTCAAAACCCCATACCTCAAAACCCCATACCTCATACCTCAAAACCTCATACCCCAAAACCTCGAACCTCATACCTCATACTCAAACCCAACCCCCAAGCAAAACCAACCAAAACCCAGAGACCCACCCCAAGTGAGAAACTTCCACGACCTCGATATCTGGCGCAAAGCCCATCAGCTTGCGCTTGAGGTCTACCGTGCAACTGATTCCCTCCCAAAATCGGAGGTCTTCGGCATCAGCGTGCAGCTCCGCCGCACCGCCGTCGCCATCCCCACCCGCATCGCGGAGGGCAGCGGCCGCGACGAAAACCAGGAGTTCGCCACCTGTCTGCATAAAGCCAGGGCCGCCGCATCGGAGCTCGAATACCTCCTTCTGCTCTGTCGTGACCTCGGCTATCTCCCCGAGCAGCACCACGCGCACCTCAGCGAAGAGACCGTCGCCGTACGCCGCATGATGTCGGTCTTCCTGCGAAGCCTCTAATCCACCGCAAGCTCCGGGCGCATCCCATCCGCCCTCGACACGTCGAACCCAACCCGCAGAAACGAGACCAGCCCAATGAGTTCACGCAAGCCGATGATCGCCGCAAACTGGAAGATGTACAAGACTCCCGCCGAAGCGGTCGAGTTCGCCCGCGCCTTCCTCCCCCACGCCGCCGCATACAGCGCGGCCGAGATCGTCCTCTGCGCCTCCCCCACCCTGCTGCCCGCACTCGTCGAAGCCGCCCGCAACAGCCCGGTCCGCATCGCCGCGCAGGACATGCACTGGCTCGATCAGGGAGCCTACACCGGCGAGACCTCCCCCCTCATGCTCCAGGCCCTCGGCGTCACCCACGTCCTCATCGGCCACTCCGAGCGCCGCCAGTACTTCAACGAGACCGACACCACCGTCAACCTCAAGCTCAAGTCCGCCCTCGCCCACGGCCTCATCCCGATCGTCTGTGTCGGCGAGCACCTCGCCCAGCGCGAGGCCGGCCAGACCGCCGATGTCCTCACCCTCCAGGTCTCCATCGCCCTCGAAGGCATCCCACCCGCAGCCGCCGCACCCATCGTCATCGCCTACGAGCCCGTCTGGGCCATCGGTACAGGCCGCACCGCCACCCCCGAGATCGCGGAGGAGGCCCACCGCATCGTCCGCACGCAGGTCGCCGCCTCGCTCTCGCCCGAGATCGCCCAGGCCATGCGCATCCTCTACGGCGGCTCCGTCAAGCCGGACAACGCACGCAGCCTCTGCTGCCTCGACCAGATCGACGGCGCGCTCGTGGGAGGAGCCAGCCTCGATCCCGCATCCTTCGCGCAGATCGTCGCCGCCGCCGTCGCCTAGCAAGCCCGGCGGCTGCTCCTTCGCGGCCGCCACCCCCTTGTATGTTGCAATCAGAGCGTGGCCGTACTGGTCGCGCTCCGGCGGAGAGGCCGACACCCCTGAGGCCTGAGCAATCTGAGCCTGTCGCAGAGATCGGCCACCGTCCCTCTCGTTTACGCCGTGGAGAATCGAAGGCCTCTGAGCCTGCATAACAAGGTCGGCGGTAGGAGTGTGTCCGCAACTGCGGACAGGGATGGCAGCCGAGGGTAAATCGAGGATTGGAGAACTGAATGAACAAGGCATTGGCGGACCGAGAAGCGATCAGTCAGACCCCGTACGAGGGGCAAAAGCTCTTCCCTGCTTTGGTCCCAATACCTTTGCCATCGGCCTCATGACGCGTACTCTGTGCGGTACACCTGAGGTTGCCGAAAACACCGTTTTCGAGGAAGCGCGATAGGAGCGACGTCGCACAGCCTAGCTCAAAATCCGAACTATTCAAGGGATTACCTGGACTGTCCATCCTCGCCACTCCAGTGCCGCCGTAATGTTCATGAGAATCAAGGATTGCTCCTCCGAGGTTAGTCGCCCCACTGCGTCTGTGAAATTGATCCGTTCAAAAGAACTCTTTTCGATCCCGATTTCTCCGGCACCACTCTCGATGTAGAAGTCAACGGAAAGCCCCTTAGTCTCGTACCGTAACATCTCCCACGAGACCAGCGCGACGCTGTAGCCCTCGTACGCGATAGTGACAGATCGCCGAAACAACGGCACTTTGAAGCCAATGTGAACTCCATTCCACCTGTTCATTTATTACGGAATGACGTTCCCTCGAAATCGTGTTTTCGGCAACGTGGGCGGTTCGCCGTCTTCACAGGTCAAAGTTGCCGAAGATGCCGTTTCCCGCGAAGGATCAAGCACAAGACTTCACGGCTAGAACTCTTGAGACTACCCGTCCGTCAATTGCACCACTCTTCGCCTAGTCGCATGTACAGACGACGGCATACTCGCTGCAGGATGGCCTTAACCTCGCTACGGCACGATTTCAGCAAAAGCCTGCCAGGGAAGCATAATAGTTACTGAATGTGGAGGGTTCGCAACTCGCGCTCACACGATGAACAGACCTATGCTGTCGGTTGTCTTTCTTGTAACTGCGCTGTTGAACCTCGACGCGCAGACCGAGTCGACCGCAAACCAGAAGTTCGAGGTTGCCTCAGTTAGACTCTGCCAAAACGGCCAGTCTCCCAGCGGAGGTGACCCGAATCCAGGCAGACTGCATCTGGCTTGCGTAACCACCGCCAACCTCATCCGCTTAGCCTACCTGGTATTTCCCACGGGCCAACCGAACGCGCCTGTGTCGCCCAATGCTTTTCAAATGCCAATCTCGGGTGCGCCTTCGTGGCTCGATTCCGATCGTTACGCCATCGATGCCACGGTGGAGCAGCGCGTAAATACCGAGATGATGAAGGGGCCCATGATGCAAGCGCTGCTCGAAGAACGTTTCGGGCTGAAACTGCACAAGGAGACCAAGGTTATTCCTGCCTTCGAATTGAAGGTCGGCAAGAAGGGGACCAAGCTTCAACCTGCGAAGGAAGGCGCTTGTGTGGTGTACGACCGAAACAATCCTCCGTCCGCTCCTAGCGCTGGACAACCCGCTCCCATCATCTGTGGGGTTATTCGTGAGAGCGCAAGAGGTGGTTTCGACATACTAGGCGCAACCATGCCTGACCTCTGTCGGCAACTCTCTGCCTACGTAGATCGCGACATCGTCGATAAGACCGGCATCACCGGTGCCTTCGACGTGCATCTTGACCTGCTCCCGGCCGACCTCGGATACGGCGGCGCAACACCTGACCCATCCTCGGCGTCTACTCCTGACGACGGCGGGGCGATCGCTGCAGCGGTCAAGAAACTTGGGCTAAAAATGAGCAACGCCAAACAGTCTGCCCAGTTCCTTGTGATTGATCATGTGGAAAGGCCGTCTGAGAATTGAAATTCTTTTAGGGCGGGCCATTGCGCTACCCACAACAACTCCTGCAGGCTGTACTGCACACAGGCGGCTGCCGCATGAACCTCCCCAGAAGTCACGTTTTCGGCAATGTCCGCCCTTGTCCTAGGTGGTTTAGCGCTTTGTAATTAGCTTTCGAGAACATACTCGCCGTCGAAGCGTCGGGAATGTGGGTCCCGAAGGGATTTCCAAGGAAAGTGGGAAGGGTGGGAGCAGTCTTATCGCTTCCATGCTTTCCACTTTCCGGCATTTCCGAGGCTTGCTTTCTGAGAGAGAATCTCACCGCACCACTCCGACCTGCTCCATCGGCCAGTACACAAACGCCGCCTTGCCGTAGATTAGCTCCCGGTCCACCGGCCCGAAGTCGCGGCTGTCCGACGAGATCGACCGATGGTCCCCCATCAGAAAATACTTGTGGACCCCAAGCACCATCTCCGGCTGCGAGCGGTCATCGGAAAACCGGTCCGGCAGGTACGGCTCCTTCAGCCGGTTGCCGTTCACATACACCCGCCCATGGTCGATCCGCAGCACGTCTCCAGGAAGCGCGATCACCCGCTTGATATAGCTCTTCGTATGATCCCGCGGATACTGAAACACCACCACGTCCCCCTGGTGGATGTCCCCCACCCGGTACGCCAGCTTGTTGATGAACAGCCGGTCCTGGTCCTCCAGCATGGGCAGCATGCTCGTGCCCTCCACCCGCACCGGCTGGTACAGAAACACAATGATGAACGCGGAGATCGCAACCGAGACGACGAGATCGCGCACCCACGAGTGCAGCCCCGGCAGCCCCGGCGCCCCCGAACCCGGGCCCGAGCCCGGCGCTCCATCGTCGGGCCCCAGGCCCACGCCCGCTCCACCGTCCGGCCCAGCACCCGCCTCCACGACAGAATCCGCCCCCAAGCCAGCGCCAGCGACCAGCCCAGCCCCCGCCACAGGCCCCGGCGAAGCTACCCCGCCCTCCATCCTCGTCTCCTGCTCGCTCACCCTGTCCGCTCCCTCACTCAGTTAGACGACCCAGCCCCGGCGACAGCTATCGGCGAAGCCCCCGGCGCCAACCCCAGCCCGGGAACCAGCGCCTTGCCATCGATCCCTCCCGGAGACCACGCGTCCACGATCGCCTTCGCCAGCCTCGCAATCGTCAACTCACCCTCGTTGTCCGCCGTCCAGCCCGTGTCCTTATTCTCGTACGTAAAGATCGAAAGCACCATCGGCCCGGAGATCCCCGCCACGATCGCCACATCGTTTCGCACCGCGTTCAGGCTGCCCGTCTTGCTCGCCGTACCCGACCCCGCCTCCGTCCTGTCCAGCTTCTCCAGGTATCGTGGAATCGTATCCTTGTAGAACTGGTTGCGCAGCATCGTCAGCGCCACGGCGCAGATCGCCTCATCCTCCGGCGAACGCGTCGGAGCCGCCGCCCGGTCCAGCTCGCACCGCCCGATCCTCTCCATCAGCGCCGCCATCTCCCGCGGCGTCGTCTTCCCCAACCCGTACCTCGCCTGGTCCGCCGGCATCGGCCCCTCCGCCGGTCTGCCGATCTTCTTATACAGATACGTACTCTTCAAACCGAGCCCCGCCACCCGCTCGTTGATCCGCTCCAGCCCCAGGCGATCGATCGCAAGATTCGTCGCCGTGTTGTCGCTCATCATCACCATCAGCCCGAGAACGTCTCGCAGCGTCAACGTCTGCGGCGTGTCGAACAACCGCAGAATCCCCGACCCCGCCACGCCGTCCCCCGCACCCAGCCGCACCGGGTCCGCCCAATGCGCCTTCCCCGATCGAACCTGCTCCATCGCCTCATACAGAACCGCCAGCTTGATCACCGACGCGGTCTGCACCACCGCGTCCGCATCCAGCTCCACCACCCTCCCCGTGCCGAGTCGGCTGGCAAACAAAGCCACCCTCCCATGATGCTCGCCGGCGATCTGCCGCAGACGCTCCACCAGCCGCGCATCCTCCACCGCACTCCGAGCCGCCCCACTCCCAGCCGCCCCACTCCCAACCGGCGCGCTCCCCTGCACCGCAGCCGTGCTCTGCGCCGCGCCGCCCCCCGCGCACATCCACATCAGAATCGCCGCCGCCGACCGTACACGCACGCACGCGTTTTTTGTTGGGTGCCCCATCCCCGCATGGTACATTCAGCTTGGCCTCGCCTGGCATCCCTCATTGACCTGGCGAGCATCTCACACAATATCTAAATGGAGACGGTTTCTGCCCAACTGCCCGAAGGAGACGCACTCTCCTCCACGGTCCATATCGCCCGTGACGCGCTGGGCTCCATGGCCCAACTCCCGCACCCCCGGTCGGGGAATGCGGATGCAGGCTGGAATCGCTTCCATTCAGGATCTAGAATTCAGACACCAACGGCGGCCTCACAATGGCAACACTGACTATGTTTGAACAACCTGCCGTGCAAAAGCCGGTCAGGGGAAACGACGGACTCCACGACATCACAACGGAGAACACAAATGTGGCATCCGAGGGCTTCGATACCAAGTCCGCCCTCGACATCGCCCGCATCATCAACCACGACGACGGAAAAGTCGCCGCGGCCGTAAAACGCGCCCTGCCCGAGATCGCCGTCGTCATCGACATCGTCGCCCGCTCCCTGCGCGATGGAGGACGCCTCATCTACGTCGGAGCCGGATCCTCCGGACGCATCGCCGCACTCGATGCCTCCGAGTGCCCCCCGTCCTACTCCACCTCACCCTCCCAGGTCCAATACATCATGGCCGGCGGACCCAAAGCCCTCGCCTCCGCCTCTGACGTCAACGAGGATTCTCCTGAAATCGGCCAGCGCGACATCGCCCGCCGCCGCCCCACCCGCAAGGACATCGTCATCGGCGTCTCCGCCTCCGGAAGCACCCCCTACGTCGTCGGCGCGGTCGAGTACGCACGCGCCCGAGGCGCCATGACCGCCGCCATCACCTGCAACCACGGAACACCCCTCGCCGAAGTCGCCGACACCTCCATCATCGTCGAGGTCGGACCCGAAGTCGTCTCCGGCTCCACCCGCATGAAGGCCGGCACCGCCCAGAAGATGGTGCTCAACATGATCACCACAGGAGCCATGACCCGCCTCGGCTACGTCTACGACAACCTCATGGTCAACGTCCACATGAAGAACGCCAAGCTCGTCGAGCGCGGCATCCGTGTGCTCATGAAGGTCTGCGACATCGACCGCGACGCCGCCATCCGCACCATCAAATCCGCCGGAAAATCCATCCCCATCGCCGTCGTCATGCTCAAGGCCAACGTGGACAAGATGGAAGCCGTCCGCCGCCTCACCAAATCCGACGGAAACGTACGCCTCGCCATCGAAGACGCACGCCTCGAACTCTAGACGCACAGAATTCCGGATCTACAAACGCGCACGACATGGAGCCGCCCACTCGGGAACGGCTCCATCTTCCTTTGTCCACGCAGCTGCAAGCCCGCCCGTAGCCACATCCCGCAACTCGCACCGCGGGTCCGCCTCACCATGCAGCGTGTCAGAATAGTAGGCCACCTGCCGTCCGTCATGGACAAACGCCCACGCAAACATATCCGGAGGCCCCTCCGTCGGCTTGAACCGCTGCACGATCCGTCCTCCCCGGTAGATGACAAGTAACAGCGGAATCGGATAGGACGTACAACAGGTTGGAAAGTTGACCATCCACCCGACCGTTCGCCCATCCTCTGCAACGCGAAGACTGTCCACAGACTCCTGCGGATCCGATCCCCACGGATCCGATCCCCACGGATTCGTCTCCTTCGGCGCAACAAACTCTGCTCTGCCCTTTGCGCGGATATGGACAAGCCCATCACCGCCAACAAACGCGCGGAGACCCGCCGCACCGCGCCCTTCCCTGCTTTGTGGGGATCCAGCCAGGCAGACGGCCGCCACACACACCGCCACCCCCGACGCACGTAGCCGACCAGCGAAGTTCATGGAGATCATTCTGCCCTTCCATGGCATCATGACGCCAATGCGCCCTTCACGCCAGGTGCTCCTCCCAGCCCTCCTCCTCGCCGCCTCGGCCGCCTTCATCCTCTGGCAGAACGCCCACGTCGCCGTCCTCTGGGACCTCAGCTTCCTCCTCGACTCCGCCTACCGCTTCAGCCTCGGCCAGGTCCCCTACCGCGACCTCCCCTTCTCCCATGCCCCCCTCACCTTCCTCCTCCAGGCCGCGCTTATCCGCCTCTTCGGCCGCGTCTACTGGCACACCGTCGCCTACGCCTGCGTCGCCGGCAGCCTCGCCTCCCTCCTCACCTGGCGCCTGCTCTCGCGGATCCTCCGCCCCCTCGGCCCCCGCTCATTCTCCCTCGCCGCCCTCCTCTCCGCGCCGCTCGTCGTCCTCGGCATCCACAGCATCTACCCCCACCCCATCTACGACAGCGACGCCATCCTCGCCATCCTCCTCGCCCTCGCTCTCCTCCTCAAAGCCCTCGACTTCCCCGACGCCGCCTCCGACGCCGCCTCCGACGCCGCCTCCCCCGCCGACGCCGCCCTCTCCCCTCCTCGCTGGAGCCTCCTCGCCGGCCTCGCCTGCACCCTCCCCGTCTTGATCAAGCTCAACATCGGCCTCTTCTTTCTCGCCTCCACCATGCTCGCCGTCGGCCTCATCGCCGCCGCAAAGCGTCTCCACAACCAGCCCATCGTCCGCGAGCTTCTTCTGCTCGCCTCCACCCTCGCCGCGCTCGCGCTCGAGCTCCTCGCCCTGCACCTCTGGGCCGGCCTCGGCAACTTCCTCCATTGGACCGTCCACTTCGCCGCCCAGCGCCGCCTCCCCGGCCTCGCCGTCGTCCTCGGCGCCTACCACCAGCAGTCCCTCCTGTGGACCCTCCCCTCTGCCGCCCTCGGCCTCTGGCTCCTCCTCGAGCATGGCGGCCTGGGTCTTGGGCGGACTGCGGTCAATCTCCTCACCCGCGCCCCCCAACCCGCCTCGGCGCGGCGCCGCCCGATCGCCACCCTCCTGCTCGCCGCGCCCCTTCTCTGGACCCTCCTCGAACTCATCTGGACCTCCGGCCCCGACGAACGCGCCGACCAGCTCCTCGCTCTCTGGCCCCACCTTCTCCTCCTCGCCGCCGCCGTCGCACTGCTCCGCCTCCGCCGCCGCCCCACCCTCCGCTCCCTCCTCCCCTGGATCCTCCTAGCCACCGTCCACGGTGCCTTCCTCTCCCAGCAGCTCTGGGGATCCACCTACGCCCTCTGGCCGCTCTTCCTCCTCCTCGTCGCCCTCCTGCTCGCCGAACTCCCCGCCCTCGCCCTCCCCCTCGCCTCCACCGTCTCCGCAACCCTCCTCGTCTGCGGCGCCCTCTACGCCCTCTCGCACGAGCGGCTCGGCTACATCCATCTCGAAGGTGCACCCGCCCGCGCCACCGCGCCCTCCCTCCGCGGCATCACCACGCCCGGCCCCTGGCTCCCCGCCTTCGACGAACTCCTCCGCTTCGCCGCCGCCGAGATCCCGCCCAACGACCCCATCCTCCTCGTCCCCGGCGAGGACCCCTTCTTCTTCGCCACAGGACGCACCCCCGCCTACCCCGTCCTCCTGTTCGACCCCGCCACCTTCCCCTACACCCCACCCCAGGCCGCCGCCACCGCCCGCGCCACCGGCATCCGCTGGCTCATCCTCAAGCGAGACCTCCAGCTCACCGCCCCGCCCTACGACCAGCTCCCCGCCCTG
>JALYIA010000138.1 GCA_030776065.1 Acidobacteriota bacterium
TGTCAAGCCCCCAAACCACCTAACTCCCTCATTCCATTGCAAATATAGTTGGCCGTTTCACCCCCCTCCATCCGCTATAATGGATATAGATCGATCATTCAATGGGATTCAAATCGATCTTGCATCGTTGGTCTCGATTCACATCGGTCCTCACCACCGCCCCAAAACCGCAGGCCTCCAGCTAACCCATCTGTTTTGAAGACTTTGCCCGTAAGTCCTTTATCCAGGATAGTTTACCGTCAGACCGACCAGCAACTCCTTTGTTTGGGATACTTTAGGACTTAGCCGGGGAGGGGGGGGGGTACCCTCGTTCCAACCTCCCCCGCCAGTGGGATACCATCCTCCGTGCTCCCCGTAGACCCTGTCGAGAGGACCGTCGAGACACGCAACCGTGCAGCTCCCCAAGCAAGCAAACCTCTGGCTCCCCGGCACCCTCCGCGCCTCCCTGCGGAAGCGTCCGCGCGCCAGGCGCCTCTGGGTCGCACTCACCGATCACTACGAGCCGCTCGTCACCGGCAAGGTCGGCCTCGAACAGGCAAAGGCCCGCGTCGGAGCCTGGCGCGACCGCTGGCCGGACATCGCCCTCTCCGCCCCGCTCGATGCCACCGGCAAGCCGCCCTGCTTCACCTTCTTCTACCCGCAGGAGGAGTACCACCCCGAGCTGGTCGACACGCTCGCCGAGATCGCGCGCTCCGGCCTCGCCGACGTCGAAGTCCACATCCACCACGCGAACGACACCCGCCAGTCGCTCCGCGCCAAGCTGTCCGACTTCCTCGCCCGCCTCGAGAACGACCACGGGCTGCTCCACCGCCTCCACGGCGAACGCGTCTTCGGCTTCATCCACGGCAACTGGGCGCTCGACAACTCGCTCCCCGGAGGACGCGCCTGCGGCGTCACCGGAGAGCTTGAGCTCCTGCGCGAACTCGGCTGCTACGCGGACTTCACCATGCCCTCGGTGCCCTCGCCCACGCAGTCCCGCATCGTCAACCAGATCTACTGGACCACCGGCTCCTCCGACCGCCCGCGCGGCTTCGACACCGGCATCGAAGCCGCGCCCGGAGCAGGACGCCAGGGCACCCTGCTCATGGTCGAAGGCCCGCTCGGCCTCCGCTGGCGCGAGCTCCGCATCGAGACCGGAGAGCTCGCCCACTACGATCCACCCACGCCCTACCGCGTGGACCGCTGGCTCGCCCTGGCCCCGCAGCTCGGCGAAGACATCTTCCTCAAGCTCTTCGGCCACTCCGCCCGCGAGGACAACGCAGCCGCGCTGATCGGCTCCGCGGCCCAGCCCGGCGCGCTCGGCCCCATGTTCCACTGGATCCACCAGGCCGCGCTCGCCCGCAACCTCGAGCTCCACTGGGTCAGCGCGTGGAACATGTACCGCGCCATCGACGCAATCGTCGCGCCGCCCAGCTCTCCGCCCGACGCACCGCCCAGCGGCACTCGAGAGCCCGCCGCACACGCACAGGAGCTCCGCACTTGAACGTCCTCCTCGTCACCTACTCGTTTCCGCCGGCCGCCGGAGTCGGTGTCCTCCGCGCCCTGTCGCTCGCCAAGTACCTGCCGGAGAACGGCATCCGGCTCGACGTCCTCACCACGCGCAACGCCGCGGCGGTCGGCCACGACGCCAGGCCGCTCGCCCAGCTCTCCGCCGGCGTCACCATCCACCGCACCTGGACGCCCGACCTGCCCTTCGGCCTCCGCAAAGCACTCAAGACCATCGTCTCCCGCACCCGCTCTGCAAGCAACGCACCCGCACGCTCACCCGGCAACGCGAACGCCAACGCGGCGCCGAACCCGCTCAAGCAGTTCCTCGCCAACCTCCTTCTGCCCGATCCGCAGCTTGGCTGGGTTCCCTTCGCGCTCCACGCCGCGCGCTCCATCGTCCGCAAGCGCAAGATCGATCTCGTGCTCCTCACCGTCCCGCCGTTCTCCTCCGTGCGCGTCGTCACACGGCTGCGCCGGCTGTTTCCCGTTCTGCCCATCGTGCTCGACTTCCGCGACGAGTGGCTCACCTCCACCATCGATCTCGTCTCCTTCAACAACAACCAGCGCGCCCGCGTGGTCGCCCACAAGGCCGAATCCGAAGCCGTCCGCGACGCCTCCGCCGTAGTCTGCGTCACCGAAGCCGCAGTCGCCGAGCTCCGCAAGCGCTATCCCGAGCAGCCCGCAGCCAAGTTCCACTGCATCCCCAACGGCTTCGACACCGCGCACTCCTCGGCCGCAACGCCCCGCGCCGCACCCGCTGCGGACGCCCAGGTCACCCTGACCTACATCGGCTCGGTCTACGGCTCCACCGATCCCGCGCCGCTGGTCGAAGCCGTCCTCAGCCTGCCGGACGACATCCGCTCCCGCCTGCGCCTCCGCTTCATCGGCCACATCGAGACGCCCGCCCTTCGCTCCACGCTCCAGCGGCTCGAGCCTGCCGTCGCGCTCGAGCTGATCGGCTTCCTCCCGCAGGCCCAGGCGCTCGCCTACATCGCCGAGACCGACTACCTGCTCCTCATCACGCACGACGCCATCAACGTGGCCGCCAAGCTCTACGACTACATCGGCTCAGGACGCCCCATTCTCGCCGCGGTCCATCCGACCGGCGACGTGCGCCGCATCCTGGACCGCACACGCGCCGGCTGGTCCGCGTCCATCGCCAGCCCCGCGGCGATCGCGCAGATGCTCACCGACGCGGTGCACCGCGCGCCCGAGCTCGCCGGCCACTTCCTGCCCGACCGCGAGGCGATCGCCGCCTACCATCGCCGCCCGCTCACCGCACGGTACGCGGAGCTGCTGCGCACCCTCGCGCCCAACGCCCGGCCTGCAGACCCGCACCTCGACGAACCAGCCCCGCGGAGCCGTTCGTGAAGGTCGCCGTCCTCACGCAGTACTTCCCCACCGCGCAGCAGGTCTGGGCAGGCCACTCCGCGTATCAGACGCTGCGCCTGCTCGCCCGGATGTGCGACCTCCACGTCTTCTACCCCGAAGCCGTCTATCCTCCCGGCCTCGCACCGTCGGGCGCGCGCCGCGCACCGCTCGACCGGACCTGGCAGCCGGAAGGCGTTCGGGTGACCTGCGTGCCGTATCGCACGCTGCCCGTCGTCGGCCGTCCGCTCAACGGGTTTGCGATCGCCTCGGCCCTCAGCGCGGACGTGCGGCGATTCGCGCCCGACGTGATCCTGAACTACGTCGTCTACCCCGATGGCTTCGCCGCGACGCGCCTGGCGCGCGAGCTGCGCACGCCCGCGGTGCTCACCGCCATCGGTTCCGACCTGAACCGCATTCCCGGCAGGCTCGTGAAGGCGCTCACGCAGCGCGCGCTGCGCCAGGCCGCCGTGGTCACCACGGTCAGCCGCGATCTTGCCCGCACCGCCGTCTCGCTGGGCTCGCATCCAGAGCGCACCGTCGCGATCCTCAACGGCTGCGACACCACGGTCTTCCACCCGGGTTCTCCGGATGCCGAGGCGCGCTCTGCCGCGCGGTCTGCGCTCGGAGTTCCCGCGTCGGCCGAGGCCATCGTGTACGTGGGCCGGCTCGACCTCCGCAAGGGTCTGGTCGAGCTGATCGACGCCGTCGCGGAGCTGCGCCGGCGCCGGCCCGCGCTCCTCTGCTTCCTCGTCGGCGACGGGCCGGATCGCGCCGCGGTCGCAGAAGCCATCGCCCGCAACCACGCCGGCGACACCATCACCCTCGCGCCCGCGACGCCCACCTCAGGCGTCGCCCGCTGGATGTCCGCCTCCGACCTCATCACTCTGCCGTCGTACAAGGAGGGCTGCCCCAACGTGGTCATCGAAGCGCTCGCCTCGGGTCGGCCCGTCGTCGCCACCAACGTGGGAGGCATCCCGGAGCTGATGGATGACTCCTGCGGCAAGCTTGTGCCGCCCAGGAACACGGCAGCCCTGTGCGAGGCTCTCGATCGTACGCTGGCCCGCACCTGGGACGCACAGGAGATCGCCAGGCGGCACAGCCGGAGCTGGCAGCATGTGGCCGACGACCTCTACCGGGTCCTCGCGCAGACGGTGGAGCAGACCGGAGCCCAGACAGAGGCCCAGACGGGAGCCCAGACGGGAGCCCAGCCTCGGACAACGCCGCGCTAAGCCGCTACTGCACCACCTCGGAGGGCCCAAGCGCCGAAGCCAGCGAAGGGCTGGTCGAGGGCTGCGGCGCGACCTTTCGCTGCGCCGCAGCCCGGTGCAGGTCTTCCGCTCCCGTCACGCCGACCTCATTCAGCTTGTACAGCAGCGAGCGGTAGCTGATCTTCAGCCATTTGGCGGTCTTCTGCCGGTTCCAGTTGTTGGCCTTCAGCACCTTCAGGATGATCTGCCGCTCCAGCTCCTGCGTCGCCTTCTTGGTGACGACCTTCAGCGAGATGGGCTGCGACAGGTCGACGCGCGCCATGCCGCTCGCCGCCTCCGGCCGCTGCTCTTCCATCAGCTCGGCGATCAACGCATCCTCGTTGCCCATCAGCACGTACGAGCGGATGAGGTTGTCGAGCTGCCGGATGTTGCCCGGCCAGTCGTACTTCTGCATCAGCCGCACCACGCCGCGCGAGAGCGGCGGAGGCGCGACCTGGAACACGCGCGCATGTTGCGTGATGAAGTACTCGATCAGCTGGGGAAGGTCCTCCGCGCGCCGCCGCAGGGGAGGAAGGTGGATCGTCACGGCGTTGATGCGATACAGGAAGTCCAGCCGAAAGGTTCCCTCCGCCACCTGCTCGCGGAGATCGCGGTTGGCTACGGCGACCACGCGAGTCTGGATCCGGCGCAC
This sequence comes from Acidobacteriota bacterium, assembly GCA_030776065.1. Taxonomy (GTDB): domain Bacteria; phylum Acidobacteriota; class Terriglobia; order Terriglobales; family Acidobacteriaceae; genus Edaphobacter. The sequence goes on from JALYIA010000138.1 coordinate 4,759, forward strand.
CTCGTGCCCGCCGACCCGCAGAAACGAGCCGTCCTGCAGCACCTGGAGCAGCTTGGCCTGGACGCCCAGGTCGAGGCCGCCGACCTCGTCCAGAAACAGGGTGCCGTTGTGCGCCTGCTCCACCCGGCCGCGCTTGGTGGACTGCGCGCCGGTAAACGCGCCCTTCTCGTAGCCGAAGAGCTCGGTTTCGATCAGGCCGGCGGGAATCGCCGGGCAACTGACCTTCACCAGCTCGCCCCCGGTCCGTTCGGAGCTGCCGTGAATCAGCTGCGCGCACAGCTCTTTTCCGGTGCCGCTCTCGCCCTGGATCAGCACCGGGGCGCTGGTCCGCGCCACCACTGCAAGCTTCTGCCGAATCGTCTGCATCTCCGGCGTTCTGCCGAAGACGATATCAAGAGGGGGTGAATCGGTCCTGGGGTCGTGCTCCGAGTACCGCAGCATTGTCATACGCTTCGATTCATCTTCCAGATCGGGAATACAGGTAGAGTGGCAATTCAGGGTCCATACTCTGCAGGCGGAGGAGGTCGCTTCACGGTACCGATGGGGAGGCATGCTGATTACCAAAGGCCCCGGAAATGTCCAGCTTTCGCCCAGACAACGCCTCCCCGGCCAAACTTGTTGAGTATTTCATGGATCGATATTTCCCACGTCATGTAAACTTTCTGCACAGTGGTAGGAAAGTAATTACCACTTTCGATCGATACTTGCCCGCCCGAGGAGTGAGTACACTTCTCCTACGGCACTCCCCAGAGCAGGCTCGATGTATTTGCCAGACCTGTACCCCCTCGCAGACGCGTGGGGCGATGCACTGATTACGGAGCAACTTCATGCCGGTCCTCCCGTCCCTCGCACCCGAACGACATCCCCAGTCCAGCGGCAGCCCCTGCCTGCTTGTGTTCGAGTCCAACGTCAAGGTGCTGAACTACCTGAAGCGGGCGTTCTCCGCGACCTACGATCTTCGTCTGTTCTCCGACGAGCCCAGCTTTCTCCGCGACCTCGACGCCATCCGGCGCCCTTCGCTGGTGCTGCAGGCGTGGGACGGCATCGCACAGTCGCAGCCCTTGTTCGCCCGCATCCGCACCTCGCATCCTGAGATTCCTCTGCTGATCCTCGCCACCACGGCGGAGATGGCGGACTACGAGGTCTTCGCCCGGCTCGGCGCGGCCGGCGTGGTGCTGAAGCCCTTCGTGGACGACGCGCTCGAGGTGGCCATCGCCAAGCATCTGCTGGTGCAGAAGGACGAGTCCGGCGAACCGCGGGAGATTGCACTCGATGGGGGGCACTCCTTCGTCCGCTCCTCCCGCAGGATGCGCGAGGTGGAGGCGCAGGCCAAGCTGGTCGCCCGTTCCGACATCCCCGTGCTGATCCTCGGCGAGAGCGGCACCGGCAAAGAGATCATCGCGATGTACACCCACCAGATGTCGCGCCGCGCCGGCAAGATGTTCCTGAAGGTGAACTGCGCGGCCATGCCGGCGGACCTGCTGGAGAGCGAACTCTTCGGCTACGAGCAGGGGGCATTCACCGGCGCCGTGAAGAGCAAACCGGGCAAGTTCGAGATCTGCGACGGAGGCACCATCTTTCTCGACGAGATCGGCGAGATGCCCCCCACGCTGCAGGCCAAGCTGCTGCACGTGCTGCAGGATGGCACCTTCTCCCGCCTCGGAGGACGCGCCCCCACCCGCACCGACGTCCGGATCATCGCCGCCACCAACGTCAACATGAAGGAGGCCATGGCCCGCAAGACCTTCCGGGAGGACCTCTACTACCGGCTGAACGGCCTCTCGCTCAACCTGCCGCCTTTGCGGGAGCGTCTGGACGAGATCCCCACGATGGCCGCCTACTTCATGCGCAAGGGAGCCCGGAAGTACGACCTGGAACCGCTGCCCCTCTCGCCCGGCCTGATCGAGGCGCTGGGGCACTACAACTGGCCCGGCAATCTGCGCGAGCTTGAAAACGTCATCAACCGCTTCCTCATCCTGAAGGATGAGGCGGCCGTCATCGCCGAGCTTGGACTGGGGCGCGCTACACCCGCCGCGGCCGACAAGCCGACGACGACGCACACCGAAGCCGGAGGGCTGAAACGGCTGGTTCGCGGCATCAAGGGTGAGGCCGAGTCGTCGGTTATCGCCGGCGTGCTGGAGGAGACTGGATGGAACCGCAAGGCCGCCGCGAACGACCTGAAGATCAGCTACAAGGCTCTGCTGTACAAGATCAAGCAGTACGACCTGAACCCCAACAACACGCGGACCATGTGATGGGCTCCACTCCCGAGGGCATGAACGGCGCCTCCCCCGCTGACGGCTCCTCTCCCGCTGAGGGCTCCTCTCCCGCTGAGGGCTCCTCCCGCGCAGAGATGGTGGTGGTGCAGTTCGGAGGCCGAACCGTAAAGGGGTACTCCGACCGCTCGGAGTGGCCGGTCGAGACGGACCTCTCCGGCTTCGCCCTGACGCCGCCGATTCGCCTCGTCGACTCCGGAACCGTCGAACGCATTCCGCTCGACGGCGTGAAGGCGATCTTCTTTGTGAAGTCGTTTGAAGGCAAGTGGCACGACGACCTTCGGTTCCACGACCACCTGCCCGCGCCGGACTGCCTGTGGGTCCGCGCCACGTTCCTCGACGGCGAGGTGATCGAAGGCCTGATCAACAACCACTCGCACCACGTCATTCACCCGGGCTTCTACATGTTTCCCATCGATCCCGAGGGCAACAACCTGCTGATGTACGTGCTGAAGAACAAGCTCAAGGACTTCCAGGTGCTGGGGCTGCGTCCCGCGCCGCGCACCCTGCCGCGCATCGGGGCGGAGCAGAGCGCGAGCTGACAAGCTCCTCGCCCGCCGGCCGCGCCTGAACTCGCCCTGCCCGCCGCACCTGAACTCGCCTGCCCGCCGCGCCTGAAACGGCGAGCAGGCGCGGCCTTGCACCACGGAGTCCGTCGTCAGGAACGCGTGGCAAGCAGTTGCTTTTCGCTCTCCTTGTACCACGCGATCGTCTTCTCCAGCCCCTCGCGGAACTCCGTGACGATCTCGTAGCCCAGCACCTCACGCGCCAGGGCGATGTCGGCGAGCGAGTGGCGGATGTCGCCTTCGCGCTCCGGCTTGTACTCCAGTCCACCGGCGTACCCGGTGATCTGCCGGACGGCTTCGTACGCCTCGAGCAGCGTGGTCCTCCTGCCCGTCGCCACATTGAAGACACGGCCCGCGGCCGCGCTCGAGGCGTGCGCCGCCTTCAGGTTCGCGCTCACCACGTTGTCGATGTAGACGAAGTCGCGGCTGGTCGAGCCGTCGCCGAAGATCGTCGGGGTCTCACCCTTCAGCATCAGCGCGATGAACCGCGCGAGCACGCCGGAGTACTGGCTCGTCGGGTCCTGCCGCGGACCGAAGACGTTGAAGTAGCGCAGGGCGACCGTCTCGAGCCCGTAGACGCGGGTGTAGGACGCCAGGTAGTGCTCCCCGGCGACCTTCTGCACCGCGTACGGCGAGATGGGACGCGGCAGCATGTCCTCGCGCTTGGGCAGCGCAGGATCGTCGCCGTATGCCGCAGACGACGCCGCGTAGACCACACGCTGTACGTTCGCGCCGCGAGCCGCTTCGAGCACCGCCAGCGTGCCGTCCAGATTGGGGCCGTTGGTGCCGACCGGGTCCGCGACCGACACCGGCACCGACGGGATCGCAGCCTCGTGGAAGACGTAGTCCATGCCCGCGCACGCCGACTCGACCGCCTTGCGGTCCTGGATGTCGTCCATGCGGAGATCGATGCGGTCGCGTATCTCGTCCAGGTTGGCGATCTTGCCTGTGCTCAGGTTGTCGATGCCGCGCACGGTTGCGCCTTCGCGCAGCAGCGCGCGCGCAATACTCGAGCCGATAAACCCGGAGATGCCTGTGATCAGAGCCTTTGCCATCTGTGCCTGTCCTCTTCGCTTCAGTCTGCGGATGCCTGTCACCAAGGTAAATCCCCCATCGGCGGCAGCGCACGCGATCTCGAAGAAAGTCGCGTGCCGGGCGCGCCACGGAACCGCGGAGGCCGTGTTGCCGTACTATCCCCAAGCAGACGCCTCCAGGACGCGCCTGCACCCGGCATCCGCGGGTATGGACGCGTCCTGGAGGCGCATCTCACGCCATCACGGGCCGTACACCGGCCAGCCTCGAAGGAGTCCCGCACATGCACGTCCGCCTTTGTCTCGCCGCCCTCGCACTGAGCTCCGTTCCGGCCGCATACGCCGCCGACGGCGCCTTCGACCGCACCCTGAACTTCACGGGAGCGGCGACCCTCTCCGTCTCCACCGGCAGCGGGTACATCCACGTGTACCCCGGCCCCGACAACGCGGTCCATGTGATCGGCAGGGTACACATCGGTCCGGGCTGGCTCAGCGTAGGCGATGCGGACGCGCGGGTGCAGCAGATCGTCGCCAATCCACCCATCGTTCAGTCGGGAAACATCCTCACCATCGGGCAGAAGGCCAACGACAACGACATGCTGCGCAATGTGTCGATCTCCTACGAGATCACGGCGCCGGCCTCCTCCACGTTGCAGGCCCGCTCCGGCTCGGGCTCGCTCGAGATCGGCGGAATTCAGGGGATGATCACCGCCCGGACCGGCTCCGGCAGCATCAAGGTGGACAACGTCGGCGGCAACTCCCGCTTTGAAACAGGCTCGGGATCCATCCATGCCAAGCATGTGCACGGCGCGGCCACGGCCGAGACCGGCTCGGGCAGCATCGAACTCACGCTGACCGATCCGGGAGACGTGCAGGCCCACACCGGGTCCGGCGGCATGCACCTTGAAGGCATCGTGGCCGGGCTCCGGGCAAGCGCCGGCTCCGGCTCCATTCAGGTCCAGGGCAATCCCGGCGCGGAGTGGCGGCTGGAGAGCGGCTCGGGCAGCATCCATCTTGCGTTGGACCCCAAGGCGCACTTCGTCCTGAATGCCTCGACCGGCTCAGGCGGAGTCACCGTGGACCGTCCGATCGTCATGGAGGGCTCGCTCAACAAGCACCACGTCACCGGCGCGGTAAACGGCGGCGGTCCGACCGTCCGAGCCTCTACCGGCTCGGGCGCGGTGTCGGTCGAGTAAGCCCTGCCCGGCAGCCTCAGTCCGGCTTCCATTCGTACGCTCCCGGCTGGGGCACGCCCAGGTGCGCGAGCACGCGGTAGACGAACTGACGGGCCATCTCGGTGGTGTCCTGGGGCTTGTTGTAGAGAGTCGGCATCACCGGGTAAATAGTGGCACCGGCCTCGGCCGCCTGCTGCATGTTGCGCAGATGAATCAGGTTGAACGGCGTCTCGCGCACGCACAGAACCAGGGGCCGCCTCTCCTTCAGGCAGACGTCCGCGGCACGCTCGATCAGGTTTCCGGCCATTCCGTGGGCGATCCCGGCGAGCGTGCCCATGCTGCACGGCAGCACGATCATGGCGTCGGAACGGTAGCTTCCGCTGGCGATGTTTGCGCCCACATCGCCCTCCGCCAGCTGCTCGATCTTGCCGCACAGCTCCGCCCCCAGAAGCTTCTCCGCCAGATGGCTGCGGCCGCTCACACCCAGCTCTTCGGCAAAGACGCGCAGCGCGGCCTCCGACGCCACCAGGTTCACCCTGGCGATACGCGGATCCCCGGCCGCCGCGCGCAGCATCTCCACCGCGAAGACGCTGCCGCTGGCGCCGGTCACCGCCAGCGTAAGGTTCAGATTCGAAAGCCCAGAATGCCCTGCCCCGTTCATGGGGAGATTATCGCCTATGCCCTCGCCGGCTGCGCGGTCCGGGCCGCACGTTTATCAGTAAGGTATCGCCGACCTGGATAGCATCACACCGCCGGCCGGAGATTCCTGTTGTCTGAAACCGCGCATGGGGATACAAAGAGGAGGCGGTATCAAGGAGCGGCACGTCCATGGCTGGTGCGATCGAACAGATGGTGCGCGAGGTGATGGACATCCGGCAGGCGTCGGACTATCTCGGCATAAGCGGAGACACGCTCTACCGCTACGCCTCCGAAGGGTTCATCCCCGCGTTCAAGCTCGGCAATCGCTGGCGCTTCAAACGCAGCCTGCTGGACGCCTGGATGGTGCAGATGAGCGGCGGCAAGGGCGCGGCGTCGAAGGTCACCGTGATGCCCAATCAGAAGAAGCCCGCAGGCCGCGCACGCTAGATCGCCCTTCATCCTTCGACAAGGGTGAACAGCGTGATCTCCGGCGGGCAGTTCAGCCGGAACGGAACGCCTGTGGTTCCAATGCCGCGGTTCACATACAACTGCATCTGCTCCAGCCGAAACATCCCTTCCACATACTTTCGTCCGCCCGACGGAAGCACAAACGCGCCGAGCAGAGGCAGCCGGATCTGTCCGCCGTGCGTGTGGCCGGACAGCATCAGGTCGACGATGTGGCCGCGGGGATGAAAGATCACCTGGTCGGCGAAGTCCGGTGCATGCGCCATCAGGATCACCGGCCCGTCCGGCTTGGGCGGGATCGCATAGTACAGGTCCGGCTTGCTGGTCGCAGGATCGGCCACGCCGCACAGCCAAAGCCGCTGGCCGTGCCGCTCGATGGGCACATAGTTGTTCAGCAGCGTGGGGATCTGCACCTGGGATAACGCATCGATCACGATCGGCACGCCCACCGCGGTATCGTGATTGCCCATGACGGCGAATCGCTGCGGACACGCGAGCCCGCGCAGAACCTCCGCACAGCGAGGCGCGGCCGCCACGCCGAAGCTGAGCGGAAGCGGGCCGTAGGAGACGAAGTCTCCCGTCAGCAGCAGCAGGTCGGGAGCGAGCTGGTTCACCCGCTCCACAATCCCGCGAACGAAGCTCGGTTCGGTGTACTCATCGAAGTGGATATCCGAGATCTGCACGATGCGAAAGCCGTGAAACGCGGGGGGAAGCCGGCGGATCGCCACCGCCTGGTCCACCACGCTGATCTCATGCCGCGCAATCTCGCTCGAGTACAGCGCAAAGCCCACCGCGCCCGCCGCCGCTCCCGAACCAAGCAGAAACATGCGCCGCGACAGCTTCGCGATGGGCTTGGTCTCGCGTGGATCGAATGCAATCGCAGGCATGGTCCATGATACCGGCTTCTGTTTGCCGCTGCGTCTCGAAGTGCGCTTGGGGCTGTGCTCCCCGGGGTCGCTTCGCGGTTCCTCTCAGCCCAGGCTCGGCTTGCGCTTGGCCGGTCTACCCCTCTACCGCTCGGCCGCTCTGCCGGTCTGCCGCTCTGCGCCGCAGGTAAAATCGGGGCATGCATCCCTGGCCTCGACGAAAGCAGCGCACCGCGGCGGCGCTCCGCCCCTCCGGCGCCGGCGCACTGCTCCTCACGCATCTGCCGGACGTGCGCTGGCTCTGCGGCTTTACGGGATCGAACGCCGCCGTTGTGCTGCTCGCCGGCCCGGGACGCGCGCGCGCGCGGCTCTTCACCGACGGCCGGTACACCACGCAGGCGAAGGCCGAGGCGCTCGGAACCCCGGTCTCCCTCTCGCTCCGCTCCGCCACCGCCGCAGCGTGCGAGTGGATGGCCGCGGCAGGCGTCACGCGCTGCGGCTTCGACGAGACGCACACCACAGTCGCCGCCCTCGACGCCTTGCGGGCCGCTCTGCCCGCCCCGCTCCGCCGCAGGATGTTCGCGCCCGTGGGTCCACTCGTCGCACGGCTCCGCGAGATCAAGGACGCGCTCGAGATCGAGACCATGCGCGCCGCGGCCGCCCTGGGCTGCAGACTCTTCGACGACATCCTCGGATACATGGAGCCCGGCATGAGCGAGGCAGCGGTCGCCGCCGAGCTCGAGCGCCGGGCGCGCCGGGCCGGCGCAGAGGCGATGTCCTTCGACACCATCGTCGCCGGCGCTGAACGCTCCGCCCTGCCTCACGGCCGCGCCTCGCAGGCCAGGCTGCCGCGCCGCGGCTTCTGCACGCTCGACTTCGGCGTGGTGCTCCGCGGCTACTGCTCCGACATGACGCGCACCGTACACCTCGGCAAGGCCACGCCCGAGGAGCACCGCGTCTACGAGGCCGTCCTCGAAGCCCAGCAGGCAGGCGTCCGTGCGGTGGCCGACGGTGTGCCGGCGAGCGACGTCGATGAGGCCGCACGCTCCGTCCTCCGCACTGCCCGGCTCGACCGATGGTTCACCCACTCCACCGGCCACGGCGTCGGCATCGAGATTCATGAAGGCCCGCGCCTCGCCAGGAAGCCCGACCCCGCGCCGCCGAAACGCCGCGCGCCGCCGCCGGAGACCCTGAAGACGAAAATGGTAGTTACAATTGAACCCGGTGTGTACCTGCCCGGCAGGTTCGGGGTGCGCATCGAAGACACGGTCCTTGTAACGCGCACAGGATGCGAGATCCTGACGCCGTGCACAAAGGCCTGGATCGAGCTCTAGCCACTGCCCCAGGCCACCGGCGTCTTCGCCCCGGCGGGCCCCGCAACAGAGCGCCGACACGGCGCAGGAAGAGTGATGATGGACGGAAAAGAGAAAGACGAGCTGCGCGAGCTGATTGAGTTCCTCAAGGCGAACGGAATCGCCGAGTTCGACATGGAACGCACCGACCTGAAGGTGCGCATCAAGTTCGGCGGAGCCGCCGCGGCGCCCGCAGCCACGTTCGATCCCACGCAGCTTGCCCGCCTGCTCGCCAGCGCAGGTGAGCCGGGAGCCGCCGCCTCTCCGGCCACCGCCGCCGCAGGCCTCGCTCCCGCCGCACCCGCGGCGCCCGAAGAGACGCTGCACGAGGTCAAGTCCCCCATCGTCGGCACCTTCTACGAGTCTCCCTCCCCCGGCGCACCGGCCTTCGTCAAGGTAGGGGACACCGTCGAAGTGGGCCAGGTGCTCTGCATCGTAGAGGCCATGAAGCTCATGAACGAGATCGAAAGCGACGTCGCCGGCGAAGTGGTCAGGCGCATCGCCAGCAGCGGACAGCCCGTCGAATACGGCCAGCCGCTCTTCGCCATCCGCGCGACCTAACGCGCACCTCGCGGCTCGCCATCGACTCCAGGAAGGCTCAGGAAGACATATGTTTCGTAAGGTTCTGATTGCAAACCGCGGCGAGATCGCACTCCGCGTCATCAACGCCTGCAAGGAGATGGGCATCCGCACCGTCGCCGTCTACAGCGAGGCCGACCGGAACTCGCTCCACGTCCGCTTCGCCGACGAGGCCATCTGCATCGGCCCCCCGCGCTCCGCCGAGAGCTACCTCAACGTCCCCGCCGTCATCTCCGCGGCCGAGATCGCCGACGTCGACGCCATCCACCCCGGCTACGGCCTGCTCAGCGAAAACGCCAACTTCGCCGAGGTCTGCCGCGCCTCCAACATCAAGTTCATCGGGCCGCCGCCCGAGGTCACCCGCATGATGGGCGAGAAGTCCACCGCCCGCCAGACCATGAAGAAGGCGAAGGTGCCCATCCTCCCCGGCTCGGACGGCGTCATCCCCGACGAGAACGAGGCGCTCGAGTGGGCGAAGTCCGTCGGCTACCCCGTCATCCTCAAGGCTGTCGCCGGAGGCGGAGGACGCGGCATGCGCATCGTGCGCACCGCAGCCGAGCTTCCCGGCCTCTTCCAGCAGGCCTCGCAGGAGGCCGCGGCGGCCTTCGGCAACGGCGACCTCTACATGGAGAAGTTCATCGAGCGCCCCCGCCATATCGAGTTCCAGGTGCTCGCCGACGAGCACGGCAACGTGATGTCGCTCGGAGAGCGCGAGTGCTCCATCCAGCGCCGCCACCAGAAGCTCATCGAAGAGGCTCCCAGCCTGATGGTCTCCCCTGCCCTGCGCGCGCAGCTCGGCCAGGTCATCCGCAAATCCCTCGAAGAGATCGGCTACTGGAACGCCGGCACCATCGAGTTCCTGATGGACGAGGACGGCAAGATCTACTTCATCGAGATGAACACACGCATCCAGGTCGAACATTGCGTAACCGAGATGGTTACAGGAATCGACCTCGTCAAGGCGCAGCTCCGCATCGCCGCCGGCGAAAAGCTCTCCGAGATCGTCACGAAGCCCGTCACCATCAACGGCCACGCCATCGAGTGCCGCATCAACGCCGAGCACCCCGAAAAGTTCACCCCCTCCGCCGGCAAGATCACCGCCTTCAACCTGCCCGGCGGCAACGGCGTCCGCGTGGACACCGCGCAGTACGCCGAAGGCGTCGTCCCCCCCTACTACGACTCCATGATCGCCAAGCTGATCTGCCACGGCGCCGACCGCACGGAGGCCATGAACAAGATGCAGCGCGCCCTCTCGCAGTTCGTCGTCCAGGGCATCCACACCTCCATCCCGCTGCACCAGAAGATCTTTGCCGATGACGACTTCCGCGCCGGCAAGTTCGACACAAAATTCATGGAGCGCTTCCTCGAGCGCGACGCACAGAAGCCCCCATCGAAGGCCTGATGCAGCGCCTCCATCGACCTGCCGATCTCCCTCCCGGGCCCACACCTGCGAGAGCGTGATTCGCTGAACCCGAGCCCACCCGTGATCTCCTCGCCCCTCTACGCGATTCTCGATATGGACGTGCTGAAGAGCCGCGGCGTCCGTCTGCGCAAGGTCGCCGTCGGCCTCCGCGCCGCGGGAGTATCGCTCATCCAGTACCGCAACAAGACTGGCACCACGCAGGAAGTCCTCGCGGGCGCGGCCACTCTCCGGGAGGTCTTCGCGGGGGTCGTGTGCCGGCTCATCCTCAACGACCACGCGGAGCTCGTCTCCGCTGCACACTTCCATGGAGTCCACCTCGGTCAGACCGACCTGCCCGTACGTGAGGCCAGGCCACTGATCGGAACCGCCTCCCTGATCGGCCTCTCCACCCACACCGACGACCAGGTGCGCGCCGCCGACCTCACCTCCGCCGACTACATCGCCATCGGCCCCGTCTTTCCCACCGCTACCAAGCTCAATGCCGAGCCCGCCGTCGGCCTGGAGGGCGTCCGCCGCGCCCGCACCCTCACCACCAAGCCACTCGTCGCCATCGGCGGCATCACGCGCGAGAACGCCCGCTCCGTCCTCCAAGCCGGAGCCAACTCTGTCGCCGTCATCTCCGCGCTCTTCGCCCCCGGCGAGTCCGTCGAAAAAGTCGCGCGGGACTTTCTCGACATTTTGCGATAGAACAGACCCAACGTGAACCTTTCCCCCGCTCAGCAGAAAGAGACCTCGGCAGCCCCTCAGTTCGTCCGCGGCCTGGGGCTTTTTTCTGCGACCGCCATCGTCATGGGATCCATGATCGGCTCAGGCATCTTCATCGTCTCGGCGGACATGTCCCGCACCGTCGGCTCGCCCGCGCTGCTCATCCTCGCCTGGCTCGTCACCGCCGCCATGACCCTCATCGGCGCGCTCAGCTACGGCGAACTCGCCGCCATGATGCCCAAAGCCGGAGGCCAGTACGTCTACCTCCGCGAGGCCCTCGGCCCCATCTGGGGATTCCTCTACGGCTGGACCCTCTTCCTCGTCATCCAGACCGGAACCATCGCCGCCGTCGGCGTCGCCTTCGGCAAGTTCCTGGGAGTCTTCTTCCCCTCGGTCAGCCAGGCCAACTGGCTCTGGCACATCGGCTCCGGGAACATCGGCCTCAACACCGCCAACCTCGCCGCCATCGCCATCATCACCGTGCTCACGGTGCTCAACACCTTCGGTGTCAAACTCGGCGCAACCGTCCAAAACATCTTCACCTCCGCCAAGGTCCTCGCCCTCGCCGCCGTAGTGCTCGTCGGAGTCACCACACGCAACGCGGCCGCGCTCGCCGCCAACTTCGGCCCTGCCTGGCACAACTTCTGGGCCGGCGCGGGCTGGCACACCACGCACCCGGTGCAGATTGGCGCCTCCGGCCCCACCGTCCTCGTCGGCCTGCTCACCGTCGTCGCCGTCGTGCAGGTCGGCTCGCTCTTCTCCTCCGACGCCTGGAACAACGTCACCTTCACCGCAGGCGAGATCCAGAACCCCAAACGCAATCTCCCCCTCTCGCTCGCCGTCGGCACCGGCGTCGTCCTGCTCCTGTACATCGCCTGCAACTTCGTCTACCTCAGCGTGCTTCCGCTCGCCGGCGAGGAACACGCCGCCACCGCCATCGGACGCGGCATCCAGTACGCCACGCAGGACCGCGTCGCCACCGCCGTCCTCCAGCAGGTCTTCGGCACGCTCGGCGCAAAGCTCATGGCCGCCGCCATCCTCATCTCCACCTTCGGCTGCGTCAACGGCATGCTCCTCGCCGGAGCCCGCGTCTACTACGCGATGAGCTGCGACGGGCTGTTCTTCAAGTCCGTCGGCAAACTCAGCCCGAAGTCCGGAGTCCCCGTCAACTCGCTCTGGATCCAGTGGGCCTGGACCTGCCTGCTCTGCCTCTCCGGCTCCTACGGACAGCTCCTGGACTACGTCATCTTCGCCGTCCTGATCTTCTACATCCTCACCATCCTCGGGCTCTTCGTGCTGCGCCGCACCCGGCCCGACGCCCCGCGACCCTACCGCGCCTTCGGCTACCCCGTGCTGCCCGCGCTCTATATCGTGATGGCCTCCTGGATTTGTGTTGTACTCTTGCGTTACAAACCCCAATACACTTGGCCGGGACTCATCCTGGTGCTGCTTGGGGTGCCGGTGTATCTGCTCTGGAAGAGATGGGGCGCAGCGACCCGGATACCGTCACACGAATAGGGAGAGCGGATGGCAGATTTGCTGGCAAAGAAGTCGATGGAAAGCCTCATGGCAGAGGCAGACGAGCACGGCGTCCAGACCCTCGAACGCTCCCTGGGACCCTTCTCCCTCACCATGCTCGGCATCGGCGCCGTCATCGGAGCGGGCATCTTCGTCCTCTCCGGCCTGGGCGCGCAGACCGCCGGCCCCGCGCTGATGCTCGCCTTCGTCCTCTCCGGCCTGGGCTGCGCCTTCGCCGGCCTCTGCTATGCGGAGTTCGCCGCCATGATTCCCCTCGCCGGCTCCGCCTACACCTACGCCTACGCCACACTCGGCGAGATCTTCGCCTGGATCATCGGCTGGGACCTCACGCTCGAGTACGCCATGGGCGCCAGCACCGTCTCCTCCGGCTGGTCGAACACCTTCGTCGAGTTCCTCGCCATCTTCCATCTCAAGTTCCCGCTCTGGCTCGCCTACGACCACTGGACAGGCCTCAAGAAGGCCTTCGACCTCGTCGCGCGCCAGTCCCTCCACACCGTGCACCCGGAGCTCATCCCCGGCACCAAGCCCTTCACCGAAGCACTCGCCGCACTCATCGCCCACCCCTCGGCCCAGCTCGCCGCCCAGGCACACGCCGCCCTCGCAGCCCCCGCCCTCTTCGGCCACGAGCTCGGCTTCAACCTCCCCGCCTTCATCATCGCCCTCGTTATCACCGCGGTGCTCGTCATCGGCATCAAGGAGTCCGCCAACTTCAACGCCGGCATCGTCATCCTCAAGATCGCAGTGGTGCTCTTCGTCCTCGGCCTCGGCTCGCACTACGTCAACAAGGCCAACTGGGGCTCCGACTGGCACACCTTCGCCCCCTTCGGCATAGGCGGCATCGGGCTCGCCGCAGGCCTCGTCTTCTTCTCCTACATCGGATTCGACGCCGTCTCCACCACCGCGCAGGAGGCCAAGAACCCGCAGCGCGACATGCCCATCGGCATCATCCTCTCGCTCAGCATCTGCACCATCCTCTACATCGGCGTCGCCGCCGTGCTCACCGGCATGGTCTACTGGCCGGACGTCAACATCGAAGCCCCCATCGTCCGCGCCTTCCTCGAGCACAACCTCAACTCCGCCGCCAACATCATCACCATCGGCTCGCTCGCCGGACTCACCTCCGTCATGCTCGTCATGCTCCTCGGACAGAGCCGCGTCCTCTACGCCATGGCCAAGGACGGCCTCCTCCCCAGGGGCTTCTTCGGAGCCATCCACCCGCGCTTCCGCACACCCTGGAAGGCCACCATCCTCGCCGGCCTCCTCGCCGCCATCGTCGGC
>JALYIA010000139.1 GCA_030776065.1 Acidobacteriota bacterium
GGTCAGGGGTGGCGCGAGTCCAGGGGGCGGTCGGTGAGGAGGAGTTTGCCGGAGGTCTCCTGGAGCAGGGTGGGGTGGGAGGGGGCGAGGAGGCGTTCTGCCTCGGCGCGGCGCTCGATGGGGATGAAGAGGATCTTGCGGGGGCCGTGGCCCCACTGGTCGAGGAGTTCGGCGGGGGTGAGGAAGAGGTGCTGGGCGTCGGCGTCGGGGAAGTACGAGCCGAAGAGCATGGAGGAGGAGCGGCCGTCGACCAGGCACACGGGCTGCGAGAGCGGGCGGTTGAGGTAGAAGCCGATGGAGGAGCCGTAGGCCTGGTCGCCGAAGAGGAGGACTTCGGTGTCCGGCGCGATCTTGCCGGTGTGCTCGAGCGCGAGGATGGTGCGGGCCATGTCTTCGGAGGACAGCATGGGGGCGAAGCGGGCGAGGGCGATGTGCGCGGCGATGAGGAAGACGGCGGAGGTGAGGGCGATCGCGGTGGTGGCGGCGAGGTGGCGACGCCGTGAGCGCAGGAGCCAGGCGATTCCCGGGCCGATGGCGAAGGCGGCGAGCGCGAGGGCGGCGGGCAGGCGCAGGGCGGCGAAGGAGGGGCCGGTGAGGTCGAAGAGGCTCGACATGGAGAGGGTGTAGTCCCCTACGCCGCGGTGGGCGAGCAGGGCGCCAATGTCCGACGGTGCGCGGATGCCGCGGGAGGTCCAGAGGCCGTAGGCGAGGGCGGCGGCGATCAGGGCGCCTAGGGTCGTGAGGGCGGCGTGGGCGAGGGTGAGAGGGAGTAGGGGCTGTTCGGTGTGGGCGAGGGTGGCGGCGAGGAGGATGAGGATCGGGAGGTAGGCGGGAAGGGTGTAGTACTCCTGGTTCGTCGAGAGGGAGAAGAAGACGAGGACGAGGCCGGAGAAGAGGGCGAGGAGCAGTGTGGTGCGCTGGGCGGAGGTATGGATGCGGAGCATGGGCGCGCCGGTCGCGGCGGCCGACTGGCGGCGGCGAAGCGTCACCACGATAAAGAGCAGGATGGCGGCGCAGACCGTATAGAGGTACGGGATGTGGGCGAGCGTCTGGAGGCCCATTCCGACGAAGACGACGGCAAAGGGGTGCCACAAGACGATCTGGTCGGATTGGAGCGGGCTGGTCCGGAGAAAGCGTTTGAGGCTGCGAAACGCGTCCTGGATGAGGGCGCCCGCGAAGAGGCTCCAGGGGAAGAGCCAGATGAGGTGCAGGCTCCAGTAGAGGGAGCCGGGGAGCTTGTTGTAGTCCTTCGGAATGCGCCGGCCGAGGAAGCGCAGAACGTGTTCGTTGACGAAGTAGAACCAGAAGAAGCCGTGTCCGTTCATCCCCTGGGTGTTGCGGAGGCCGGCGAGGATGTGCCACGGGGCGGCGATGGCGGTGAACAGGAGGAGGCCGGAGAGGGGGCGGAGGCGGCGCCAGTGGGCGTAGTCGCCGGTGAGCGCGAGGTAGAGGGCGGCGGTTCCGAAGAAGAAGACCAGGGCGACCAGGCCCTTGGTGAGGACTGCGAGGGCGAGGGCGGTCCACAGGGCGTACGGGTAGAGGCTTTGCGGTTGGTCGAGCGGGGCTTGTGCGGCTTCGGTCCGGCTGCGGAGAGTCTGCGCTTCGTGGGGATGGAGGGATCGGAGAAAGGTGTAGAGCGCGGCGGCGAGCAGAAGGGCCAGCAGCACGTCCGGGATGAGCACGCGGGTGAACAGGAAGACGCCGGCGGAGGTGAGGGTGAAGAGCCCGGTGTAGAGGCCCGCGCGTGCGCCGTAGTGCCGCCCGGCCCAGCGGAAACCGAGCAGGGCCAGCGCAAGCACCGCCAGCGCCTGCGGCAGGTGGGCGGCAAAGGCGTTCAGCCCGAAGAGGCGAAAGCACAGCGCGACGATCCAGTAGGGGAGCGGCGCCTTCTCGAGATAGCGGACGTTGTTGACCCGCAGCGTGACCCAGTCGTGCGAGAGCAGCATCTGGCGCGCGGCGTTGGCGTGCGTGCCGTCCGCGTCGTCCAGGATGGGCGGGGTGACGCATCCCGCGAGGAACAGGACCGCCCAGAGGGCGACAAGCAGGGCGAGGACGCGGCGGGGGTGAAGCTCGGCTGTAGGGTTTGCGTGCGACATGCGGATGCTAGCTGTAACAGGATAGCTGGCGGGAAGTTGTGGTGCCGGCCGGTTTGGGTCTCCCCGTTGGACTTGCGCCTCCGGCGTACAGGCGGGCCGGGGCTACCGTGTGGTTGAATGGTCGGGTGTGGTGAAGGTGGGTGCTCGATGCCTGTATTTGCAGCGATCGACCTGGGATCGAACTCGGTGCGGTTGAAGATTGCGTCGGTCGAACAGCACCGGCTGAAGACTTTGCATGAGGACCGCGAGGTGGTGCGGCTGGGCGAGAGCGTCTTCCAGACCGGGATGATCTCGCCCGATGCGATGGCGAACACGATCCGGGCGCTGAA
This sequence comes from Acidobacteriota bacterium, assembly GCA_030776065.1. GTDB lineage: Bacteria > Acidobacteriota > Terriglobia > Terriglobales > Acidobacteriaceae > Edaphobacter. The sequence continues at coordinate 2,426 of JALYIA010000139.1, forward strand.
GCGGTTTCAGAAGGCGGTGCAGCTGCATGTGGCGGACAAGGTGCGTCTGGTGGCGACCTCCGCGATGCGCGATGCGCGGAATGCGGCGGCGTTCACGGCGTGGGTGAAGTCGGCGACGGGCTGGAACGTGGAGGTGATCTCGGGGCTGGAGGAGGGCAGGCTGATTCACCTGGGCGTGGTCTCGGCCGAGCCCGGCGCGAAGGGCCGTGTGCTGCTGATCGACCTGGGCGGCGGCAGCTGCGAGGTGACGCTGTCGGACGGCGGCGCGATCAAGGAGATGGTGAGCATGCCGCTGGGCGCGGTGCGGCTGCAGCAGGAGTTTCTGCGAAGCGACCCGCCGGCCAAGGAGGATATCGCGCGGCTGCGGCAGTACATCGACCGCGAGATGCGGCGCGCGGAGAAGAAGCTGGGCATGCCCAAGGTGAGCCTGGTGATCGCGACCTCGGGTACGGCTTCGGCGCTGGCGGAGGCGAGCGTGGCGCTGACGCAGAAGCTGCCGGTGCGCAAGTCCGCGCCGAAGCGCTTCGTGCGCATCAAGCCGAACCTGGCGACGACACAGGACGTGAAGCGCATCGCGGACCGGCTGATGAAGATGAACAACGCGCAGCGCGCGGCGGTGCCGGGGATCGGGCCGAAGCGGTCGGAGATCATTGTGGGCGGCGCGATGGTGTATGCGTGCCTGCTGGAGCGGTTCGGGCTGAAGGGGTTCCGCTACTCGCCGCTGGGGCTGCGGGACGGCATGCTGGCGCAGATGCTGGCGGAGGTGGACCTTCGCGCCGCCGTGCACAAGAAGATCGAGGAGGAGCGGTGGGCGGGCGTGCTGCAGGTGTGCCGCCGCTACGGGGTGGATCTGAAGAAGGCGGAGCCGGTGCGGCAGCATGTCTGCGAGCTGTTCGACCGGCTCGCGCGGGTGCATGAGCTTCCTGCGGAGTACAAGGGCTGGCTGCAATCGGCGGCGATGATGCAGGATGTGGGCAAGTACATGAACCACCAGGGGCACCACAGGCACGCGCAGTACATCATCGCGAACTCGGAGATCTTCGGCTTCTCGCCGGAGCAGCGAAGTGTGGTGAGTGCGATTGCGCGCTACCTGGGCAAGAGCCGGCCGGACCCGATGGACCGGCCCATGCGGGTGATCCCGCTCGAGGAGCACCGCAGCGTGACGGGGGCGGTGGTGCTGCTGCGGCTGGCGCAGGCGCTGAACCAGGACCGCGCCTCGGCCGTCGTCACCATGCGGACGCATGTGTATCCGAAGCGCGTGGTGATCGAGCTGGTTCCGGGGCGCGGTGGGGCGGAGCTCGAGGCGTGGTCGCTGAAGAAGGAGGCCGGCTACTTCCGCGAGGTCTTCCGGCGCGACCTTGTGGTCGAGGTGGCGTAGATCGCGCGCACGATGCGCGGGTCGAGCAGCCACTGCAGCATCGCGGGGCCGCGGGCGGGTCCACTCTGGAGCAGGTTCAGGCGGGCGAGCGAACCCTTGCGCAGGCGAATGCAGGCGGAGCACGAAGCCTCCGTCGGGAGGACGAGCAGCGAGCCGAGGAAGGTGCTCAGGTTGGGGTTGTGGCCGACCAGCAGGACGTTGTCGCTCGGCTGGCGTCCGGCCTGGAGCTCGGCCAGCAGCTTCTGGAAGTCCGGCAGCGCCGCCGCAGGGGCGAGCGCCGAGGAGGGCAGGATGGGGAGTTCGTAGCCGGTCTCCGTGCCGACGAGCGAGGCGGTCTGCATGCAGCGCTTCAGCGGACTGGAGACGACCAGGTCGAAGGAGAGCTTCATCCCGTTCAGGATGTGGGCGAGGTGCAGGCAGTGGCGCTTGCCGTCCTTATCGAGGGGGCGTTTCAGGTCCAGCACGGGATTGACGCGCCGGACACCGGCGCTGGCGTGGCGAAGAATGTACAAGTTCATAGAGCTGTAGCAAGTGTAGCCGGTGGCGGGGAGCGGCCCCCGGGGTGGCTCGTCTCTGCGGCGGAGGATGGGGCGAGCTGGAGCGTCTGCGCGGACGGGATGACGGGGCGGCTACTTGACCGGATGACGAGGCGCCTACTTGTTGCTGGGCGGCTGGTTCGGGCGGGGCGGCGGGGCGGGCTCATGGTGGAAGACGCCGGGATCGGGCTCGGGGAGCGAGGGGCCGGGCGGCTCCGGGTTGGGGAGGGGGTCGCGGGTTTCGGCGGGGGTGTGGAGGCGCTGAGGGGGCAGCATGGGGGGAAGTGTACTCCTGCGATCTTCCGCCGTGGTGTGGGAATGGGTGAGCTGCCGGGGCCCGGAGGGGCTCCGCCACAGCTCGGAGGTGAGGAGTCCGCCGAGAGAGTGATGCACCGCGGTGCGGGTGAGGCCGATGCGGGCGAGGGCGGAGGCGTGATCCGGCAGGCGGGACGTGCGCAGGCCGGTGAGGACTCTGAACGCGAGGTAGAGCGCGCGCACGAGCACGCGGGCGAGGAGGCGGAGCGGGCCTCTGGGCGGGATGCGGAAGTCGGAGAGGACCCACGCCGCGCCGGGCGCGAGGTGGGGTGCGACACGGGCGCAGAGATGGTCGAGGTCGGACTGGGTGAAGCAGTCGAGGAAGAAGTGGGTGGCGATGAGGTCGTAGGTCTCTGCGGGCGGGAGCGCGGGCGGGAGTGCCAGCGTGAGGGCGTTCGCGGCCTGCGTGCTGAGGCGCGCGGCGGCGGTGGGGTGAGCCGCGTGGGCGCGTTGGGTGAGGAGGCGGAGCATGGCGGGGCTGAGGTCGACCGCGTGGGCGGCGACCTGCGGG
>JALYIA010000140.1 GCA_030776065.1 Acidobacteriota bacterium
CCTACACCTACTCTGACTCGACAAACGGCGTCACCATCGCGCTCTCGAACCAGTCGATGGGCTATGCACCGATCTTTCAGGCGCTGCTCTACAACAACTTCCGCGGCAAGATGTTCGCGCTGCAGCTCAATGCCTGCACCATGGGCACGGTCTCGATCCCGACCAAGCAGGACGATTTCTGGATCGTGGACGCGGACTTCAACGCGAACTGCGATGCGTCCGACACGCTCGGCTTCCTCTACGCCGACACGCTGTAAGCAGTCCCCTGTAACTCCGCGCCGGCGTGGGCTCAAATCCCGCCGGCGCATCGCCTTTTTGATCCACACAGCCATCCGGAGCAGACCGCATGTCGAACGCGCACCAGGCCGAACCGCAGTATCTTGGCGTCCCCATCTACTTCGCCGGCCATACCTGGCTGGTGCCGTCGCTTTCCGTGCGGCAGATGCAGAAGTACCTTCCGCTGTTCGAACATCCGATCGTCGGCGACACGGTCGAAGCGCTGAACAAGCGGTTTGAGACCTATATTCCGGTCGTCGGGGTTGCGATACGGCGCAACTATCCGGGCGTCACCGACGAAAGCCTCTTTGAGAGCCTCGATGCGTACACGTTCTCTGAAGCGGTGAAGGCCATCCAGGGAGCCTCGGGTCTGAAGGCGGTGAAGCCGGGGGAAGCCGAGACGCAGACAGCTCCATAGACTGGCGCTGGCTGCAGGCGACGGTGATCCGGGAGACCGGATGGACCGTCCTCCAATATCTCGATCAGCCATTCGTTGACGTCATGGACCTGGTCGGTCACCTCAACGACGAGCCTCCGGCATACCGGATTATGGCGTGGCGCTACCTGAAGCCAAAGGACAAGAAGCTCAGCGAACAGCAGATTCAGGAGCAGCATATAGAACTCAGTTCGATGCTTGGCGCACCCGCCGAGAAGATGCCCGAGCACGTGAAGGAAATGCTGCGCTGGGCCGAAGAGCAACAGGCCAAGCTGAACAAGAACAAGAACTAGGTCACAAACCCTCACCCTATGCCCTCTCCCATCTTTCAAATCGGAGCCACGTTCGACAAGACCCAGCTCAATGCTGGGTTTGACTCGGCCGTAACGGACGCCAAGGGCTGGGCTGCGCGCATGGACGTCACCTTCGAGGGGGCGTCCACCAGCACAAAGCGCTGGATGGGACAGATCTCCGACGATACGAAGCTGGCGGCCGCAAGCGCTTCCGCTGACCAGATCCGGAGCGCTGAGGCAACAAAGGCGAACATCGAGGCCCAGCGCGAGCTGGCGGCCGCGACGAAGCTAGCCAAGGGCCCCCTCGGCGATACGACCGAGGTTGTCGCACTGCTCGCCGCCGCACAGGAACGGGCGCGAGCGGCAAGTGCCGCCTTGTCCGAGGCGCAGTCGGTATTTACGGAGCGCACAAAGGCAGCTGCGACCGAAATCGAGAAGCAGAGACGCGCCCAGGAAGCGACGACAGCCCTTCAAGGCAACCTGGGCGGGCCACAGTCTTCAGTCGCTTACCAGCGAATGGCCGCTGCCACCCTTGAGAGCGTAATCGCCCAACGGGCGCTGCGGGAGATACAGGACCAGGTCGCCGTTTCCACTCTGAACGAGGCGGAGAAGGTGGAGATTCTTGCTCCGGCACTGGCGCGTGCGCAGGTAGCCTCCCTTGAACTCGCTGCAGCGCAGAAGGAGATTACCGGTGCCTCGCACGGCGCCGTATCCGGCGTGCAGGCCACCTCCGGCGCGATCCGCACGCTCGAAGGCAATGCAGGGATACGGGCAGTTGAGAACTTCATTTCCAAAACCCTGGGCCTCGGGCCCGCCATGCAGGCGATCTTCCCCCTGATCGGCGGGCTGGCGTTCGGAAAAATCCTCCTCGATATGGGAGAGAAGATCGTCGACGTCGAGCAGAAGGCTCAGCACGCCAGCACGGCGATCGACGAGGCCTTCGGCGACCTGCACGACAAAGCCCAGGTGACCAACGCCGACCTGGCACTCCAGAATGACAAGTTGCAGGACGAGATCGACAAACTCTCCGGGCACCCAAACAACGGTCTCCAGACCGCGCTCGACGAAGCGCGTAAGATGGCCGACCAGCTCCTCTCGTCTCTCCGGGCCGACCGCAAGGAGCTCGAAGCGCTGCTCAAAGAGCACGAGGTTGGAGCGTTCGGCAGCTTGCTCTCCGGCGTGGCGCCAACCCACACCGAGGGGAAAGAGGTCCTCGCGGACCAGCAGAATTTGACGAACCAGGTCCGCGACGCCCAGAAGAAGTTTGAGGCGGAGTTTACCGCGGCGTCGGACGATACGGGGCGGCAGGCCGCGACCGATCGCCGGAACGTCGCAATCCGCGCCGCATTCCGGTCCCAGATCGATACCTACCGACAGGAAACGGAGCGGCTGAGCCAGGAGGAGAAGGACAGCGCCGCTGCCTCGCGAAAAAGCCTGGAGACCGGTGACGCACCGCTCAAAGTGGTCGACAACAGCGCCAAGCTCAGCATTATCAATGGCCGTGCCCAACAGCTGCAGGACGCCCTGGACCACGAGAAGTACATCGAGAGCATCGCCCAGAAAGAGAAGACGGTCGGGCAGCTCAAGCAGGACAAGGCCAACGCGCCCAAGGCTGGTGCGGAGAACAAAGAGGCCGAGCAGCGCTTCAAGAAGATGGAAGCGGACCTGAACGAGGAGAAGCTGCAGTACAACCTCTCCGTGAAGGCAGTCTTCGACTTCTGGGCCGCGCGCCGGAGTGCCTTCGAGCAGGGGTCCGAGCAGTACAACCAGGTGACCGCGAAGATGGCCGAGCAGGCCGTGGCGGGATCCCGCGCCGCAGCGGAAGCCCTGAAGAAGGTCCAGGCGGAGCAGAAGAAGAACACAAACGGCAACGGTGAGGCTGCGGTCGACAAGGGCATGGAAGACATGTCCAAGGCCATGCAGAAGCAGGGTGAGAACGTCATCCGCAGCGGCCAGCAGTGGGACGAGTACTTCCGGGCCATGGAGCACGGCAAAGAGATCACTGCCGCGATCGCGGACGAGATCAACATTGCGCAACTGCGGGCGCTCGAGGCCTCGGGCGGCATCACGCGGCTCGGCGCCGCCCAGGTGGAAGCGCGCATGCACGCCGAGCAGCACCGCATCGCCCTTGCGGCCCTGCGCGAGGAGCTCGAACGGCTGGAAAAGGAAGCCACTCGGGATCCTGTCACCGGCGCTGTAACCGATCCCAAGCAGGCTGCTCGCATCGCGGGGGTGCAGAACCAGATCACCCAGGAGAAGGGCAAGGGGCAGGTCCAGGCGGGGCAGGACAAGGTCGCCGTGGGCGCCGAGATCGCGCGACCCTATCTGACGGCCTTCAACGACATAAACAGCGGCTGGCTCAAGGTGCAGCGCGACCTGATCCAGGGCAACCAGGGGATCAAACGTTCGTTTGCCGAGATGGGTTTGGGCCTCGTGCAAAGCATGGCTGCCGCGACGGAGAAGATGCTGGCAGATATCGCCCGGGGCGAGATCAAGAAGATGGCGCTGCACGCGGCCACCAGCAAGGCGAACGCCACGATCGATGCGGCCGGGGCGGCGACGTCCACCCAGGTCTCAGCGCTCTCGGCCCTCAAGCAGATGAATCATGCCGCGTCGGTCGCAGCCGGCAAGGCATGGAGCGCGATGGCGGATATCCCCATCGTCGGCCCCGAGCTGGGCGCGGTCGCAGCCGCGGCAACCTACGCCGGGGTGATGGCACTGGCCTCGTTCGACGTGGGCACGGCGTATGTGCCGCACGATGGCGTGGCCATGATCCACGAGGGCGAGACCATTCTTCCTCCTCCGCAGGCGCAGGTCCTCCGCGACGCACTCAGCGGTGGCGGCAACGGCAGCGACGGTGGCGGAGACATGCACCTGCACCTGGGGGGCAACAGCTTCAGCTCCGCAAATGGGGACTTCCGCTCGCAGCTCAATACGCACGAGCGCCACCTCGCCACCATGTTCCAGCGCATGCACCGCGAGGGCAAGTTGGACTTCAAGGGGAACTAGCCGCGTGTCCAACCAGCTATTTCCAGCGATTGCCGGGCTCACCTGGTCGATCAAACCGATCCCCACGTGGTCGACCGTGGTGCAGCGTTCCCGAAACCGCGCCACCACGCGGCTGATGAGCGACCCGTTTCCGATGTGGACGTTCGAACTCTCGTACGACTTCATCCGGAGCTCGCGCGCGGTACTGGGCTCAACCTCCGCCAACCCGGGCGGCTACTCGGAGCTCGAGCAGATCGTCGGCTTCTACAACCAGATGGGTGGCGCCTTCGACGACTTTCTGCTGGACCCGATGCTGCTCACCGGCAGCCCGGGCGATTCCAAGGTTTCGGGCGCGGCGATCGGCACCGGCGACAGCACCACGACGACCTTCCAGCTGCAGCGGAACTACGGCGGCTTCTCGGATGAGATTCAATGCCCGGTCGGAACCGTGTTCATCTCGGTGAACGGCCTGATCCAGACCAGCGGATGGACGCTGGGCCCCGCGGGCCAGATCACCTTCTCGGCCGCCCCGGCTCTGAACGCGGCGATCACGGCGGATTTCCGCTGGAACTACCGCGTGCGCTTCGCCGAGGACGAGCTGGGGATCGAGGGGTTCCTGTTTCAGCTCTACACCCTGCAATCGCTGAAGCTTGAGCAGGTAAAGCTATGATGACTGCCCCCACATCCGTTGAGGACCTGCTGGCGACGCGGCCCCAGAAGGCCGTCATCGCGAACCTGTTCACATTCACGCTGCTCTCCGGCCCCGTCTACACCCTCACCGACTGGCGCAGACCTCTGGTTGTCTCCGGCACGACGTTTGCCGCGGGTCCGCCGCGCGTGCAGCGGGGAAGCATTGCGGTCGAGCGCGGGATGAAGGTAGCCACCCAGAAGGTCACGTTTCAGGAGGCCAACGGCGCATTCATCGCCAAGCTGGCCGGCGGGTACTTCAACCGGGCGCTCTACACCATGCAGCGGGTCTTCGCAGCGGATCAGCGGTTGATCTGGACTCTGCCGATGACGCGCTGCGCTGGCCGTGTGAACTCGATCGACTCGATCACGCGGAGCTCGGCCGAGATCACCGTGAAATCGATGATCGATGACCTGGACCATGACTACCCGCGCGACGTCGTCGAGCCGGACTGCAATCGCGTCGTCTTCGATGAGGGCTGCGGACTGAGCGCGGCCGCCTATTTGGTGAACGGAACGGTTGCCGCCGGGTCCACCAAGAACACGCTGCGCTCGGGCCTGACCAATCCCGACACCTACTTCACCCAGGGCGTGGTTACCTTCACCTCGGGTGTGCTCTCCGGCCTGGCCTACATGGTCAAGCAGTACACCGGGGGAGTGGTGACGCCGTCGTATCCCTTCCTTGCCGCCCCAACTGCCGGCGACACCTTCACGATCACGCCCGGCTGCGACAACACTCTGGCGACCTGCATCGCAAAGTACGGCTACAACGCCGGGTCGACGTCTGCCCCGTTCTTCCGCGGTACCCCTTTTGTTCCCGACCCCACCGTCACGTACTGAGGGGACGCTTATACGAGTTCGAAGAGCGGCCGCTCCTCCAGGATGACTGCCTTGGTGGCCTGTTGGCCGTCACTGGGCTCCAGCAGGAGTTCGCCGCCGGCCACGCTGCCGATCGCGCTGAAGTGGCCGTCTCCGTCGCGCAGCACAACCACTGCGTCCCTGGGCCTGGACACGAGCTGCCGGATCAGATCAAGAGTAGTCACACAAGCCTCCGTGGGGCCAATTATGACGCCTTCCGAACGCAATGCCGTGGTCGCCGAGGCCCGTTCCTGGCTACGCACACCATACCACCACCGTGCCAATATCAAAGGCTCCGGGGCGGACTGCGCACTGTTTCCGCTGGCGGTCTACACCTCGGTCCTCGGGCTTGTGGCTCCGCCCTTACCGCCTTACGTTCAGCAGTTCAACCTCCACTCGAGCGAAGAGAAGTACCTGACTTATGTCCGGGAGTTCGGCGCACGCGAGATCCAGCAGGATGAGGTGCAGCCCGGAGACTTCGCGCTGTGGCGCATCGGCCGCTGTTACTCGCACGGCGCGATCGTTCTCGAGTGGCCCAACATCATCCACGCGGTAAACCCGCGCGGCGTGATCCTCGGCAACGCCAGCAGCGATGAAAATCTGAGCCGGACGGCGATCTCGCGGCCGCTGTTCTTCACGTTCTAACTGGTTCAGCCTTTGTGTTCCGGCCCCGCCTAGCAGCGGGGCCTTTCTTTTGACCACCATATGGCTCTCTTCGGACTCGGAACCCGGTCGCAGCAGCCCAATCGCCTGGGATCGGTCCAGATCGGCACCAGCGAGTACGGCGTCGCCAAGCCGATCGGCTGGGGCAGCTTCAAAGCCCCGATCAAGCTGCTGGACTATACCGACTTCAGCTCGAAGGCAGTAAGCCAGGGCGGCAAGGGCGGCAGTCAGGTCAGCTCGTACGCCTACTATGCCGCGACGGACATGATGGTGGTCAAGGGGCCGGTGGGCGGCTTCGGCAACATCTATGACGCCGGAGGGTCCTCGGCGCTGATCGGCGCAACCGAGACCTTTACCATCCCCGGCGGCGGCGGCACCCATGCGGTTCAGCACGGCGGATCGGCCTACTACTACGACGAGGGAGTCACCTACCCGCAGAACTACAGCGTGGTGGCCAACGACTTCGGCTCCGATGGCAGCGTTACGCTCTCCGGCTCGCATCCAGCGCCATTTCAAAAGGTGGAGACGATTGGATCGACGTCGCCCCCTGTCGGGCCGCTGCAGTACACCGTCGACACATCAGGCAACTACCGGTTCAATGCCGCAGACGCGGGCAAGGTGGTCACGATCACCTATGCCTACACCAACGCCGACACAACGAACCCCACGTCGGACGGCACAGGGCACACCGATGGTTTCGACGCGCGCTCTCCGATCCTGCGGCTGGCGCTCTCGGTCGTTCTGGGCACAACCCCGGGCACAGCCTGGGGCTATATGCTCACCAAGCATCCCGAGCGGGCTCTCCGCTATGACGGGCTCGCGCGCGTCTTTTGCGAAAGCCTGTCGCTCGGCTCCTCGGCCACCGTGCCCAGCCTGAGCGTGGAGGTGCTGAACGGCCGGCTGAAAGCCTTCGGCTCCGGGGTGGAGGACTGCGACCCGAAGGCCTTCCTTACGGACCTGCTCGAGGATCCCGAGGCCGGCTGCAACTGGCCGTATCTGGGCGACCTGACGAACTACTCGAACTTCTGCGTCGCGAACTCGCTGTTCATGAGCCCGTTTCTGGACTCGGTGCGCAAGACCACGGAGTTCGTGCAGGAGATCTGCGACCTGAGCAACGCGGAGCCCGTATGGAGCGGCAACCAGCTCAAGATCGTGCCTTACGGCGACACCACGGCCGTAGGCTACGGCCGCACCTTCGTCCCGCAGACCAAGCCGATCTATGAGATCGCCGAAGCCGAGATGCTGTGCAAGCCGGGCGAGGAGGCGGTGCGGCTGGGCTGGCAAAACCTTGCGGACAACTACAACCGCGTGCAGTTCGAGTACACCGCTCGCAACGACAACTACAACACCGCATTGATCCACGAGCAGGACTCGGCCAGCATCCGCACCAACGGCCTGCTGCCGATGAAGACGATCTCGGCGCACCACTATTGTGTGCAGTACTACGCCGCGGTGGCGATGAACATGCTGCTGCGCCGCAAGTCGACGCCGCTGCGCACCTACGAGTTCACGCTCCCCTGGTACTTCCAGCTGCTGGAGCCGATGGACATCATCCTGCTTGACCTCGAGGTCGGCGGCCTGGGCACCACGCCGGTGCGCATCGTTTCGGTCGAGGAGCAGGAGGACTACAGCCTGCTGGTGAGCGCGGAGGACTTCCTATTCGGCGTGGCCGAGGGCATCGTGTTTCCCAAGGGCGGCACTGTTTCGAACGCGCCCGGCGCCCACGACCAACCCGGCAACGCCACCGTACTCGCCGCATTCATCCCCAGCACACGCGTGACGGGCGGAACCTTCGAGCTCTGGGTCGCGATGACGGGCGCCGCATCGTGGGGCGGCTGCGATGTCTGGCTCTCGCTGGACGGCACAAACTACGGCAACGCACCGATCGGACGCCAGTACGGCTCATCCCGCGCCGGAACCCTGACCAGCGCGCTGCCTGCGAGCTCCTCTGATCCGGATACGGCCAACACTCCCGGGGTCAACGTTTCGGGATCGCTCGCCAGCGTTACGCAGGTGGAGGCCGATGGCCTGGCCACGCTCTCGCTCGTCGGCACGGAGCTGATCAGCTACGAGACCGCGACGCTGACCGGCAGTACGGCCCTGACGAACGCCTACAACCTGAGCTATCTGCGGCGCGGCATTTTTTCGAGTGGCGCGCAGGCGCACTCCGCGGGCGAACGCTTTGTGCGGCTCGACGACACACTGTTCAAATATGTGCTCGATCCGTCCCTCGCCGGACGCACCGTCTACCTGAAGTTCACCTCGTTCAACCTGTACGCGCAGGAGGAGCAGGGGCTCTCCTGGGTGACGCCCTACACGATCACGCTGGGCGCGGGCGGCTCGGCCGCCGCCTCGACCATGACGGTGAGCAGCTATGCGAACAGTGGCGGAACCTCCGCTACTGTCTCGGTCAACCTGCTGAACGGCAGTCCTACAGCGAGCGGGTCAGTTACGCTGCCCAACGGCAGCACGATCGCGCTGCCACCGTACAGCTGGCCATCGGAGGCGCTGAACACCTGGTACGGCGTGAACTTCGACCAGACGACAGGGAACTACGTGCTCTATACCGACCAGTCGCTCTGGCTTTCCGCGCAGAGCCAACTGATCGCGATCGGCAGCACCAAAACCCCCGCGGCGGGAACTGGCGGTGGCGGATCGGGTAGCCGGTATAACCCCAGCGCCGGAACCGACAGCGGCACTCGGCCGACTGGCAATCCGACCTACGCGTACGACGGAGATCCCGCGACCAATGCGGCGGTGCGGGGAAGCTGCAAGATATTCTTTTCGCCCACCGCGGCGACGACGACAGACGGCATCTTCATGGTCTCCGGATTTCCCCCGGTGGTGCTGAGCGCGGCGGCAACGCTGTACGTCAAGTTTGCGACCTCGCAGACGGACGAAACTATTCCCTGCACGGTGACGGCGAACATCGCCGGGACCTCGACCGACTTGTTCGCATCGTCCTCGTCGACCACCGTCGGCACCGTGACGATCGTCGTTCCAGCCGGCACAAACCTGAGCGCGGTATCGGTCTCGTTCTACGCAACGGGCAGCGAAAGCAGCAACCAGGGTCCGCTGATTCCGGGAGACGGCAACGCATTCCAGTACGCCTACCTAAACGTGTACGACGTGTACATCCAGTAATGGCCGGATTCACCACCATCACCGCGAGCCGGATTCAGGACGGGTCCGGGAACTTCCTCGTATCCGGCCGGGTCATCTGTGTCCCCGTCAACTCGGAAGGCGGCGAGGTCTCCGCGATCTCGGGCGGGTTTCACGGGCCCATCCTGGACCTGCCTGTCACGTTTCTGGTGTCGAACGGGGCGCTGACCACGGATCTCTATGGCCAGCCCCCGAGGCTCGCCGACACTGCGCTCACCGCGCCGGCAAACATCGCCTACCGCATCTCGATCGTGGATGCGTCGGGCCGCGAGTTACAGGGGCCGGGCTATCGGCTGGTGCAGCCCACGGGCACAACCTGGTCGCTCGATACCTACGTGCCGAACAACCCGCTGATTCCCACGGGCGGCCCGGGGGGGAGCGGTGGGGGTGGAGGGACCCCGCAGGGCGGCGGCGGCACCGCGGGGCCTACGCTGCATGCGCTTACGGTTCCTGCCACTACGGCTGGCAACTTCACACTGGCCCATGGGCTTGGGAATCAGCCGGTCGCGACCGTGATCGAGATGACGACACCTGGTTTCATCTGGTTCCAGACTCCCGGCTACGACGCCACCAACTACTACCTGACGGCCTCCGACGACGGCCTGACCGCAAACCTGAAGGCCTGGGTCCCCGCAAATGGATAAACGATACCTGCTGCCGTTTGTGCTCCTCCTGCTGCTCCCGGCGGTGCTCCGTCCCGCCCTCGCCCAGCAGCTGCAGACGACGACTGCGCCGGTGGCCGCGATCAACGCGAAGTACGTAAACGGAATGTCGCCCGGCTACTGGGTCACGCCCGGCGTCGGCCTCCACGTCCGGGTCTCCTCGGGGAGTGTCTTCTGCAACGGCACCATGGTTCCGTATGCGGGGGGAGCGCTGGCGATCTCGGCTTCGGGATCCACGTACATCTACCTGAACACAGCCTCGGGCTGCGTTCCCGCGACGAAATCCGCGCCGTTCAGCGGATCGGATATCCCGATTGCGACGGTGACGGCGAACTCGACCGCGGTGACGGGTGTGCTGGATGGGCGGACGATGTTCCGCTACGACACGCCAGCCTCGGGCAGTGGGTCGGCCAACTTCGCGTCGCCGCCCGGGCTGGGCACCACGATCGCTAACCAGGTCTTCGCTACTTCGCTGGTCTCCACCTCGCAGTACCTCTCCGGCAGCCCCTCGACCTGCACCAACTTCGGCAGGCCCGGCGGGCTTGCGTGCTCCATTGTCAATGTCAACGACTCCGCCTGGGCCAGGGACGATTCCGGAAGCACGGGACATGCCATATTTCTCACCCAGCTAGGTCCAGGAGTAGGCGACGCAGGGGATCACGCAAGGACGGCCGTTGGCTACTCGGTCAACAGCATCTTCGCTTCGGCGAGCATCACGAACGACCTGTATGTGAACTCCAGCAAGGTCGCAACCGGCGACTACCTGCCACTCAACATCAACGCCTATGGCCGGAGCGGCGTCTCCGAGCACTCCGATCAGGGGTACAACGGACTCTTCCTCTCGGGCGGCAGCCCTGTAAGCTACCCGCGGTGGACCATCGCGACAGGGGGCACTGGATCGCAGGCTCCCACGTTCACCGGCTCTCCCACCGGATGCTACACCGGGTCGGGCGGCGGCGATGCCTGCAAGCGCATGATGGCGGGTGGCTTCCTGCTGGACGTGACGGATGCCCCGATCACAACCAACCTGGTGGGCCCGAGCGGGCCGTTTTCTCCTGGTTGCGCGACCTGGCTCCGGGTGCTCCCTGTAACCCCCGGCTCGCTGCCGGTCACGACAGCCTGGGGATGCGCCACCGCGGTTAATCTGAACCCTCATACGAATCCCAACGCGCCGGTCGCGCAGACCTTCACCATCTCCACCGGTTCGGGGACGTTCGCCGCCGGCGACCATGTGACCGTCGGCGGTTCCGAGCACTACGAGCAGACGACCATCACGAGTGTCTCCGGATCGGCCGGCTCCCAGACCGTAACTCTGCCGCTGGCGTACGCGAACGGAAACATCTCGATCTGGAAGGGTGGGCCCGAGGGCCGCTTTCTCTCCGAAGACGCCATCTACGCGGCATCCAGCGGGCAGCACAGGACGACGTGGCCCGTGGTTGGAGCACTCGATTCATCGCACCTGATCTATCTGTTCCCCTCTTACGGCGAAAACAGCGGCGACATACCCACCGGGGCCGGAGGCGATCCGGAGACGACAGATGGCGGACCCGATTCCGCGGTCACGCTGTTCGTCGGCGCCCGCATCTCCAACCTTCTCAGCTTCGAGATGCCGCCGCAGATCCAGTTGGAGCCGAACCTCGGGACATGGGTTCCAGGGCAGATCACGGAGCAGCCGGACTTCCCCAGCCAGAACCACGTCGGGCTGTGGTCCATCACGAACATGAACGCGCAGAGCACCGGCGCCGCCTCGCTCACCGGGGTGTTCAGCTACATCGGGGGATACGGCTCGTCCGGACCCGCCCAAGCCTACGAGGCGGAGAACGGATTTTCCAATTGCTTCCTGTCCGGGGCATGCGGGGGCAAGCACTTTCTGCCGGCGCGAGCGGCCTATGGTATCGGTCTGCGCGGCCCATATGGCTACTTCCGGAACCACATGGAAGCCTCCATCATGCCGCAGAACGCCATCGTTAAGGTGGGCCAGTGGAACACCGGCCAGACGTGCGTGAACGTCTTCGATCTGCCCGACTCCCTACTGAACTACTGCGGGATCGGAAGCGCGAATCCCTACCAGTGGCGGTTCGACAACAACGGCGGAGGCTCGATCCGGGCGGCGTACTTCCAGTTCGACAAACGCGGTGGGATGAACCTGGGCATGATCAACGTCTACCCGTTCGCGGATGCGGCGCTGGGATCGCTTGATCCTTCACGCGGATCCGTCGCGCCCGACGGAAACCTGCACTTGAACACCCTCTACAGCAACACCACCAGCAGCACGCTCTACCAGGGTCCCGCGACGGCTCCGACCGGCTCCTGCAGCACGGTGGGCTGGGCCTTCTCGCAGGATGGCCACGCCAGCTTCTGCAACGGCACGTCCTGGGCCGTGAAGATCTAGTCGCCGGCAGCTCTCTCTCGCGCAACCTCCGAACTCCCCCCCAACCTTCAGGGCTCCACCCCCCCCGTCTCCGCCAGGAAACTGCCTATGCCCGGTTACACCCTCATCACGGCCGCGAAGATTCAGGACAGCACCGGGCGTCTCCTCAGCTCCGGCCGCGTCACGTTCTTCCCCACCAACAACCACGGCGAAGCGGTGTCGGCCGTCGCGGGCGGCGGCGGAATGATCCTTAGCAAGCCCGTGACCTTTCTTGTGGTCAACGGCTCCATCACCACGGATCTCTTCGGCAATACTCCGCAGGTAGCCGACACCTCGCTCACTACGCCCGCCAACATCTGCTATCGCATCACCGTCACTGACGACACCAATGAGACGGTGCAGGGCCCCGGCTACGGCCTCGCGCAGCCAAGCGGCGCCAGCTGGTCCCTCGATACCTATGTGCCGGTCCAGCCCGCGCTGGTCACGATCATTCAGGGCGCGCCCGGACCGCCGGGGACGTCGGGGTTCACCGTCAGCTCCGTCGCGGTCAGCGGGACGCTGGACGGCACCAACGCGGTGTTCACCCTTGCCCAGGCTCCTCCCGCCGCAGACAATCTCGACCTCTTCCTCAGCGGTCTATACCAGACGCCCGGCATCGACTACACGCTCTCCGGCTCGACCGTGACCTTTACGCCGCCCCCGGCGTCCACCGACGTCATCGCCGCAAAGATCTCGACCGGCACCGGATCGGGCGGCGGCAGCGCGGGCACACCGTTTGCGAGCTCTCCGATCGGCTCGATCGACGGCTCGAACGCCAGCTTCACGCTCTCGGGCAGCGCGCCCACGATGCTCGTCCTCTCCCGCAACCGCGTGATGCAACTCCCGGGCATCGACTACACCCTTTCCGGAACCACGATCACCTTCACATCGGGCTCGGTCCCGCAATCAGGAGACGTACTTTATGCGCAAGGCCTTTCATAGTTTCGTCGCCGCTCTGCTCCTCGGATTTACGGCGGCGGCTGGCGCCCAGACTGCGGTACTCGGCGCCAAGGGGCAGATCGCCGTGGGCGACAAGGACTACCAGTCCGTCGCGTCCACGCTCCCCGCCACCAGCGTCTCCCCGTTTACTGCTGTTGCCAACAGCGCAATCGCGCAGAACCACTATTTCTGGCCGGACGGCACAGACTACTGGTCAGCCGGACCGATTTATGCTTCGCAAGGCCAGTTCATCGGCGACTTTACGCGCACGGCGATCGCGCGCCCTGAATACTTCACGGCAGCCCAGATCGCAAATGTGATCGTGAAGTTTATGGCCCTCCGAAACAGCCATGGCGAAATCCCAGCAGCGGTATACGCGGACAACGCAACCACGCTATTTTACTCAGGAGCGGATCTTCACCTGGCATATGCAGCTGGAGACGGATGGATTCATCTGCCGCAGTTGCT
This sequence comes from Acidobacteriota bacterium, assembly GCA_030776065.1. GTDB lineage: Bacteria > Acidobacteriota > Terriglobia > Terriglobales > Acidobacteriaceae > Edaphobacter. Next base: position 13,843 of record JALYIA010000140.1, read on the forward strand.
CTATCTCTACTACCAGAAGACCGGCGATCTATCGCTCTACCGAACCTATGTGGCGGGTGTAAAAGCCGCGTTGCTGTACTTTCCCCGCAACAACTCCACGCACCTCCCCACAGTGGTTGCAGGTAACGAATATGTCGCCTGCACGCTGTTTCAGGAGATTGTGCGGAAGACGGGGGACGATGCCTGCGCCTCGGTCTACCTGGCACACGTCGATCAGATTATGGGTGTGATGGCAGCGGCAGCCGGCGATTCCACAAACGCAAGCTACTTCAACAATGACTATGCCACGGTCAGGTCTGGGCTAATCGCCACGTTCACCCTCGGAAATGGGATGCTGAAGGCTTCTACCGGACAGAACAGTGACCAGCCTGACCTTGAAGCGAGTTCCATGGCGGTGTTCTTCAACATCATCAGTGGGACGCAGGCCGGGCAAATCAGCGACTACCTCTATACGAATTACGCCACAGACACCCTGGACGGCTATGTTGCGGAAGCTCCCGCGAACTGGACGACAACAGGCACGATCCCGGCTGGCGGTGGCCCACCGTACACCGGCGACACTGCCTGCGGCGGCGGATATCAGTGTGGTTTCTGGTCGCACTTCATCCAGGGTTATGCGGTCGCGCTTGGCCTGAAGCACCCTACACAGGTAAAGCAGCTATTCACAGATTTGCGAAATGGCTCCGCACTAAATGCGAGTGGAACGGCTGAGTATATCCAAAGAGACCATTCGACTCCCGGAACGCAGCCGAATATGGAATCACCCCAGGGATACGTCGCAGCGCAGCGGCTGTTTCCGTACCCGTTTCTGGTCTCTCCTGGGCTTGCAATCGTAGATCAGTTTGGGCAGCCGACGGGGACTGCCACCGGTGAGTCACGGCTGGTCATTTCCAACTCGGGAAACAACGTTCTGGGAATTGAGAACACTTCCAACTCCGGGTTCTCCGCATACAACGCGTATGACCTCACGGGTGCGGCGAAGATGAGTTTTGGTTGGTCCAACCCCGGCGCTCCCAGTTTCCCCGGAACCGATTACTTCTACACGCTCGGACTGCCTTTCGGCATCTATCAATCCGCGCTCCCAGGTGCTCTTCCCGTGTTGGGTATGGACAGTTCTGGCAACGTTACGGTCAATGGCCCTAACTTCACCGCCGCTCACAACATGGGTGCCAATGCTCTGGGCCTCACAACGAACCTCTACCTTGCGGGTGGCGCTGCAGGTGTTGATAGCGGAGGCATTGATTTCCCCGCAGCTGCACCGACAGGGTCCTGCACTACTTCGGGTCTTGTTGAGATAACCGCAGACAAGGCATTCAGTCAGTGCAACGGCACGGCGTGGGTGAAGATTTTCACCTGGGCTGCAGATGGGGGTATCACTCTGCTAGGGTCAAACGCCACGATCAGCGGGAATGGTGGTGCTACGAATTTTGGGATTACTCACGGGCTCTATCTGGGGGATCTTGGGATTGTTGCGAGCGCACCGTCTGGTGCCTGTTCCACCAGTTCTGCTGGCGCAGTCCTTACGTCCACTGGAGCCATCTACCACTGCGTCAGTGGTGCCTGGGCGATCAGCACGTATAGTTCTCTGACGCAGGGCGGCGATGGAAGCTTAACCGCTGCGGGTCCGAACTTCACGATCTTAGGGAACGGGGGCGCGACGAACCTCGGGATCACTCACGGGCTCTATTTGGGGGATTATGGCGTGGTCGCCGCGCCTCCCTCAGGCGCATGCACGGTTGGTACGGTCGGTTCAATACCAGCTTCGGACGGGTATTTGTACTACTGCCCCAGCGGGACTTGGACGCATCGATAACCAACCCTAGTGCACGGGAAGTTTGCCGCGGTTCGGGTCTGAGTCGTCCACCACGACCAGTTTCGATCCGCAGTGGAACACCGTTGCGTCATTGTTTTCATTCCCTCTTCCATCAGCCGATGCTGACTCCAGTGTAGGCGATCGAATCCCGCAATCTCCACCCAGAACCAATCGAGCGGGGGCCCTCAGTGGCCCCGCTGAGGTCCTTCCCTATGCGCAACGTTCTCCTCGCGCTCGCCATGCTGGCGGGCTCCGCCGTGCTTCCCGCCCAGACCAAGATCAACATGCAGCGCCAGGTCACTGGCACACTGCAGCCCGTAAACGGCGGCACGGGCCAGACGGTGGTGCCGATCCTCGGCATCAACGGCGTGCACGGTACGGTGACGTTCGCGGGCCCGTGCTTCAGCCTCAGCGGCAGTACGTTCACGTTCAACTGCACAGGCACCGCAAGTTCCGTGGGCAGCGCGGGCACGACCCAGATCGTTGGCTCCACGCCGGGCACCTTCGCGGGCGGCCACGCGGTCGATAACGGAACCACCTACACCTTCAGCGAGGGCGTGATCGCCCCCAGCGTGACCGTGAACGATACGGTGAACAACGGCCAGGTCATCCTGCCCACCGGCAGCGGCGGCGACTCCACATGCCCCGTCCAGACGACCGCCGGCTCCGTCGCGCTCTGCGTCAAGGCCGGCCTGCTGCAGCTCTCCCAGGCTTCCGCTGCGTCGGGTGCCTATCTGCCGGTCCCGACGGCTACCGGCGCCACGCCCGCGACCTCAAGCGACGTCTGCGTGCCCCCGCAGATCAAGTACGACGCCAGCTATCTGTACCTGTGCACCGCGGCCAATACCTGGAAGCGCACCGCCATCTCGACCTTCTAAAGGAGCCCTTCCATGTATCGCACTCTCTTCCGGCTCCTGTGCCTCCTTGCGCTCGCCGCACCGCTTCCCGCCCAGATCGCCCTCGTCAACCACGTCACCCTGCACAGCACGGGGTCGAGCTCTACAAGCGCGCCGATCTCCACCACCGGATCGACGCTGCTGATCGCCTGCTTTGCGGGCAACTCCGGCAACAACAACGCGCCGGTTGACTCGGCGGGCAATACCTGGACACTGGTAAATCTCGTCTACTCGTACTACAGCACCAATCGCATGTGGATATCCGTTGCGCCAATCACCAGCGCAGCGCACACGTTTACGATCCCGAATGGCAACCTGGCGGTATTGGCCTTCTCCGGGGTGGCCTCGGGTCCGGACCAGACGAACTCGAACTCCTACAAGAACACGCCTATGACCACGGGCAGTGTGACGCCATCGAACGCCGATGAACTGGTGGCGGCGTGCCTCTCCTTCGGCAACGCAGCGGGGCCGGTCTCTATCAGTACGCCGTTTACGCTGGAGGATCAGCTCGCGTACAGTGACTATCAGACTGGCGGGATTGCAACGGCCTATCAGATTCAGACGGCCGCGGCCGCGCAAAACCCTACATGGACCTCGACGGTCGACGGCAGCGGAGGCCAGGCGGCGGGGGCCAACATCGCCACGTTTTATTCGACGCTTGCCCCTGGGCCTTTGAGCATTACCGCGGCTGATCCGATGCCGGAAGCCGTCCTTGGTTCGGCGTATACCTACTGCCCTGTGATGAACGGTGGCATCCAGCCGTACACGCTTTCTGTCGCCTCCGGATTGCTCCCGGGGGGGGTCTCCATCGTCAACAACTGCATCGCCGGCAACCCCACAGCTACGGCCTCGGGTACAGCCTTGACGCTTAGGGTGACGGACTCGGAAGGCACTCCACAGACGGCAACCGCCACAACCCATCTCACTGTCGTTGCCACGGCGCTCTCCATCGCTACCACCACCTGCCCCGACGCAAAGCAGTTGACTACCTATGCGGGCTGCACCATTGCGGCGGCGGGCGGCAACGGCACCTACTCCTACTCCGTCTTCGGACCGCACGGCACTTCGGGGGGAGTCCCCATCCATGACTCTCTGCCGGAGGGCATGTTCATCAATGCTTCTACCGGTGCCATCACCTCGACCGGGGACGTCGTGCGCGGGCAAGGTGTCTACAGCACACTGCTTCAGGCCGCGGATACGGGAGGCGGGACGACCAGCCAACTAATCACCTTTACGGTAGCCGGCGATAACAGCTTCGGCGGCGTCCAGCTCTTTCCCTCGGACAGCATCTATCATCTCGACGTCTCAACTCTTCCCGCCGATACTGCCCCCGCGTACGCGGCAATCTACAGCGCATACGCCGGCGCCCATCTCCGCCCGCTGTTTGGGCAATCGACCGAGTCGGGCGGCATCCCCATCAACACGGTTGGGCCAACCACACCTGCTCTGCCGCTCACGCCGGAGCCTGGCGTCTTTTATGTGCAGGACACGACTGCCCAGATACCCTGCGATGCCGCGATCGAGGGGAACTACAATTCGGTGGGATACCCTACGCTCGACACATACACAGCGGACAATCACATCTTGACGGTTGTGACGGGATCAACCCCCGCACTCTTCGAAACCTACCAGGCATACCCGGACTATCCGTCCTATACCGGCTGGCATCTCGGGTGCAGTGGGTTCGGAGTCACCGCAGGCGAAGCCAGCTTCGACATCAACAGCCATACCTACGGGAGGGCCAACGGTCAATCCGGGGTGGACGCCGCCGGTATGTCCCTTGCCGCCACGCTGCTCAACTACGACGAGGTTGCTGGATCGTGCGCGGCCATGGGCGTGGGCCACGAGTGCGGCGCGGTCCTGCACCCCATCCGCTTTACGCTGGGCAACACCCTCGGCTATCACATGTGGCCAGCAACGGTGCAAGCCGGTCTTGGGGGCAACACCTACTCGGGCGGCTATGTCGATCCCACCGGGAATAAACTCATCTCGCAGGCCAGCCCGCCGACTACGTGCAACGGCTCCCCGTGCGTCCTTGGCGCGCAGCTGAATCCCATGGGTCAATGGCTTCGACTGCCGCTTTCGGTCGCGGAGCCAACTGCGTGTTCCACCTATCCCCAGACTCACATCATTTTTCAGGCGTTGCAGCGCCACGGCATCATCAACGCGGACAATGGCTCTACCGGCTACCTGGTCGGAACTCCCGATTCGCGCTGGCTGCCATATGCCCAGCTCCAAGCCTGCCTGACCAGCTTTACCCTGGGCCAGTTTGAGACCGTGAACGTACAAAGCGCTGCAGTGAACTGGCCGGCCTCATACCAGGTAACCGGGGCAACGATCAGCGGATCCACGACAGGCCCTGTCGGCAAAGGAGCCCTGGCCGTCTCCGGTGCCGTGACCGTGCGCTAAACTCGCTGCCGTTGTTTTCTCATTGGACATCGGTAGGCTCCTCGCGATCATATTTATTGGCAAACTGCACACACCCGAAATCTGGCATAGTCTTTAGCTCTGCGGCGTAAGACTCTAAGTCAGCCGCGTAGGCCAGCGTTCCTGCATCAAGCGGACGCCCATCATGGCTAATCGCTATGGCGCACGTTCCAAAGCCGAGATCGTACGGCGATGGGACTTCCCATCTGCGGCAGTCTTTGCATCGTCCGCTCATATCGCACCTCCCAACATCGCAAACAGGTTACCCTGGTCCAGCACCGGCACGCACCCTAGCGTGATCGCGCGGCGACTGAAGCGCCACGAAGGAATCCGCTGAAGATCTCAAAGCTTGGCGCTGCTCCTGCGCGCTGGTAATGCCGTGTGATTCCGAACGAGGGAAGCATCCCCAGAAGCGACCACTCACGATCATAGAAAGAGAGCACATAGAAGCCGCGACACAGCGGATTAGTCTGGATCTTTACCCAGCGATGAAGTTCTTCATATTCCTCTGGGGATGCCGTGTACTGAATCCAGGGACTGGGTACCTCCGCCTTTCTTGGGCAGTTGATATGTGAAACCGACACGTGGAGCCAGTTCACTGCACCACGCCGCGTTGTCTTACCGCACAGGCTACAAAACCAATCGTTCCATTCACCAAGCGTTACCTCTCCGCACTTTGGGCAGCTTCGGCGCTCTCCCGTATAGTCGAGATCGCCCACCTCACTCGATGGCTTCACGGACGGATAGTTCTTACATCCATCGGGGCAGGTCGCCTTCGTCCATTCGGGCATCGCGCGCCTCATTTCTTCCGGTAATGCTCTTTGGTTCGTTTTGGCCGCCCCTCTCTCCTCCAGACCACCGGGGAAGAGAGGGGCGGCTTTTTGTGTTTGCGGACCCGAAACAGCAGGAGTGTGCCCGAAGTGTGCCCAACGTTCAACAATATCGACCGACAACCGCAACGATACAAGGCCAAACAAGATTGCGTATTCCGTGCGCCAAATATGGTGTATGTGATTGAAAGTAATGGTGGACGCGGTAGGGATCGAACCTACGACCAGTCGATTAAGAGTCGAATGCTCTACCAACTGAGCTACGCGTCCATGTTTGGTGTGCGTCCTCGCGGGGCGAGGGGACAGACCGGGTGCCCGT